>JBOGWA010000132.1:0-32064 GCA_050693155.1 Actinomycetota bacterium | reverse complement strand
CCGCAGAACACGATCGTCTCGGCGTCGGTCTCCGCGGCCTGCCGGGAGAGCTGGAGCGAGTCGCCCACGTGGTCCGCGACGTCCTGGATCCAGGGCACCTGATAGTTATGCGCGAGGATGACGGCGTCGCGCGCTTCGGCGAGCGAGCGCACCTCCTGTGCGTACGCCTCGAAGGAAGTGAGGGCTATCTCGGTCGCGCTCACGGGTTCGTCACCAGTGTACGTTGCATCACGCCGTGACACTCCTGGAGGATCTTGTGCCGGAGAGCTCGCGACCGGCAGAGGAACGTATCGGAAACGCCGGCTACCCCGCCTTGGTCAAGAGCGTGCGCAGATCGACATCCTCGTCCCGGAGGGCCTCCGGATCCGGCCTGATCCGGGCCGAGATGAGCTTCATCGCCCGGCGCACGTCCCGTCCTCTGTTGAGGCCGAGCGTCGCGAGCAGGAGGCCCTCCTTCAGGTAGAAGGCCGTGAAGTTCCGCTCATCGATCGAGCCTCGAACGACGATCTCGTCCCACTCCGCCGCGAACCCTGCGTACTGGAGGTTGTGGTCGTACTGGTCGGACCAGAACCAGTGGGGATCGTCGTACACCTCCTGCCGTCCCAACATGTTTCGAGCGGCCGCGGCGCCCTGCTTCAGGGCGTTGTCGAAATGCTCGACGCGCATGCGTTGCCCGAAGATCGGATGGAAATGGTTTGCCACATCGCCGGCGGCGTAGATTCCTTCGGCCGACGTCTGGCAGTATTCGTCAACCACGATCCCATTCTCTGTTTTGAGGCCGGCTGCTTCTGCAAGGTCGATGTTGGGGGCGATCGCGATACCCACCACAGCGGCTTCCCCCTCAACGAGCTCGCCCCGGTCGTTGCGGACGACAACCCCGTCGGCGGTTTCCTTGATGGACTCCACCCCAGATCCCAGCCGGAGGTCGATCCCATGGTCCCGGTGGATCGCCTCGTAGACACGCCCCATCTCCTCCCCCAAGGCGCGCATGAGCGGGACGGCGAACATCTCGATCACGGTGACCTCTGTCCCCAGGGTGCGGGCCGAGGCCGCCACCTCTGCTCCGATGAAGCCCGCTCCGACGACGACGAGCTTCGCGTCGCTGCCCAGGCGTGCGCGGATCCTGTCCGAGTCCTCAACCGTTCTCAGGTAGAGGATCCGTTCGGACGGATCGACGTCGAGCTTCCGCGGGCGGCCTCCCGTTGCCAGCAGGACAGCGTCCGCCTTGATCTCCTCTCCGCCCTCCAGCCGAACCGTCCGGTCGCGGGCATCGATCGAGGCGACGCGAACCCCGAGCTTCGCCTCGACTGCCTGATCCTCGTACCAGGAATCGTCGAGTAGCGGCAAGGCATCCCGCTCCTGCTTCCCCTGGAGGTACTCCTTGGAAAGAGGCGGGCGCTCGTACGGGAGATGCGGTTCGTCGCCCGCGAGCACGATCCGCCCATCGAACCCCTCATTCCGCAGGGTCTGGACGGCCGCGCCGCCACAGACTCCCGCCCCGACGATCACCAAGGTCCCAGTCATCCAAGCCAGCCTAGTATCGTATTTAGCGAGAGCCCGCGACTTTCGGAGGCGCGAAGTGCCGCAGAACATCGTCGAGAAGGTCCTCGAGGAGCACCTCGTCTCCGGGAAGCTCGAGCCGGGAACACCGATCTCGTACCGCATCGACATGGTCCTGCTCCAGGACGCCACCGGGACCATGGCGTGGATGGAGTTCGAGCAGCTCGACAAAGACCGGGTGCAGGTGCCGCTCGTCGTTCAGTTCATCGACCACAACATGATTCAGCTCGACCACAAGAACCCCGACGATCACTTCTTCCTTCAGACCTGCGCGGCCCGATACGGCGCCGTGTTCTCGCGGCCCGGAAACGGCATCTCGCATTACGTGTTCCTCGAGCGCTTCGACAAGCCGTGGGCGACGCTCGTCGGCTCGGACTCTCACACAACGACTGCCGGCGCGGTCGGCATGTTCGCCCTCGGGATCGGGGGGATGGATGCCGCCGTGGCGATGGCGGGGTACCCATTCGAGCTCACCTATCCATCGGTCGTCCGGGTCGTGCTCGAGAACGAGCTGTCGCCGTGGGTCTCGTCAAAGGACGTCATTCTCGAGATGCTTCGCCGCCTCACGGTGAAAGGCGGCATCAACAAGGCGTTCGCGTTTGATGGAAACGGCGTCGCCACGCTGTCTGCGACCGAGCGGGCCACGATCTGCAACATGATCCAGGAGCTAGGCGCGACTGCGGGAATCTTTCCGGCCGACGGGCGCACCCGCGAGTGGCTGGAATCTCAAGAGCGTGCCGGGGATTTTCGCGAGCTTCTGCCCGACCCCGGGTGTTCCTACGACGAGGAGATGGTGATCGACCTCGCCGCTCTCGAGCC
Source organism: Actinomycetota bacterium (assembly GCA_050693155.1). Taxonomy (GTDB): domain Bacteria; phylum Actinomycetota; class UBA4738; order UBA4738; family CALAEC01; genus JBOGWA01. Next base: position 29,685 of record JBOGWA010000132.1, on the reverse strand, counting down.
GCTCATCGCCAAGCCGAGGAACCCCGACAACGTCGTCCCGGTCCGCGAGGTTGCGGGCACCAAAGTTGCTCAGGTTTGCGTCGGTTCGTCGGTGAACTCTTCCTACGAGGACCTCGCGATCCCCGCCGCGATTGTGAAAGCAGGCGGCGTGAACGAGTGGCTCGACATGACCGTATCTCCCGGATCACGCCAGGTCCTGAACGCGATCGCCTCGACCGGCGTACTGACCGACTACATCGCGGCGGGGGCGCGACTCCTCGAGCCGGCGTGCGGACCCTGCGTGGGCATGGGGCAAGCACCCCCTTCGGGCCAACCCTCAGTGCGAACGATGAACCGGAACTTCCAGGGCCGGTCGGGCACCGTGGACGATTACGTCTACCTCACGTCACCGGCGACTGCCGGGGCCACGGCCCTCAAGGGCGTCATCACGGATCCGCGCGACCTCGACATGGAGCCCCCGAAGATCGAGGCCCCAAAGCCGGTCGCGGATGACTCGATGCTGATCCAGCCTCTCCCTCCGGACGAGGCAGCCAGCGTCGAGATCTGGCGAGGGCCCAACATCAAGCCGCCGCCCACCCCGCCGGACCTCCCGGAAGCCTTGACCGGGCGGGTGCTCATCACGCTTCCGGACAACATCTCGACCGGCTCGATGTCACCCGACGGCGTCATCGTTATGGCGGAACGCTCGAACATCCCCGCGATCGCCGAGTACTGCTTCCGGAAGGAAGATCCGGAATTCGTCGCCCGCGCGAAGGAATGGGGCGGCGGGTTCGTCGTCGCCGGAGACAACTACGGGCAGGGGTCCTCGCGCGAGCACGCCGCACTCGCCCCCCTTCAGTTGGGCGTCCGCGCCGTGTTCGCGAAGGGTTTCCATCGCATCCACCGGCGCAACCTCATCAACAACGGAATCGTTCCCGCGATCATCGACGACCAGGTGTACGAGCAGGCAAGGCTCGGCGACACGTGGTCCCTCCCGAACCTAGGCGAGGAGATCGCCGGCGGGAGCACAACATTCACTCTCAACGTCGACGGCAAGGAGTTCAAGGTCGCGAACGACCTGAACGACCACGAGCGGGAACAACTTCTCGCCGGGGGTCTCCTTCGCTACCTGAAGAAGAAGTCCGCCTAGAGGAGTTCGGGGGGCTCGCTAAGCCAGATCAGCTAGACGTCACGGCGGCGATTGCCTTCGCCGCGTCTTCTTCGAGTGGGACGTTCGCGTAATCCCGTGCCGTCCACACGTACCGAACCACGCCGTCCCGCCCAATCCCGACCATGCCGCGCTTGGTCAAAAGCGCGAGCGCGTGCTCCGTCTCGGGATCGTAGACACCAACGTAGGCCTCGCTCACATGGCGCTCGAAGTCGGAGAGGATCGGCACACCAAACTTGTGCTCCCTGGCCCACGCGGAAATGATCAGCGGCGCGACGGCGGTGACCCCCCAGACGGTCACTCCCGGCTCTCGGTACTGGTCGATGGTGTCACGCACCGTCGTCATCTGAAGCGTTCACCCTCCGGTGAACGGCGCGGGGAAGAAATGAAGGATGACCGGCCCCTCCTTTAGGACCCCGGAGAGCCGGTGTTTTGTGAAGACTCCCGCCTCATGATCGAACCGGCCGGTGAGCTCGAAGTCCGGCGCGGGGTCTCCAACCTGAACGGGCATGGCGGAGCGCAGACTAGCCGCCGCAGCCGCGGTCCGGCAAACTTGGGCTCAACCGGACGGAGGAGGAACGCGATGGATCCGTACCTGATCGTCTTCCGGATACTTCACATCGTCGCGGGCATCGCCTGGGTTGGGTCGGCCTTCTTCTTCTTCTACTTCGTCGAGCCCACAGCGAGAACCCTGGGGCCGGACGCCCAGAAATTCATGCAGCACATGACAAAGGAGCGCAAGGTCGACCTCGTCATGACGGGTCTGTCGGGTATCGCCATCGTCGCGGGTGGATTCCTCTACTGGCGCGCCTCGGGCGGGTTCGATCCCGACTGGATCGCGACCGACACCGGGATTGTATTGACCGTCGGCGCCGCTTTTGCGTTGCTCGCGTTTTTTGCCGGCATGACACTGATCGGTCCCAGAGTCCGGAAGATGGAGGAGATCGGCGCCGAAGCCGTCGCGTCGGGCGGACCACCGAGCCAGGAGCAGATGACGCAGATCACCAAGATCCAGGAACAGCTGCGCGTGATCGGGACCTACGACTTCGCGTTCCTCGTAATCGCCGCGGTCGCGATGTCGATCGCCCGGTACGTCAGCTTCTGAGGGAGCTACGCCGGCCAGAGGCGGAAGACGATCAGTCCCGCCGCGAGCAGCACGACCGCGGTGCTGAGCGCCCGAAGAGCCGACTCCGGTGCTTCCCTGAGAGTCGAATCGTCGATCGCCATCTCGTTGCCGTCGTCCAGGTCAATCGTCCCGGACACACGAACCGCCCTGCGCCTGAGGAGTCGCGCCGGAGTCGAAAGCCGGCGCTGCGCAGCAGAGAGCGCTCCGCAGGCAGCGGCTACCAGGATCGCCTCGATTCGAAACGTCTCCGCTTGCGCGAAGTACGCCGTGAGCGCAGGAAACGCCCCCCAGGAAATGGCAAACCATAGGTCGGAGTGAAGCGCGCCGCCGAACAACTCGAGGTTGTAGGCAACGACAACGAAACCACCGAAGGCAATGAACACCGCCAGCCACCAGGAGACAACCGCGGCCCCGAGGAACCCGATCCCAACGGCGCCGGCGAGGCCGAGCCAAGCGAGTCCCCACAGCACCCAACCTGGGATCTTCGTCTGGAGCGGACGACCGTTCAGCTCGTCCAGCGCGTGTGCGGTGACACCGACACCGAGAAAGAAGGCGACCGCTACCGCGAGCAGCTTCCGCCAATCGAAGGTCGGAGCAATGGACGCCCCCAGCCCAACGTACGAGAGGTGCCACAGCGTGTACGGGGGGTGAAGCAGCGTCCAGTAATCGCGCCAGCCGCCGCGATCAAGCGCATAGAAGGCGGGGCGGGCTTCAGCCATCCTTGATTCCCCAGGTAACGACCCCAGAACCGAGCGTAAGTAGCTTGGGTCGAACGTCCCGCATCCCGGCCCCTCGCCATATCTCGAGCTGTTCGCCGAGAGGGAGTCGCCGGTAGAAATCTGCGATGCTCGGGCCCAGGAACCGGCCCGTATCGAACCAGGCGCGGGACGCAACCCGCCCGAGCGCCGGGAGACCGACCCTCGTCTGGACATACCAGCCCGCCCGCGCGAGAGGATTCCGCGGAATGCTGAATTCGAGTGAGGCCATCACCCCTCCCGGCCGCAGCACGCGGGCGAGCTCCGAGACGACGGCGGGTACGTCGTCCACGTACCGAAGTAGAAACGTGAACGTGAGCGCGTCAAACGTCTCGTCCGGAAACGGAAGGCGCTCGGCCCGTCCTTCGAGCAACGTGATCCGGCCGGCAAGGCGCGCGGCGGCGACCCGCCGACCTCCCACCGCGAGCATCTCGGGACTCTGATCCAGACCCACGGCACGCGCTCCCGTCGCGTGTGCGAGCGCGATCGCAACCCCGGCGGTCCCCGTCGCGACGTCGAGCACGAGCGCGTCGGACGGAACCCGCACTCTCGAGACGAGAAACCGCCGCCAGCGCCGGTGGGTACCAAACGAGAGCACCTCGGACATCAGGTCGTACTCCCGCGCGACACCCGCAAAGAGCTCTCTTGCGTGCTTGACGCGGGGAGAGAGGCTCGGCTGTCCCGCCACGACGAGAGCCTATCCTTCCGTCATGGCGCCGAAACGGCCCGGGGGGCTGATCCGACTCGTCGAGCGCGTGGTGCTCGGCGTGGGCATGACGATCGCCGCCATCATCGTGGAGCGCCGATTGCTGAAAGCTCTTCGCAAGAGCGAGGCCAACGGCTCAGGGGCTGAGGGTGAACGTGGCCTAGCGGCCGGGCCGGAGCAGATCGAAGACCAGCCCCGCGGTTAGTCCTCCGCCCGCTGTCCCGAGGGCAATCGGTACCCAATCCGCCACATCAGCGGACCCCGCCGTCATCGCGGTCGCGACGAGCGCGCCGCCGGCCACCGCCGCGATGGCGATTCGCCGCCCCGCTCCTCTGACGGTTTGCTCGAGCCGTTCCGTTCCACCGAACTGAACCTGGAGTTTCGGCCCCGGCCGGGTCCCTGCCATGCGTTCGATCGCTTCCATCAGCCGCACGAGCCGGACCTTCACCTTCTGGGCGTCGTAGAAGAGGCGCCTGGGATTCGTGCGGTCGCGGATCTGCCCGGTGAGGTTCTTGAGGACGAAGCTCCCCGCGACCTGGAACGGATCGAGGGTTGGATCGAGGGCCGACACCGAGAGCTGCATCTGCGCGAGCGCCTTCCCGATGAGCGCCAGCGACGCGGGAAGCTGCACGTGGTAGCGAACCGAGATCTCAGTGACCTCCTGAAGGATCGGGCCGAGCTGGATCTCTTTGAGGGATAAATGTCGATATTTGGTTAGCAGGTCGGCGAGCTCCCCCTGGAACGCCTCGATGTCGATATCGGAGCGCTGCTCCTCACCCGAAAGCATCAGGACGACGTCGGAGAGGAACGGCGCGTCCTCCTGCCAGAAGGCCATCAGCAAGAGCAGCAGGAGCTCGCGCGCCTCCGGCTCGACCTCTCCCACCATCCCGAGGTCGATGAAATAGGCGCGATCGTTCCACCACATGAGGTTCCCGGGGTGGGGGTCGGCGTGAAAGAAGCCCTCCACCATGATCTGGTGGTAGTAGGACTCGAGGAGCTGGGCCGCGGTTTCGCGCCTCGCGTCCCCTTCGGGCGCGTCACGGATGAACACACCCTGCACCTCCTCCAGCACGAGGAGCCGGTCGGTGGAGTAGTCCTCGTAAAGCTTCGGCACGTCCAGCCGAGAGTACGGCGCCAGAACCTCGCGCATCCGCTCCACATTCCGCGCCTCGAGTCGGAAGTCGAGCTCTGCGCGCAAACCCGCGGCCATCTCCTGCACGAGCGCGGGGAGATCGATCACCTGGCGGAGCCCCGGTCGCTCGGCGATCTTCTCGGCGAATCTCTCCAGCAGGCCGAGGTCTTGGGCGATATCGCGCTTCGCTGTCGGGCGCTGGACCTTCACGATCACCCGGTCACCATCGGAGAGCGTGGCTCGATGGACCTGCGCGATGGTGCCGGCCGCCATCGGTTCCGGATCGATGTGATCGAACACGTCCTCCCAGGGCACCCGGAGTTCCTGCTCCATGACCTCCACGACCTCTTCCTCGGTGAGGGGGGGCACCTGGTCCTGAAGCGTCGAGAGCTCTTCCACGAACTCCGGCGGGAGCAGGTCGGGGCGCGTCGAGAGAATCTGTCCGAGCTTCGCGAACGTCGGACCGAGCTCCTCGAACGCGCTCCGGAGCCTTTGCGCCCGGTCCCGGATCGTTGCCTCGTCGGTCGGATCGACGGGTGCGAGGAGATCCCGAAGACCGTGCTTCGCCATGACGCGGCCGATCCGCGTTGCCCGTCCGAGGAGGTGACCCTCGATGGCCTCCTCGTCAGCCGCTTCTTCCTCCGCGGCCGGGGCGCGTTGTGCGGCCTCTCCAGCCGAGCCCGCGGTGTTCACGATGATCACGTTGCACCGGGCCATATGCGAGACGCGATTCGGCACGTTGCCCAACAGGAACTGCTTTCGCCCAGCCATCCCCGCATTGCCGACGACGATGCAATCGCAGGATGTTTCCTCCGCGGTTTGGACGATGAGCGCGGCTGGGTCCGTGCCAACAAGGACCGTCGCCCGCCCGTTCTCCCCAGCAGCGCGCTCCGCGAGGGCGCCCAGCTCCACCTCGGCTCGATCGACGTCGCCCGCGTCCGACTCCTGCGGATCAGTCGGGAGGAGCACTTGCAACAAGTGGAGCTCCGCCCCGTAGCGAGCGGCCATCGCCGCAGCCCATGCGACCGCCCGATCGGCCGTCGGTGAGCGGTCCGTCGGGACGAGGATGCGCCGAACTGGGGATTCCGGATCGAGGGACACCGCGGGGAATTATGACCGCTCAGCCTCGGCGGCGGAGCGGGCCTCGTTGATGGTGCGAGTGCGGATACTCGGCACGGCCGTGAGGAGCAGGAAGGCAGTAGCGGCGGCGAAGAACCAGGGCGCGCGGAGCCCGAACGCCTCGGCAAGCAGGCCACCGATTGCCGCTCCGATCGGCATCGCCCCCCACCCGAAGAACCGGTAGACGCTGTTCACCCGACCCAAGAGCCGGTCGGGGATGATCGCCTGCCGGAGCGAGACCGTGATGACGTTCCAAACGATCGCCGTAAAGCCGTAGATGACGAACATCCCGCCCACCACGATCGGGTTGGACGTGATCCCGATCAGTGAATAGACCGCGACCTGCAACACGATCACCGCGAGCAGCAGCGGGCCGGCGCCAAAACGGCCCGTCAGTCTCCCGCCGATGAGACCACCGACCACGCTTCCCACCGCGGTCGAGGACAGAAGCGCGCCAAACCCAATCTCGTTCACCCCAAGGACCTCCAGCGCGAACAGCAGAAACGTCGCCATGGTGGCCGTCCCGATCAGATTTAGCGCCCCGAGCATGAGCGCGAGTGCTCTGAGCAATCGGTGTCGCCAGAGCCAGCGGAGACCCTCGGCGATCTCGGAACGAACCGACGTCCGGGGGGCGATCGACTCCACGCGATGGACCCCTCCGATCGCGAGGATCAGGACCGATGCCGCAGCAAAGGTCGCTGCGTCGAGAAGGAACGGAAGGCCCACAGCGATGGCAAAGAGAAGGGCGCCAACGGGCGGGCCCATGAACTCGTTTGCGGTGATTTCCACGGCGTACAGCCTGCCGTTGGCCCGCTCCAGTTCGGTGCGAGGCACCAGCCGAGGCATGAGTGTCTGCGCTGCATTATCGAAGAGGGTCTCCGCGATCCCGAGGATGAACGCGGTCGCGTAGAGAATCGGCAAGGTCGCCCGATCGGTGGCGGCTGCCAAGGCCAGAAGAAGCAGAACTCCGAAACGCACTACCTGCACGGCGGCCATGAGCCGTCTCCGGTCGAGCCGATCTACGATGGCGCCGGCCAACAGCGCGAACAGGATCCAGGGAAGACGGCCTGCGAGGGCAACACCGGCGAATGCCGCCGGATCGCGAGTCAGCGTGGCCGCGAGCAGGGGAAGGGCCGCCACCGTCACCCCGTCACCCAGATTCGAGATGGCGGACGCGCTCCAAAGCCTCCAGTAGTTCCCTCCAAGGGGTTCCGCCATGCTCGCGCGCATTCTCCCCTTCCCCCACCGGCGTCGGTAGCGGGTAACGAGCGGAGGAACGTTTGATCGCCGTGAGGTTCGGGAAGGACGTCAGGAAAGGAGGGATTCTCATGGCGAAGACAGAGATCGACCGGCGAACATCAGGGCCGACCTACGGTGAGACCCACACGCACCCCATCGCGCGTGCCGACTCGATCGGGACCTCTCGTACGGCGTCCGGTTTGGCAGGGGCGGCAGGATTTGCCGGCAGGATGGTTACGACCCTCGTCGGAGGCGGGCTCCTGATCGCAGGAGGCTTGCTCGATTGGGTCTCGCCCGCGACTGCAGGCGAGGACCTCAGCTGGCGAGCCTTCTATCGGGCATCCGCGCTTGACGGAGGCGCGAGTTTCCTGACGTCGGCAGGAGGCATCTTGGTTCTCATCGGCATCCTGGCTGTTGCTGGTATCGCCAACTTCTCCGGCATCCTCACCCGGCTCATGGGCGCCCTAGGGCTCACGGGGTTCGCCCTGTTCGGTGTGACGATGGGGCGATCCAGCGTCAGCTCCTTCCCGAGCGATGTCGGCCTGGGAGCGTGGCTCGTCCTCGCGGGGAGTCTCGTCGCGATCGTTGCGGGCTTCGTGGCGAGCCGACGGAAACTGATTCTGCAGCCGTAGTCGCGGAAAGGAAGCGTCAACCCTCGATTCGAAGGCCTCGGGATCTCGCCGGGGCCTTCGACCTTCGTCGGATAGACTCCTCCCGCTAGCGGAACCCTTCCCTATGGTCCTTGAGCCTCAGCCGAGTTCCGATCCTGGTCCAACCCGTCACTTCGAGGCGGAGCTGCTGGATCGCGTCGAGGCGGCCGTCTTGGTCTTCGATCGCAACGGAACGCTCATCCACACAAACCGGGAGGGCGCGAACCTCTTCGATTTGCCGCCCGATGAGGCGTTGGGGCGTGACATCGCTGAGCTCGTCGCTCAGCCCACCGCCGGGCGTCTCCGCGAAGCACTAGCAGAAACGCTCCGCGACGGGTCCTGGGAAGGCGAGATCCCCATTGTGCACGCCGGCGGGAAGGAGACACCTACCCACACGAAGCTGACAGCGCTGGCCGACGCAACCGGGAGCATCACGGGAGCCGTCAGCGTCTCGGTCGACATCACCGAACGGAAACGCGGCGAGGAACGCCTGGCATTCTTGTCGGAGGCGAGTCGGAAGCTCACGGCATCACTCGAATTCGAGGAGGCCCTCAAGCAGATTGCGGACCTGACCGTCCCTCGGTTTGCCGACTACTGCGGATTGGTCCTCAGCAGCGACGACCAGCTACTCCCACCACTGACGATCGAACGAGGCGACCACGAAGTCGCCCGGCTCCTAGAGGAAACGCGAAGCGTCCTTCAAAGCGGACAGGCCTGGTTCTCCCCCGAGAACAAGGCTCGTGAGGGGTTGACGTGGGCGATCGCCGTTCCGATCGCCGCGCGGGGACGGACGTTCGGTGTGCTGACGTTTGCTCTGACCGATTTGGGTCGCCGCTACGAGCGGTCAGACCTTGCGGTGGCGGAGGATCTCGGCCATCGCATCGGAAGCGTCGTCGAGAACACGCGTGTGTACCGGGAGCGCGACCAGATCGCCCGGACGTTGCAGCAGAGCCTGCTCCCGGCGCGGCTTCCGCTCATAGCCGGCCTCGATTTCGCCGCGCGCTATCTGCCCAGCGGTGAATCGGTTGATGTCGGAGGCGATTTCTACGACCTCTTCCCCTTGTCTCGCTTCGCGTGGGCGTTCGACATAGGAGACGTCTGCGGAAAGGGCCCGGACGCGGCCGTGGTCACTGCTCTTGCTCGCCACACGATGCGTGCGGTTGCCCCCGAGCACAAACGGCCAAGCCAGGTGCTCCATGCGCTCAACGACGTGCTGCTGAGAGAGAGCCCCGATCGATTCGTGACCGCGATCTTCGGAAGGTTCCAGTTCACGAGGAAGGGACTCAAGGTTCTGCTGAGCTGTGGCGGCCACCCGTTACCTTTTCTCGTCCGCAGGGACGGGACGGTCGAGCCTGTGGGACAGGGGGGTGCCCTTCTGGGCGTGCTCCCCGATCCTGAGCTTCACGACACGACTGCTGAGATCCTCCCCGGCGACGCGCTCGTGCTCTTCACCGACGGTCTTCTCGACGAGCGCAGCGGTGGTGTGGATGAGGCCGAGATCGCGTCGGTCCTCTCATCGTGCGGGAACTGCGAGGCGGGGGAGATCGCGGATCTGCTCATCGAGACGGTCGAATCACGAGGCGTCACGCTTCGCGACGACGTCGCGCTACTCGTCATTCAACTCATCCGCTGACCTGTCCCCGCGGGTGGTTGAATCCGCTGACCCGCATGAAGGTCCATTGGCCGGGGTTTCGATGGCGAGCTCGCTGGGAATAGTCTCGTAGAATGGAAGGAGGCGACATGCCTGGCATCGGCGTCAGCATCTTTCTCATTGCGATCGGAGCGATCCTCACCTTTGCCGTCGAGGTCGACGCAGAAGGTCTCTAATCTCGACGTGGTCGGGATCATTCTTATGATCGCGGGCGCGATCGGGCTCCTGCTGTCGATGCTCTTCTGGGCTCCGTTCGCTCCGTACCGACGCGATGACCGCGTCGCGAGCGAGGGGCACGAGCACGGTCACATCGACCCACGCGCCCACTAGCGATCTCTGGAAAAGGGAGGGTGGAACCTATGACCGACCAACCTGACACGATCAAGGGCTGGTGTTGCGAGGGGATCACCTATGCCGAGCACGCGGCCCAATCTGGCAACGGCGACTGCTGCCAGCCGGAGGGGATGCAGCTCGAGGATCTCCCCCCCGAGGGTCAGGAGAAGGCTCGGCGGCGCTTGCAAGAAGCTTCCCAGTAGCCGCCGGCGCTTCTGGAGGAAGCGCCGATCCCGGGTCCTGAGGAGACGCTCCCATGATCCGGATCGCAGCAGTCGGTGACCTCCATGCCGGTGAGGACTCATCGGGAAAGATCGCAAGCCAATTCGAGAGCGTGGGCGAACGCGCGGACGCGCTGCTGTTGGCGGGAGACCTGACTCGTCACGAACTCCGGGGCGAGGCCGAGGTTCTCGTGAAGGAGCTCGCTGCGGTGTCGCGGCGATGACCAGCGCCTAGGCGTATTTAGCCGAGCTCGAACCAGACCGAGGTCGGTGCTCGTGACGAGACTCCCCACCGGTCGGCGATGCGATCGACGAGCACCAGCCCCCAGCCCGATGTGCCACCCGGCTGCAAGCTGAGATCCGTGGGGTCGAACCCCGGACCCGGATCAACCACCTCGACGCGCACATGCTCCCCGGTCAGCATCGCGCGAAGGGAGAGCTCCGAACCGGGAGGGAGGTTCGCATGACGGACGGAATTCGTGACCAGCTCCGTGGTGAGCAGCAGGAGGTCTTCGAACTTGTTCGAGGCGACCTGATCTCTGAGGGGTTCCAGCAAATCCCGCGCCGTTATGGCCGCCTCGAGTCCCGCAGCAATCAAGACGTCAAGCACCACGCCCCCGCGCGGTTTCTCTCTCAAGTTGTTGGTCCCCTGAAGCTCCTAATACCCAGGAGGAAGGAATCTATTCCTGCGCGGAGCGAGGAACGGAGAACGCAATCTCGACGCCTTCGTCAGTACGAACCCGAGCGTCCGGAAAGAGGGCTCGTATGACATCCTCGCTCCACTCTCCGGGGACCAGGGGCGCACGCGGCGCCGGATCCCGGACACTGAGAGCGAGCCCACCGTCAACGCTTTCGATGGACACGCGGACGGATTCGGGCGAACCCGGAGCACGTCCAGCAATGCAAAGGGTGCAGGCCTCCGAGACCGCAAGCTTCAGTTCCTCGAGTTGCGTCTCGTTCAACCCGAGGGCGCGACCCACAGCGACGCTGAAGGTGCGCGCGGTGCTCACGTACTCCGGCTCAGCATGGAACTCTAGAACGAACGCCTCGCCGGCTTTCGTCTGCGTATGCTCAGTCGTCACCGGGGACTCTTCGGAGTGCGCGCGTTATGCGCGAAACGCCTCGTCGATGCTTTCGTAGATTGGAAACTGTTTCTCGAGGCCGACCGTGTCGAGCACCTTGCGAACGGGGCCGCTCAGCGCGGCGAGCGCAAACGTTCCTCCTCGCTCCTGCATCCGATTGAGCGTCGCGACGAGCACGCTCAGTCCCGTGGAGTCCAAGAAGGAAACACCCTCGAGATTCACGATGAGCTGCGCCCCGCCGTCGTCGATGAGGCCGTTCAGTCGGTCGCGGAGCTGTGGCGCGGTCGCGAGGTCGACCTCTCCCGTTACCTCCAGCACCACCCAGTTCTTTTCTGTTCTCGATTCGAGCGAGAGTTCAGGCATATTAAGGATTCCTTCAGACAGCGAGAGCGCGGTTAGTATAGGCGACCGTTGTGTCCGGACACCCCGGGTCCGCCGTGTCGCTCAGTCTCCCCGCGAGCGCTTTCTCCGTCGCGATCGCTCGACAGGTCGTCTCGAGCGTCGGAGCAACCCTTGAGTTGCCCTACGACGCCATCGACGATCTCCGGCTCGCCGTGGACGAGGGCTGCGCGTACCTCCTGAAGAGCCAATCCGAGGCAGAGACCCTCGAGATCGTCCTCCGTCCCGCTCCCGGCGTCGTCGAGGTGACCATCTCGGTGCCTGCCCCGACCCGAACATGGCCCCCCTCCGGCGCCGAGGATTCCCTCGCCTGGTACCTGCTTTCGACCCTCTCCGACGATGCTCGATTCGTCCGCTCCGGCGAGAGGGTCGGCATCCAGCTCACGAAACGAGCGGATCCTCGATCGTGAGCGAGCAATCTGAGCGTTCGACGGGCGACGAGCCGTCGAAACAGGTGGACGAGGCCCACGACGATTCAGAGACCATCAGCCTGTTTGAGCGGCTGTCGGAGGACCCAACGGCTCGAGATGAGATCACCGAACAGTATCTGTCGCTTGCCGACTACCTCGCGCGCCGATTCCAGGGACGCGGGGAGGCCATCGACGACCTTACCCAGGTCGCTCGCGTTGGCCTGCTCAATGCCATCGACCGCTTCGATCCTAAGCGAGGTGTGAAGTTTTCCACCTACGCCACGACGACGATCGTGGGGGAGCTCAAGCATCATTTCCGGGATCGCGCGTGGGCGCTTCGCGTTCCCCGCCGGCTCCAAGAGATCGGCCGTAGGCTGAACTCGCTCGTTGGGGAGCTTTCACACGAACTCGGTCGCTCCCCGAGCATTCGGGAGATGGCCCAACGGGCCGCACTCGACGTCGAGGAGGTTCTCGAAGCCCTCGAGGCCCAGCAGGCCTACGCAACCCACTCCCTCGACGCGCCGCTCGACGAGGAAGGACGAACCTCAGCCGACGTACTCGGAAACGAAGATGACGAGATCGAGAAGCTCGAGGGCTGGTCGTCGGTGGCTCCGGCGATTCGAGACCTCCCGCGGCGCGAGCGGCGGATCATCTACCTCAGGTTCTTTCGGGGACGCACTCAAGTTGAGATCGCCGACGAACTCGGCATCTCCCAAATGCACGTCTCTCGAATCCTCACGCGAACGCTCGCCCGCCTGCGTGAGGAAGTCTCGCCTCGTTGAATCTCAGCAGCAGGCTGCGTCGTGGACGCCTTGCGCCATCGTCTCGGGAGTCGAGGCGTCCGCCACCACCGTATAAACCTCCCAGGGAGCTCCATCCGGATCGTTCACCCAGACCTTGTCCTGGACCGCGTAACAGCACGTGCCTTTCTCGGATGCCGTCGCGAGCCCTTCTCGAGCCAGGCGTCCCTCAGCCGCCCTCACGTCGGCCTCCGATCCGACCTCGACCCCCAGATGGTTCAACCGTGTCCCCGCACCCTTCTTCTCGATGAGGACGAGCTTGAGCGGCGGCTCGTCGAGTGCGAAATTGGCGTAGCCGGGGCGGATCTTGGCGGGCTCCGCGCTGAAAAGTCGACGATAAAAGTCCACCGCCGTCTCGATGCTTTCTACGTTCAAGGCGAGCTGGACCCTCAACATGTTGATCTCCTCTTATCGATCACCATCGATATATAATCACAACACACCCACGCATGTCAATCTGTTCCCTCGGACGGCGCTGTAGGGCGACGCCCCGTGGGGAACCGAACTACGGCGTCCGAACGGCGGCCACGAAGGTCTTGACGACCTGGGCGAGGTCGGGGCTCCCGGCCCAGCCCCAGTCCCGGCGCGCGGACTCCTCAACGAGGGAGCGCGGGAGCGTCTCGAGGACCGCCTGCGTCGCCGGATCCGGCGCGAACTCCAGTCTCGCCTCGGGAAGCTCCGATCGGACCGCCTCGGCGATCTCCGCGGCCGTCGGCGAGATCCCCGCGAGCGTGTACATCCGCCTGGCGAGCGACTCGGCGTCGGAGAACTCGATCAAAGCCTGGACGGCTTCGTCGACATACAGGATCGGGATCACCGTTCCCTCTTCGACGGGAACCGTGTACGGGCGCCCCCGAGCGGGTTCGTCGATCATGAGCGACGAGTATCCCGTCACTCCGCTCGGGCCCCGGCCGGGCCCGACGATCGATGGGAACCGGATCCCCCGGACTTCGAGTCCGTATCGCCTCCAGTAGTACTCGCCGAGCCGCTCGCCGTAAACCTTGGTGACCCCATAGATGGTCGCTGGAAGTTGGGGCGCGTCCTCGGAAACGGGGTCGGGGACGCCCGGCCCGTACGTGGCGATCGTCGAGGTGAAGACCACACGCGCACCGAACAACCGGGCCGCTTCGAGCACATGGTACGTACCATCGGCGTTCGCGCGGATGGCTGCCTGCGGGCGTTCCTCGGCAAGCGCCGACAGAAGCGCCCCGCAGTGAAAGACTCGATCGGGGTGGTGCTCGGCGAAGACGGCCGCGACGTCCGCCCAGGCGCCCAGGTCGCCCTGGACCGCGGCCGCGTCGTCACGGAGATCGGGAGGAATCGGAGCGAGGTCGAAGAGCGCGACCGTCTGCCCCGCGTCAATGAGCGCTCGGGCCAGCGCACGACCGAGGAATCCGGCGGCGCCGGTCACGAGCGTTGCGCTCACGCGGAGGCCTCCGCGAGGCGCCCCACGGCCTCGAGACCCCCGCCGAGAAACGCCCCGAGCACCGTCGCGAACCGCTCGGGCTGCTCCCAGAAGTGCAGGTGCCCGGCGCCCTCGAATGGAACGAAGAGCGCATTGGGGAGCGCCTCTGCGAGCCGTTTGGCGCTCTCGGCCCGGACGACGCCGTCATTCGTCCCGCACGTCACGAGGGTTTCCTGAGCGACGAGCGCCACTCTCGAGGGATCCTGATAGGTGAGATTCGCCACGCGCTGGGCCTCCCACGCTTCGAACGGCATATCCGTTTGCAGTCGGTAGCCAAGGATCCGCTCGACGATCTCGGGATGATCGGCAACGAAGCTCGGGGAAAGGGCGTTCTCGATGAGGACCCGGAACCTCTCCTCCCCCTCGAGGCCGGCCACCCGTGCGAGCGCCTCGACCGACTGCGGATGAAACCATTCCTCGGCCGGTCCCGGCAGGGGCGAGCAGGCGATGACGAGCCGATCGATTAGGTCCGGCCGGGCGACCGCGGCTTCCATCGCGTAGAAACCGCCGCCGGAGGTCCCAACGAAATGGGCGCGCTCGATGCCGAGCGCGTCGGCCAAGCCCGTCGCGTCCGCGGCCATCATCTCCGCCGTGTAGGGACCGGGGGGCTTGTCGGTTCCCCCGACTCCTCGGTTGTCGAAAACCACAACCCGGAACGCCTCGGCGAGCGGCCCAACAACCGGTTCCCAGCCCCAGAGCCCGTATCCCCAGCCCATGACGAGGATGACCCAGGCTCCGTCGTTCCCGTGAATCTCGTAGTTGATCCGGATGCCGTTCGCGTCCGTTGCCGGCATCAGCCTCGAGAGCGGCCCCAGCGGACGATCGTCGACGCCCACGTGAAACCGAGACCCGCGGCCGCCACGACGACGACGTCGCCGTCCTTCACGAGACCCTGCTCGACGGCGCGCTTCAGCGCCACGACCTGGTCCGGTGCGCCGATGTGTCCGATGTCTGCGAGATAGATCGCCTGGTCCTGTGAGAGCCCGAGCTCCTTGAGCACCGTGTCGTGGAAAGAGCGCTTCATATGGTTGATGCAGAGGAAATCGATGTCCGATTCATCGAGCCCGCTTCGCACGAGGGACTCGCGAATGACGGAGAAAAAGTTTTCGGCCGACACCTCGTTCATCCGCCCCTTGAACCCCTCGATGTCGGGGATGTCGAACGTATGCAGGCCCTTCTCGACCGTCGCTGCGCTCGCGGGCATCCGCGAGCCTCCGGCCGGCATCGCGACATCGGAGGCGAACCGTCCGTCTGTGACGAAGGCGGAGCCCAACACGTCGTTTCGTCCCAGCGCACGCTTCAACAGGATCGCGCTGCCGCCGTCGGAGAGGTTGAAGAGAAACCGTGTCCGGGGGTTCGTGTAGTCGATGAGGTCCGATGTGCGGTGGCCGCCGCAGAGAAGCACGGTTCGCAGGGATGGATCGGATGTCATCAGGTTCTTCGCGATCTTCAACGTGAGCACGTTGGTCGAGCAGAGCGACACCGTTTCGAACGCGTATGCATTCCTCGCTCCGAGCAGGTCCTGCACCTTCGCGGCGGCCGACCACACGTAGTGGTCCTTGTGCATGCTCCCCGTGTAGATGATGAGGTCGAGCTCTCCGGGATCGGTGTCGCCGAGCGCCTCGAGGGCGGCAGCCGTCGCCATCGTCGAGGCGTGGTCCCCGGGACCGGCCCGCGGTTTCTCGAGGATCCCCATCTTCTCCTCGACCACCTCGATGGGAAGGCCGGACCGCTCCGCGATCTCGGCGGAGCCGATACGGGCCTCCGGCAAGTAGACGCCGAGACCGGCGATCCCGATCTGCGGAACCGTCACTCGATCAGAACCCCGACTTACAGGTCGCGACGTTCTCCCACACGGAGCCGTTACCGCGCGGCACCGCTTCGAAGATGTTGGCCTGGTAGCCACCCAGGTGGCCGGCGGAGAAATCGGCGGGACATAGTGGAGGGACGACTCCCCGGTAGCCGGACTCGAGCATTCCCGCAAGCGTGTTTCTCGTGCACGCGGGACCGCAGTCAAGCAGCATCTGGTGCACTCCCTTCAGTGCAAGCCAGAACATCCAATCGACGTCGTTCGGCTCCTTGTTGTCAGGGTGGTACTTCGCGTAGGCGGCTTCGATTCGGTCGATCTCCCTCGCCCACGGCAGGTTCGGATTGGTCCGGTCGAACGAGGGTGTCACCCACACGACCTGTGCCGGAGGATCGAGCACATCCTGTCCGAGGGTGTCGGTCACGAGATTGAATCCCACCTCGCCGATCCACCTCGGCGTGTACCCCTGGTTCCGAGCCTGCGGGATCATCTTCAGCCAGTTCAGCGCGTTCTCGTGGAAGAAGACGATTTCGGCGTTTGCCGCCTCGAGCGCCGCGATCTCCTGCTGATAGACACTCTGGTTCGCATCAACGCCGATGTCCGCCACCACGGAATTCCCGTGCCTCTCGAGCTCCGCGATGAACGCGTCACGACCCCCATTCCAGTTGTCGCTGATCCGGTAGACGACTCCGACTCGCTTGTCCGGAAACTTCTTGACAACCCATTGGGCGAGAATCGTGCCGAGCTGCTCGACCGAAGGCGCCGGCGTGAACGAATAGCGCTTTCCCTCCGCGCCTTTCTCGGTCGCGATCGAATAGAAGTAGAGCATCCGGTTTGTCTCCGCCCATTCACGAACGGCCGGCGTCTGGTCGAACCCCACACCACCCATGATGAAGAAGGGGTTCTGCGACTTGCACTCCTCGGCTGCGGTGATCGCCTGCGAAGGCTGGTAGGCGTCGTCGGTAAAGATCAGCCGGACGTTCCGCCCGTAGACGCCGCCCTGTTCGGCGTTGACCATGTCGAAGTAGATCTTCTCGTCCTCGGGTCGGTTATCGAAGATCTCCGCGAAGACGAAGGGCGCGTGCATGCAGATGAGGATTTCGTCGTCGGTGATCCCGATCCGGTCCTCGTCGGCGTTGAAGAGCCCGGCGCTCGGCCACTGCGGCGCCTGCGATCCGCGACTCCCGGGCCCTTGCCCTGCGAGCCCGCCACCCGACGTCGGGCCGAGCGCTCCACCGGAGGAACCGGCCTGCCTGCCCGACCCGCCTGCTCCGGTGACGCCGTTCGCGCCGGATGGAGCCTGGGTCGTCGAAGTCTGTGCCAGGCCGCTCGTCGCCGCCGGGTCTTCGCGCGGATAGCCGCTGCACGCGGCGGCAACGAGCGTAAAGGCGACAGCGGCCGCGGCGATTCGTCCCATTCCGACCCGACTCACGATGATGCCCTCACCACGTCTCGATTTCGACCCCACCGGCTTTTCCCCTCTCCTTGACTCACCGCTTTCTCCGGCCATAAACTGACACCTGACTCAGGTGTCAGTTTTCCCCTGAATCCTATCGCCCGTCGGGAGGAAGCGTCAAGGTGTCTGAGGTGAAGTCCGCACTCGTCGAGTCCATCGAGCAGGAAGCCGGCGCCGACGGGGTCCTGAGCAAGGGAGAGCAGACGAGGGTGCGTCTACTCATCGCCGCGGAAGAGGTTTTCGGGGAGCTGCCCTACTTCGAGGCGTCGGTTTCGGAGATCTGCCGCCGGGCGCAAGTGTCGCAGGGAACCTTCTACAACTACTTCCCCAGCAAGCAGGTCATCTATTCGGAGCTCGTTCGCCACATCGGCCACAGCCTCAGGCGGGAGATCGCCGAGGCGGTCGACGGACTCAAGGATCGAAAGGAGATCGAGCGGAAGGGCTTCGAAGCGTTCTTTGGTTTCCTCCAGCGCCACATGAAGATCTATCGCATCGTTCGGCAGGCCGAGTTCGTCGATCGAAGCGCCTTCATCGAGTACTACCGACAGTTCGCGATTGGATACGTGGACGGACTGAAGAAGGCGCAGCAGCGCGGCGAGGTCAGAAAGCTGAACCCCGAGGTGCTCGCCTACTGCCTGATGGCCGTCGGCGACTTCGTCGGCATGCGATGGATCCTCTGGCCGGAGAACGGTGGCGTCCCCCAGCGAGTGCTCGACCAGATCATGGACTTCATCTTCGCCGGTATGAGCGCTGATGGTTGAGTCGCTCGTCATCGGCATCGCGAACGGCGCCATCTACGGGCTGCTCGCCGTGGGCATCGTCCTCGTCTACAAGGGAAGCCGCGTTCTGAACTTCGCGCAAGGCGAGTTCGGAACCCTCGGCCTGTATCTCGCTTGGGTGCTGATCACGAAGCAGGGCTGGCCGTGGCTCGCGGGGGCGGTGGTCGCGGTGGCGGTCGTCGTCCTCGTTGGACTCGCGTTCGAGCGCGTGGTGATCCGGACGATGGGCGACGCCTCTCCGCTCTCGTTCGCCGTCGCAACGATCGGCCTTCTCTTTCTGATCGCGGCAGTTGAGTTCAAGGTCTGGGGCTCGAGCCCCCAGGTGCTCGGCCCCCCGATCACAGCCCGCGGCGTCGAGCTTGGGGGATTCGTCGTCACGCCCCAGTACTTGATCGCCATCTTCGGGGTCGCGGTGCTGGCGCTCGGACTGGCGGCCTTCTTCCGATACACGAAGTTCGGGCTGGGGATCCTCGCGGTGGCGGAGGACCGCCGCACGGCCCGGTTGATGGGGATTCCGCTCTCGAAGGTCCAGCTGTTCGTCTGGGGCGCCGCAGCCGGCCTGGGCGCCGTCGCCGCGCTCATCATCGAGCCGGCGATCGGAGCGTTCCACCCCTTCTTCGTAACGCTGCTGTTCCTCCGGGGACTCGCCGCCGCACTGATCGGAGGCCTGACCAGCCTCACGGGCGCCTTCGTGGGGGGCGCGGTTCTCGGCATTCTCGAATCGTTCGTGCGAAAGCAGTTCCTCGGGACCGCGGGTGTTTCAGAGGTGATGCTCCTTGCGGTGATTCTCATGGTCCTGCTCCTCCGGCCGCAGGGGATCCTCGCGCGGAGAGCGGTCTAGGGTGCGGGAGGAAGAGCTCATCCCGGTCGCCTGGATCGGCAGGATCGACTGGCGAGGGCTGCTGCGCTTAGGCGGGATTGCCGCCGTCCTAATCGGCTTGCCCCCACTGCTCGGGAGCGTCTGGCCCGGCGTTTTCAATCAGTTCCGAGGTTTGATGCTCGGGGTCGGAGTGACGTACGCGCTCGCCGCGCTCTCGCTCAACGTGCTAATGGGCTACGCGGGCCAGATCTCTCTCGGACACGCGGGATTCTTCGGTCTGGGCGCCTTCGCTTCGTCGGTCGTCACCGAGCGGTACCGCTTGGCCATGATCTTCGGAATGCTGGTCGCGGCCGCCGCCGGCGGGCTTGCGGCCTTCCTGGTCGGACTTCCGTCGCTTCGAATCCGCGGCCTCTATCTCGCGATCTCCACGCTCGCGTTTGGTGTGGCTATGCAGATCTTCGTCTTCCGGATCGGGTTCCTCACGGGCGGGTCGGCGGGCGCATCGCTCCCCCGGCCTCGCTTCGGAGAAACCGAGCTGCTGGGGAACTTCGACTACCTGGGAATGCTTCTCGGGATCCTGCTGCTGGTCTGGCTCCTAGACCGAAACGTCACCCGATCGAAGATCGGCAGGGCCTTCTTCGCGATCCGCTCCAACGAGGAGGTTGCCTCGTCGTTCGGCGTGAACGTCGCCGGGTACAAGCTCCTCGCGTTCACGATCTCGGGCGCGCTCGCGGGACTCGCCGGGAGCCTGTTCGGACATCTGATCGGCTTCGTGCAGGCCGAATCGTTCGAATTCGACATCTCGCTTCTGTTCGTGGTGATGGTCGTCGTGGGCGGTCTGGGGTCCCGCTGGGGCGTGCTCGTTGCCGGCGTCTTCTTCGCGATCCTTCCCCGACTGCTGACCGCGTTCGAGGGGTGGGATCTCATCATCGGGTCCGCGCTGCTCATCTACACGATCGCAAGGAACCCGGGCGGTCTTGCCGGAGCGGTGCGCGAGGCCCGCGAGCGGCGTGGCCGAAAGGAGGCCCGGCGCGAAACGGACGAGGCGGGGGATGAGGAGCCCGTGATCCCCCGCTTCGTCGACGTATCCACCAACGGCGGAATCTCATCGAGGCCCGACGATGTGCTGCCCGGAGATCCACTCCTTCGCCTCGAGGACGTGGCGGTCAGGTTCGGGGGTCTCGACGCGCTCGGCGGCGTCTCGCTCGAGATCCCGAAGGGGGCGATCGTCGGGCTGATCGGGCCGAACGGCGCGGGGAAGTCGACCCTTTTCAACGTGATCTCGGGCTTCACCTGGCCGGACCGCGGCAAGGTCCTCTACCGGAAGCGGGACATCGTCTGGGAGCCTCCCCATCGTCGCGCCCGGCTTGGGATCGGCCGGACCTTTCAAAACGTTGGCCTTGTCGCCGACGAGTCGGTGCTCGACAACTTCCTGCTCGCCCAGCACGTCGCGCTGCGCTACGACGTTCCCGACGGGCTCCTCTACGACGGCATCGCGCGGCGAAGCGACGATCGGGCGCGCACGCGCGCAGTCCGGGCGATCGAAGCCCTTGGCCTCTCCGACCTCGCGCACCTGCCGGCAGGCTCGCTCTCCGGCGGGCAGCAGCGGATCGTGGAGATGGGCTGCGCACTGATCACGAACCCCGACATGCTGCTCCTCGACGAGCCGTCGGCGGGGATGGCCCCGGCCGCCGCAGAGAGTCTCGCGCAGCGGCTGCTCGGCGTTCGGGATGAGCTCGGGAAGACGATCCTTCTGATCGAGCATCACATCCCGATGGTGCTGGCGGTCTGTGACTACGTCTACGTGCTTCACCTCGGGAGGATCCTGACCGAAGGGAAGCCCTCCGAGATCGTCAAGGACGCGGAGGTCGCCCGCGCGTATCTGGGAGAGGCGGCCGCGTGAAACAGATCCTCGAACTCGACGGCGTCGAAATGGGATTCGGCGCGAACAAGGTCCTGCACGGCGTCAGCCTCTCTATCGAGGAAGGCCGCGTTGCTTCCCTCCTCGGCCTGAACGGCGCGGGAAAGTCGGTGACGCTCTCGTGCATCTCCGGCCTCTTTCGGCCGTGGAAGGGTGATGTGCGGCTCGATGGAAAGAGCGTGCTCGGGCTCGCCCCGGAGGAACGGGTGGGCCACGGGCTCGCCCACGTCCCCCAGAACCGAGCGGTCTTTCCCAACCTCACCGTCGAGCAGAACCTTCGTGTCGGCGCGTACACAGTGAAAGACGATGCGAAATATCGCGCCGGGCTGGAGCGCGTTTACGCGGTCTTTCCGGTGCTGAGGGAACGACGCCGCCAGCTTGCCGGAACCATGTCCGGGGGCGAGCAGGGCATGCTCGCCGTGGGGCGGGCGCTGATGTCCGACCCGCGCCTGATTCTCATTGACGAGCCCTCCGCCGGGCTCGCGCCCGCGGCGATCAAGAAGATCTTCGAGGTCATCAAGCAGGTGAACGAGGCGGGCGTCACCGTGCTGCTGGTCGAGCAGAACATCACGTTCGCCCTCGAGATCACCGAGCGGGTCTTCCTCATGCAGAAGGGTGCGATCGTCCTCGATTCCACGATCGAAACCCTTCCCGATCCATCGAAGCTGCTCGACCTGCTCGGGGTCGGCGCCGTCTACGGTCCCTCGGTGGCGAAGGTCCTCGACGCTAGACGTGGCGGAGTCCGCAAGCGGAAGCGGACCGTGAAGCGTAGGCCCCCCAGGAAGACGGCCGCGAGCGCGTCCAGGAACTAGCGACGGGCCCAGGCGGGCTCGTCGCACTCCACGCCCTGCATTGTCGACGGTGTCGCGCCGGCGTCAACCGCCGGCAACTTCCTGCCCAGAACGAACGCGGCGTAGAAGCCCGAGATCACGTGGTCGACGCGGAGATCGTTGTGGTACGCGCCGGCGAATCGACAGTTGAGCGCGCCGTCCAACCGAGGGCTCTCGGAGTCCGGTCCCGAGAAGTACGGGTCCCCGGTCCCCGAGCCGTCGTACACCGTCAGATACCGAGCCCGCCCCGGCGTCTCGTCGCCGGCATTCAATTCGGCCAGCCACTCGTTCTCCCAAATCGGCGGTGTGTCGGGAGCGAGTTCGTCGCACCCGAAGTAGGACCGTTCCGGAGCGTAGAGGAACAAGGGCTCGTTGCCGCGGCAAACACTCGTGCCGTGGTTCCCTCCGGAAATACCAACTAACACATCCAGGCGGCGGAGCAGCGACGGGGTCTCCTCCAGTGCCTTTCGCCCAAGCGTTACCCCGAGTGAGTGCCCGACGATCGCGTATCGTCTCGCGCCCGTGAACCGGAGCACCGCCTCGATGAACGACGTGAGGTCGGGGACGTTCTTCTCGTGGTTTGTCGTACGGATCGTGTCGCCTGCCTCGCCCCGCTCCTCGGACGCCAGGTCGTTGCGCGTATGGAGCGCCGCTCCCGGGCCGTTCGCACCAACCCCGTTGAACGAGAGTCCCCAGAGATCGCACATCGTGTAGCCGATGTCGGCAAACGCCCGCAGCGCCGGATACCAGTCACCGGCGTCGGTGCCGTTGCCGTGCACGAAGATCACGGGGGGCCGCTTCTCGTCGCATGTTGCCGGGATGGCCGGCTCCCCAGGCATCGGTCGGAACCGCTCGCCTCCGAAGCCTGCGACACGCCACGGCTCCGTCCCACAGATCATCGCAAAGGAGCGGGACCGGGTCTCCGCGTCCCACGGCGGAGCAAACCGTGGGTGGAAGTGGTCTTGGCTCTCGGTCGGGGCGAGCGGGCAGGAATGACCGCCATGGTCGTCGTGATAAGCGGCCGAAGGAGCGATCGGCGTCGCCACGAACACCGCGAGCGAGAGGAGGACGAAGCGCCTCACGAGAGCAACTCGACCCTTTCCTGGGGGAACCCGGAAAACTGACACCTGACTCAGGTGTCATATATAGCGCCCAGACCCCTCCTCCGTCAAGATGATCAGGCTGAGGAGCATGAATGGACCGTTTCGAGTACGAAGGGATCGGGTTCTGGGTTGCCCGTCGCGCTGAACTGACCGGGGCCCGCGTCGCGATCCGCCATCAGGGTCACGACATCACGTACAGGGACCTCGACGCGCGGACGAATCGAGCCGCGGGCGCCCTCCAGACGCTCGGCGTGGGCAAGGGAGACCGACTCGCGATCCTCGCGAAGAACTCCCCAGAGTACGCCGAGGTGTTCCTCGCCTGCGCAAAGCTCGGCGCGATCGTGGTCCCGCTCAACTGGCGCCTGACCCCTTCGGAGATCGAGTTCCAGGTGAACGACTCGGGCGCTGCGACCCTCGTCTACGAAAGCGAATTCTCCGAAGCAGTCGATGTCTTCCGTCCCGCCACAGGCATCAAAGAGGCGCTCGAGCTCGGGAGTACCTTCGAGGAGGCGCTCGCGGGATCGGGGGAGGAGGAACCAGGCGTTTCGATCGAGGGAGACGACGTCCTCGCGTTGATCTACACGTCGGGAACGACCGGGCGACCCAAGGGGGCGATGCTCACGCACGCCAACTTCTTCTGGACGAACCTGAACATCCTCCTCGCGATCGACATCACGCAGGACGAGCGAAGCGTCATGGTGCTTCCGATGTTCCACGTGGGTGGGTGGAACGTGAACACTCTCTCGGTGTGGTGGAAGGGCGGAACCGTTTTGGTCGAGCGCGAGTTCGACGCGTCGGGATGCCTTCGCCTCGTCGAAGCCGAACGCGCCACCTCGATGATGGGCGTGCCGGCCATCTATCTGGCGATGACCCAGGCCCCGGAATTCGAAAGCGCGGATCTCTCCTCCCTTCGGCACGTCGTCTGCGGGGGCGCGCCGGCGCCCGAATCACTCATTCGCACGTGGGAGGAGCGGGGCGTGAAGTTCATCCAGGGCTACGGCCTTACGGAAGCCGCGCCCAATAGCCTCGTGCTCCCACCGGAGGACTCTCGACGCAAGCTCGGGGCGGCCGGGCGCCCGTACTTCTATGCGGACGTCCGAGTAGTGGGCGAGAACGACGAACCGGTCGGCGCCGGCGGCAAGGGCGAGATCGTCATCCGGGGGCCATCCATCATGCCCGGATACTGGGAGCTGCCGCTCGAGACGGCGCACGCGTTGCGCGGCGGATGGCTTCGCACGGGGGACGTGGCTCGACTCGATGACGAGGGATATGCGTACATCGTCGACCGGGTGAAGGACATGATCATCTCTGGGGGAGAGAACGTCTATCCCGCGGAGATCGAGAACGTCCTATACGAGCACCCGGCCGTGGCGGAGGCGGCGGTGATCGGAGTCCCCGACGAGAAGTGGGGAGAGGCGCCGCTCGCGGTGATCGTGACGAAACCCGGCGAGGCTGTGCCGGCGGAGGATGTGCTGGCGTTCTGCCGCGAGCGTCTCGCGAAGTTCAAGACGCCGAAGCGCGTGGAGTTCGTCGACGCCCTCCCCCGGACGCCCAGCGGCAAGGTCATCAAGCACGAGCTTCGCGACCGCTTCGTCTCGTGATTGTGGGCTTGGTTCGCGCGGTGTTCGTGTGCGCGATGCTCGCTCTGCCCGCGTGTAATGAAGACCGCGCTGAGCCTCGGATCGACGACCTGACCTGGAAGACGCTCTCCCCCGCGCCCACGGCTCGGACCGAGCCGACGGCGGTTGCCCAGGGCGAGTTGATCTACGTCATGGGCGGTTTCAACGGTGACGGGGACACGGTGCCGACGGTGGAGATCTTCGATACGAGGATCGGAAGGTGGCGCAGGGGTCCGGATCTGCCGCTCGGCGTGAACCATCCAATGTCGGCGGTCGTCGATGAGACCGTTTATGTGTTCGGCGGGCATTTCGAGGGCACGAAGCAAACGAGCGATCGAGTGTTTGCGCTTCGGAACGGACGCTGGTCTGAGCTAGGGGCGATGCCCGAGCCGAGGGCAGCAGGGGGCGCCGCCGTCGTGGACGGCAACATCTACGTCGTGGGAGGGCTCTCGGACGAGGGCAATGCCGAGACCACACTGATCCTAAACACTGAGACCGACGAGTGGAGCACCGCCCCTGGCTTGGCCGTGTCACGAAATCATCTCGGCGTCACGAGCGACGGCGATCGAGTCTTCGCGATCGGCGGACGATTCGGCTTCGGGCTGAACCTCGCGGATGTCGAGGCCTTCGACCCGGAGACGCAGACGTGGGAACGGCTGCCGGAGCTCCCGACGCCCCGTGGCGGGCTCGCCGCCACGGCGACGGAGCGATTCCTGGTCGCCGCCGGTGGGGAGGAGCAAGGCAAGACGTTCGAAGAGGTCGAAGCGTTCGATCTCGCCGAGGGCACGTGGTTCCCTCTTCCGGCGCTGCCCACGCCTCGCCACGGTCTCGGCGTCGTGGCAGTCGATGCCACGGTCTATGTGCTCGCCGGAGGTCCCGAACCCGGCCTCTCGGTCTCGTCCACCGTTGAGGCAATCGACCTCGGAGTGCTGCTCGGTGGCGGTCCCCAACAGGTCACTACGTCGGGGAATGCTTTGACCTCTGGCGTGGGCCACGATTGACTACCGACGTGGACGTTCGCTACATCGGCGCGACGATCGAGGAGCACCCGGTCGAAGACCTGAAAGCGCTCCTCGACCGCGACGACGGCTTCGTATGGATCGACATCCCCCAATGGGACGGCCAGGCAGAGGAGGCGCTGGAGCAGACACTCGGCGCCCACCAGCTCGAGATCCGCGACTGCGTCGAGCGAAGCCACGTACCGAAGCTTCGCGCCTATCCCCAACACCTCTTCGCGATCCTGCACGCGCCCGAGCCAGGCGACCCAGGACACGTCCACCTGGTAGAGCTCGACCTGCTCATCGGTTTCCGGTTCCTCGTAAGCGTCCACGGTCCGCTGGGCGATGGCGTCCCGCTCGACGCCGCGCTCCGGGAAACAGAGGCAGTCGCAGGAAAGATCCACGATGGCAGGTTCAGCCCGAAAACCCCCGCCGAGCTCGCACATGCGCTTGTCTCGGGACTGCTACTCAGGCTCGAGGGCTACGTCTCGAATCTCGCCAACCAGATCGCCTCTCTCGAGCGGCAGGTGATGAAGGGAGATTTCAAAGACCCGGAGGAGGCGCTCGAGAGGCTGTTCAAAGTTCGCCACGAGCTCCTTACGGTCCGGACGATGGCGGCGGGCAGCCGGGAAGTGCTGATGCGCCTTACGTCGCTGTCGGCGTTCCTGCCCGAGCAGGTGCGACCGTTCATCGAGGACCTCGTCGACCGCTTCGATCGCGCGCGAAACATCTGCGACAGCGAAAAGGAGTTCCTCCAGGGGGTCGTGGACTTCTACCAGTCGAAGACCAGCACGAAGATGAACGTCGCCATGGAACGCCTCGCCCTGATCAGCGCGCTCGTGCTCCCGGTGACGGCGGTGGCGTCGATCTACGGGATGAACATCATCGTGAACCGGCAAACCGACGCCCTCCATATTGCGGGGGTCGTTGGGTCGATGGCGCTCGTCGCGATTGTCATGTTGCGCTGGGCCAGACGCCACGGCTGGTGGTAATCGCCCGACGCCTTTCCGGCGAGAACCCGGCATAATCGAGCCTCCGTGAGAACGCTCATTCGCTCAGGTCTTGCCGCACTGGCGGTGATGGCGTCTCTCCCGGGCTCGGCCGGTGCGGACGTTGGCCCATCGGGAGCCGGGCCCGGCTACTTCGCCTCGCCGAACGTCGAGTGGGTCACCGCGATCCCGCTCGAGACCGACACCTCCGGCGCCAAGATCCTCGACGGCTACATGTACATCACGACCGCTCGATGGCTCGCGATCTACGACATCTCGAATCCCGAGGCGCCGCAACGCCTGGGGACGGTTCCGCTGGTCCTTCCGCAGGAGCCTCAGTTCTCCGAGGAGAACGTGGACTCGAACGGGGAGATCCTCCTCGTCGGCGCCACCGGAACGCTCAACGTGATCGATGTAACGGACAAGGGGAACCCAACGATCGTCGGCACACTCGAGGGCGCCGACCAACACACGATCAGCTGCGTCCTCGACTGCACCTGGGCGTATGGATCCGGAGGAATCATCGTCGACCTGCGCGATCCCACCGCACCGGTCATGGCCGGGAACTGGGGCCAGGGGAACCCCGCGACGACCGGCCACGACGTGACCGAGGTTTCCCCCGGGCTCGTCGTGACCTCGTCGAACCCGATGATGGTCCTCGATGCCCGCAAGGACCCGGCCAGCCCGGCCGTGCTGGCCTTGGGCAGTCCCCCCGATGATCGGTTCATCCACGACAACGTTTGGCCACGCGGCGGCAGGGATCGGTTCCTCCTCGTGGGCGGCGAATCGGGCGGGCCCTCATGCGGCGACGAGGCCTCCGCCGCATTCATGGTCTGGGACACCAAAGGCTGGAAGAAGAAGCACACCTTCCGGATGCTGGACGAGTACCGAGTCACCGATGGGCTTCCGACCGACGGCAATGCGCTCGTCCATACATTCTGCTCCCACTGGACGGAGCCGCATCCCACGTTCAAGAACGGCGGCCTCGTGGCGAAAGCGTGGTACGAGCACGGCACGCGCTTTCTCCGTGTGACGGAGGACGGGCAGATTGAGGAGGAGGGGTACTTCCTCCCGGTCGCGGGGGCGACCTCCGCTGCGTACTGGGTGACCGACGAGATCGTCTACGCGGTCGACTACCAGCGTGGGGTCGACATCATCCGCTTCACGGGAACCCCGTAGGCCCGCTGCGCGTTAGCCGGCATCGCTGGGGGCGGTACGAAGCCGCCACCAGAACCCGAGCACGAGAGCGAGCGCCACGATGCCAAGAACGATCAGGTCGACGGGTCCCCCTCCGCCCAGATCCTGGTCGAGGACATGGCCGGCGAAGTGCGCGACCGATCCCGCCCCGGCAGCCCCCAGTGCGACGAGGAGCGCATCTTTCCACTGAAGCGCGAGCAGCAATGCCGCTCCGAGGCCGAGCTGAAAGGCGCCGGTATCGCGGACGAAGTGCGGGTTGTACGGCTCGAACAGGGCCACGCGCTCCCAGAACGTGATCGGCGAGATGAACGCCCATGCCCCAAGGGTCAGCAAGAAGACCCCAACCCATGACGCCACGCCACGCGCCAGTTGCTCTCGCTTCATCACACTCACCTCTCCCCGATGTTCCACCTACTCAACCCGCCCCACGGGGTGGGGTCAAGAGGACTCGGGCACCGCGTGAGGGAGTCGCCGGATTCGGGAAGCTCATGGGAAGATTGGAGAGGTGAGCCCGCCCACGCCCTATCGTCGCCCGCGCCGACTTCTCGCACTCGGCGCTGCGTTCCTCCTCGTCATCGGCGGAGGGTCGTGGTCGTCCGCCGGGCCTGAGGCGGACGACGATCAATTGTCATCTGAGGATACGTACCCCACAGTCGCGAAAGACCCAGACCTCGACTCACACCTCGCCGAGATCGCGAGCACGTACGACGAGGAGGGCTCCAAAGCCGCAAGGTCCGAGGCCGAGTCGAGCGGAGCAGACGTCAAGCATCAGAAGGTCCGCGTGGTGCTGGACGTCGAGCCGGGCGAGCGGGCAGCGGTGGAGGATCGGATCCGGGAACTCGGAGGCGAGGTCGAGGGCGACTTCGCGGCCCGGATCCAGGCGCTGCTGCCTCCCTCCACCATCGAGGACGCGGCGGACGATGCCGGCGTTCGCTACGCGCACCTCCCGGAGCCCGCGGAGCCCCAGGCGGTGACCGGTGAGGGCGTCGGCGTCACCGGGGCGGACGACTGGCACGGTCGGGGGTTCACCGGTGACGGCGTCAAGGTCGCCATCGTTGACGGAGGGTTCGCGGGCTTTACCGACCGCCAGACGGAGGGCGATTTGCCGGCCGGGCTCACGACTCGGAACTTCTGCGCAGACGGGTTCACGTCGGAGACCGATCACGGCACGGCCGTCGCGGAGATCCTCTACGAGATGGCCCCGGACGCTGACCTCTTCCTCGTGTGCGCCCTGAACGCGGTCGAGCTCGGGCAGGCGCTCACCTACGTCAAGTCCGTCGGGGTCGACATCGTGAGCCGATCGGTCGGCTCATTCAACACGGGACGAGGTGATGGAACCGGCGGCCCGGGAACGGCCGACGGGATAGTCGCGGACGCGGTCAGAAGCGGGATCCTGTGGGTGAACGCGGCCGGCAACCACGCTCACTCGCACTGGGGCGGACGGTTCTCGGATGCGGACGGTGACGACTTCCACAATTTCACCCCGACCGATGAGGGCAACACCGTCGTCATGCCCGCCGGTGAACAGCTCTGTTTCGCCCTGCGTTGGGACGACTGGCCGCGATCCGACCAGGACTACGATCTCGGTCTCCATCGCTCGAGCGATCTAGCCGTCGTCGCCGCCTCGGTCGACCCGCAGACGGGGACCCAGCCCCCGACCGAGTTCCTCTGTTACACGTCAGCCACGACCGCCGCCTACACGGTGTCGATCCTCAAGTTCGACGCCACCGAGACTCCGCGTTTCGACCTGTTTGCCGTGCAGGAGTTGCCGTTCGAACACCAGGTTCCGGCGGGAAGCATCGTCGAGCCGGCCAGCTCCCCCGACGCGTTCGCCGTGGGGGCGTTCTGCTGGCAAGACGGTTCGCTGCAGTCCTACAGCTCTCGCGGTCCCACGATCGACGGGCGCACGAAACCGGACATCCTCGGCCCCT
>JBOGWA010000131.1:0-4217 GCA_050693155.1 Actinomycetota bacterium | reverse complement strand
CGTCCAACCCTTGCTCGTCGGTCAGGCGGCGTTCGTTCGACCCGTCGACGTTGATGACGTAGATCTCCCAGTCGCCGGTGCGGTTGCTCATGAAGGCGATCCGTGATCCGTCGGGGGACCACGCGGGTTCCTGCCCGCCGTCGGTTGTGAGACGTCGAAGGTCGCCCGTCTCGAGGTCCAGGAGGTAGAGATCCAGTCCGTCCTGGCCGTGCCCGCGCGCGAACGCGATCATCGTCCCCATCGGGGACCAGGCCGGATAACAGTCGGGATCCTGGTGCATGGTCAGACGGGTGGGATTCCCCCGACCCTCGGTGTTCAACACATAGACATCGCGGTTCCCCTCGTGGGTGGACTCGTACGCGATCCACCGTCCGTCCGGAGACCAGGTCGGGTCCTCGTCCGCGCCCAGCCGGTCGGTGAGCCGGATCGGCTGACTGCCGTCCGCGTTCATGACGTAGATCTCTCGGTTTCCGTCGCGAGTGCTCGTAAACGCGATTCGCGTTCCGTCCGGGGAGAGGACCGGATCGAAGTCTCCGAAGGAGCTCATTCGGGCGGCCTGGCCGGAGCGCGCATCCGCGACGAAGATCGCAGGTTCGCCGTCGCGATCGGAGACAAAGAGGAGGCTCCCGGTCGCCTCGATCCGGTCGCCGATTCTCCCTGCCAGGCCCGCAAGGAGCACGCCACCCACCAGGGCGACCACCGCGACGCGGAGTCTGCCCACCTTGTTCACCGCCTCAACCAGGTTGGTGCGGTTGGGAGATGGCCCAACGGAATGCTGAAGGCGTCACAGAGCAATGGTCGTGGCAGGAGCGTCACACGCCGTGTGCAGAGCGAGCTCGGAGCCTTTCGTGCCGGGCGGCACGTCGAAGATGATGGCGGCGTCCTCGAGGAGCTTCCCGGCCGCTATTCCCTCCGTGAACAGGGCTCGGCCGGTCTCGTCGATGAACGTCGCTTCGGCGCTTGCCGGATGGCTGGCGCCGCTCTCGTCGATCAGGAATTGGCAGCCGATGTCGAGCGCATGCCGCTCCGACGATTCGTTCGTGACGTTGAAGGTGGCCAGGCAAAACTCGCCTTCGGCCGGTAGTCGCTCCTGCGCACTGATGACGTTCTCGAACTCGCACTCGACCAGGACGTCGGTGAAGACGAAGCGGGGCGGGTCGACGCTCGTCTCCTCCCCACCGCCCCGGAGGTAGGCGGTGGTCACGCCCGCAGCAGCCGCCAGGACGACGATGGCGACGATCGCCCAGCGGCGACCTCTCCGTGAGGGTCGGTCGAAGGCTGCCACGCGAAAGAGGATAGCGAGGCTAGTGGGCGCCGGTGGGGGGCCGCCCCTTGTCGCTCGTCAGGAGCATGCGAGCGGCGACGGCGAGAAGCAGGAGGGCAAAGAGGAACGATGACAGGTCGGGTTGGAGGGTTAGGGAGAGCCGGGCCCCGAAGAACGCGGACAGAGCTCCTGCGACGCCCAGGGTTGCCCCCACCCGGAGATCGGCGTTTCCGCGGGCGAGGTTCGAAACGGTGCCGACGACGGCGGTCGGGATGATGACCGCAAGGGACGTCCCCTTGGCGACGACGTCCGGTATGGAGAAAAGCAGGACCAGAGCCGGCACCGTGATCACTCCGCCGCCGACGCCAAACCATCCAGCCATGAAGCCGGAGACGAGTCCCACGCCGATGAGAGACACGGCCGTGAGCGCCTCGATCGGCGCTCTCACGACGGGGGCGGGAAGATCGAGAAACAGACGCGCAGCGGTCGCGATCAGAAGCGCGGCGAACGCGAGACGAAGGGCGCCTCGGGAAACTCTCTGGAGCAGGAAGGTTCCGAGGAGAGCGCCACTGCCGGATCCAACGAACAGGAGGCCGGCGACCGGCCAGTCGACGGCGCCATCGATCAGGTACCCGGTGACCCCGGCGACCGCGACGACCACGATCGAGGCGAGAGAAGTGCCGTGAGCAAGACGCTGTTCCATTCGTAGCACGAACACGAGGCCGGGAACCGCAAGGATGCCGCCCCCCACACCGAAGAGCCCTGCGAGAAACCCCGCGGCGAGACCGACGCCTGCGACTCGCAGCAGGGACAGGCTATCGCCGCCCTCTCGCCTTCTCGTCTTCGTGCTTCAGGTCGTGCTCGACCATCATGGCCACGAGCTCCTCGAAGGTCACCGTTGGCTCCCACCCCAGAACGCGTCTGGCCTTTGAGGCGTCGCCCACGAGGTAGTCAACCTCCGCCGGTCTCGTGAAGCGCTCGTCGAATCTGACGTAGCGCTCCCAGTCCTCGATCTCCGCGACGGAGAACGCAAGCTCGACGAACTCGCGGACGGAATGCGTCTCACCCGTCGCGACGAGGTAGTCGTCCGCCTCGTCCTGCTGCAGCATGAGCCACATCGCCCGCACGTAGTCACCGGCGAAGCCCCAGTCGCGTTTCGCCTCGAGGTTGCCCAGGGCAAGCTCGTTCTGGAGGCCCAGCTTGATGCGAGCAACGCCGTTCGTGATCTTCCGCGTCACGAACTCGAGCCCCCTGCGGGGACTCTCATGGTTCATCAGGATGCCGCTCACTGCATACAGGCCGTATGCCTCTCGGTAGTTCACCGTGACGTGGTGGCCGAACACCTTCGCGACGCCGTACGGGCTCCGTGGGTGAAACGGCGACTGCTCCGTCTGCGGGGACTCTCGAACCTTCCCGAACATCTCGCTCGATGACGCTTGATAGAACCGGATCGGGTTGTCCTGGCCCCCCACGACCCGGATCGCCTCGAGGATCCGGAGAACGCCGAGCCCGGTCACGTTCGCC
Organism: Actinomycetota bacterium; assembly: GCA_050693155.1. GTDB lineage: Bacteria > Actinomycetota > UBA4738 > UBA4738 > CALAEC01 > JBOGWA01. The sequence continues at coordinate 1,429 of JBOGWA010000131.1, read as the reverse complement.
GTCAAGGTCGGCTGCTTGAACGATAGGGCCACGAAGGAGATCGCGCCTAGGTTGTAGACCTCGTTCGGCTGGCTGAATTCGAGGGCTGTGATTAGCGACGAGAAGTCCTGCAGGTCCCCCTCGATCAGCTCGGCGAACGGAAGCTCTTCGCGAATGAGGTCGGCTCTCGGATTGGCCTGGCCGGTGACCAGTCCGAACACGTCGTAGCCCCTGTCGTGGAGATGTTCGGCAAGGTACCGGCCGTCCTGACCGGTGATGCCGGTGATGATCGCTCTTGGCATGAAGTTTGCTCGTCAAAAGGGGAACAGGGTTCGCCGGAAGTCTAGCCTTTAGGGCCACTCCGCCGGGCACCGGAAATCCAGCCTAGAGGATGGGGGGGTCCGAGACCCCCTCCTATAATCGGCGCGCGGTGAGCGATGCCCCCCTCGAGAATCTCAACCCAGTTCAGCGTGAGGCTGTTGCCCACTCGGGCGGACCCGCCCTCATCGTCGCCGGGGCAGGCTCGGGCAAGACGCGAATCCTCGCCCATCGGATCGCGCACTTGATCCGCGAGCAGGAGGTTCCACCCCAGGCGATCCTGGCGATCACGTTCACGAATAAGGCTGCGCAGGAGATGGCCCAGCGAGTTGGAGGACTGCTTGGGAGCCGTGTCGCGCGGGGGATGTGGATCCTTACTTTCCATTCAACCTGCGTACGGATCCTCAGGCGCGAGCACGAGATTCTGGGCATTCCGTCGCACTTCTCGATCTACGACGAGGCCGACTCAGAACGAGTCGTGAAATCGGTCCTGAAGGCTCTCGGGCTAGACGAGCGGCGGTTTCCCGCCCGCGGCGTGCTCGCGACGATTCGCCGGGCCAAGGACAATCTCCTCTCCGCAATGGAGTTCGCCGAAGCTGCCGACAGCTGGTACGAGCACCAGGTTGCCGAGATCTATCTGGAGTATGCACGCGGACTCGACGCCGCCGGCGCGCTCGACTTCGACGATCTCATCATGCGAACCGTTCATCTGTTTCGGTCCCATCCGGCGATTCTCGAGCACTATCAGGAGCGCTTCCGACACGTGCTCATCGACGAGTACCAGGACACGAACCGCGCCCAGTATCACCTGGTGAATCTCCTGTCCGCGAAGCACCGGAACGTCATGGTCGTTGGCGACGCGGATCAGGGGATCTACTCCTGGCGCGGAGCCACGATCCAGAACCTCCTCGACTTCGAGCACGACTACCCGGACGCCCGTGCGTTCATGCTCGAGCAGAACTACCGCTCGACGCAGACGATCCTCGAAGCCGCGAACGCGCTCATCGAACACAACGTGCAGCGGAAGCCGAAGACGCTATGGACCGAGGCCGATCGAGGGGATCCCATCGTTCGGTTCCGGGCAGAGGACGAGCACGAGGAAGCCTGGTTCCTCGCCGTCGAGGTGCAGCGC
>JBOGWA010000130.1:0-15577 GCA_050693155.1 Actinomycetota bacterium | reverse complement strand
CGCCACGTCAGAAGCCTCGCCGCGTCAGTCTCCAGCGCCATGTCGGCGAGCTTGAACGCGATTCCCTGGTTTTCGATGATTGGTCGCCCGAACTGCTCGCGACCCTTGGCGTAGTCGACCGCGAACTCGAGAGCGGCGCGCGCGATGCCGACGGCCTGCGCGGCGACCGACGGACGCGTCATCTCGAACGTTTTCAGCGCGTGGGAGGTCTTCGTGTTCTCCTGTTTCTTGGCTCGCTCGATCTTCCCCTCGAGCTTCTCCATCCCACCGAGGACGTGATCGAGAGGGACGCGGCAATCCTCGAGGAGCACCTCGGCCGTGTGCGATGCGCGGATGCCGAGCTTCTTTTCCTTCTTCCCCTGGCGAATCCCGGGCGTTCCCTCCGGGATGATGAACGCCGCCTGTCCCCGGTGGCCGAGGTCCGGATCGACGGTGGCGACCACGATGTGGATCGCGGCGATTCCCCCATTCGTAATGAAGACCTTCTGGCCGTTCAGCACCCACTCATCGCCGTCGCGGACCGCCTTCGTCCTGAGGGCCGAGACGTCGGAGCCGGCATTCGGCTCGGTGACCGCGAACGCGCCGACCTTCGGGTCCTCGGGGGTCCCGAACATCTTCGGGGCCCATTCCTGGAGCTGGTCCGGCGTCCCCGATCCGGCAAGCGCCGCGAGTGGAAGACCCGTCCCGAAGATCGCGAGCGCGATCCCCGCACAGCCCCAACACATCTCCTCGAGAAGCATCGGCATCGTGATGCCGGACGGATCCTGAGCACCGAGCTCCACGTAGAAGTCAAGGCCGTAGATCCCCGCCTCGGCGGCCTTCTTGACGACTTCCCACGGGAACTCCTCGGTCTCGTCGTACTGGGGAGCGACCGGCCGGATCTCGGTTTCCGCGAACTCGTGCGCCCACTTCTTGGTGGTGAGCTGTTCCTCGGTGAGTTTGAAGTCCATTGCCCCTCCTGCCAGAGTGTCAGGGGAAGCTCGATTTCATAGCTATCTTACTACTGGGTAGGTTACTAGTCGGTAGTATCGAGGTCAAATGGCGACGAGAGCGAAGCGAAGGATGCGGGGCCCGGAGCGGCGCGCTCAACTCCTCGACGTCGCGAGAAAGGTGTTCGGGCGGCGCGGCTTTCACACGGTGACGATGGACACCGTCGCTCGCGAGGCCGGCGTCACGAAGCCGATCCTCTACGACCACTTCCCCTCGAAGCGGGACCTCTACCACGCGCTGCTCGAGTCTGACGTCGCCAAGCTCAAGGACCGCGTGCGAACCGCGCTTCAGACCTCAGCCGGGAACCGTGAGCGGATTCGGGCCTCATTTCAGGCCTACTTCGACTTCGTCGACGAGCATGCCGAAGGATTCAGGCTGCTGATGACCGAGGAGATCGGCGCCGAAAGCGACTTCCGAAGCCTCATCAAGGAGACGAAGGACGAGATCCTGGCCGACGTCACCGAGGTGATGGTCCGCGAATCGGAGGGGCGGCTCGACCCCGTGCAGGCGGAGGTCGTTGCCCTGGGTCTGATCGGCATGGCCGAGACGGTCGCGCAGCGAAACCCGGGAGCGAAGAAGCGCGACCGAAAGCGCGCGGTAGACACCCTCGTCCGCCTCGCCTGGCGCGGCATCACCGGGCTCTAGGAGAAAGGACCCGGGGCGAGCCCCGGGTCCTTTCAGCCGCTGACAGGCAGTTAGGCGGAAACGGTGAACTCGCCGAACATACCCAGCGTGAAGTGCGGCGGTCCCAAGTCCTCGCCGCCCTCCTCGAGCTGCTCGAGGCTCGTCGCGCCTTCGGGGATGAAGCACGCGAAACCGTAGCGCCCCGGCTCGAGATCGAGAACTTGCGCGTCGGACTCGCCCGGAGGAGAAACCATGGAACCCACGAATGTGAGGAGCTTGTCGGACTCCTTCTCGGGCAAATCAAGGAGCTCCTCGACTGACAGGTCCACGCCTTCATCGATCCTGACGATGCCCATCTCGTGGACCTGGGCCCCCCCGTTCACGAAGTCGAGGGCGATGCGGCCGGCTTGCAGCGTCTCCGGGACACCCTGAAACTCGTACTCCACCGCTGTGACCTCGGTCTGCTCGAAGCCACAGTTGGCGAGGAGATACAGGTCGACGGCCTCATCCGCCTCCCGGAACTCCGGCGAATCGAGGTTCGACGAGTCGTCGGTCTCGATCGCTTCCCTGACCCCCGCGACGATGACTCCCACCTCGTCCGCGAGCTCGTCCGGGGCCGTCTCCGCCACCCGATCGACCAAGGGCTCTACCTGGTCGCCGCCCCCACCCTCTGACGCGATCACGGCCGCCTCTCCCTCGACGGCCGCATCGCAGAACGCCTGAACGTCGGCGCCCTGGGCCTCCTCTTCCCCGTCGCCGCCGCAAGCGGCGGCCACGAGCGCCAGCGCTGCAGCCAGCGTGAGCAGGCGCGACATCAAACTGAAATTGTGTGATCTCATGCTCCCCTCCCCTTCCGATATCAAACGGGTCTCTTCCCCGTTCGGACACACCCTAACGGATTCGGTACCCGAGGAGCCGGCCGACCGAGGCGGCCGCGGGTGTCAGCAGGTCGAGAGCGCGGAGAACTGGCCCGACGGGCCGGACCTCTTCGCGAAACTCCTCACCTATCACCGCTAGCTGGAATGGATTCCTCGGGAGACCATTCGAGGCCAGCTTCCCCTCGGACGCGAGGCCCCAGATCGTCTCGAAGAGGCGTTCGCTGGCAAGCGCCGGGCGGAGTTCGATGATGAGGTGAGCCGATTCGGCGCCCGGATTCCAGAAGACGTGCTCCATGTCCGGTGGAGCGACGAGGACGTCACCGTCCCCGGCGTCCCGGACGTCTCCCGCAAGGCTGAATCTGGGCCTGCCGGAGATCACCTCGAAGCGTTCCTCCTGATTCGGATGCAGGTGCTCGGCGGGGACGAAACCGCCGGGCTTCATGAAGAGCTCGAACCGAAAGAGCTCGCCCCCGGTGTCCGCCGAGGTCTCCCGAAAGATGATCCGCTCGCCGGTAACGGGGTTGTCGAGCTCCTGCCCGGCGTGGGCCACGCCCTCTACAGGTTGCCGCGCTCGGCCTGCTCCCGCTCGATCGCGACGAAGAGCTCCTTGAAGTTCCCGAGGCCAAACCCCTTCGAGCCGTGGCGCTCGATCACCTCGTAAAAGACCGTGGGGCGGTCCTGCTGGATCTTCGTGAAGATCTGGAGCAGGTATCCCTCGTCGTCGCGGTCGGCGAGAATCCCGAGGCGCTCGAGATCCGAGTAGTCCTCCTCGATCTCTCCCACCCGCTCGCGGAGCGCCTCGTAGTAGGTTTCGGGGACGCGGATGAACCGCACGCCGCGCTTCCGGAGCGCGTCAACCGTCGCAACGATGTCCTCGCTCTGGATCGCCATGTGCTGGACGCCCGGCGAGCGGTAGTAGTCGAGGTACTCCTCGATCTGCGACTTCTTCTTTCCCTCGGCCGGCTCGTTGATCGGAAACTTGATCCGCCCTTTTCCGTCCCACATGACCTTGGACATGAGGGCGGTGTACTCGGTGGAGATCTGGTCGTCGCGGAAGTGGACGAGCTGGCTGAACCCCATGATCCGCGCGTAGTAGTCAACCCACTCGTTCATCTTTCCGAGCTCGACGTTCGCGACGACGTGGTCGATCGTCTTCAGCCCGACCGGCGGGCCGTTGTCGGGGAAAGACTCCTCCTCCCGGTAGCCGGGAAGAAACACGCCGGAGTAGTTCTCGCGTTCGATGAAGGAGTGGATCGTGTCGCCGTATGCCTTGATGGCCGAGCGAACGACCTTGCCATGTTCGTCTTCGATGATCGTCGGCTCCATGGCGCTCTCGGCGCCGCGCTTGGTGGTCTGTTCCCATGCGTCGGTGGCGTCGGGCACACGGAGGGCGACGTCCTTGACGCCGTCGCCGTGGTCGTGGACGTGCTTGGCGATCGGGCTCTTGGGGTCGAGCGCCCCCGTCATGACCCACCGGACGTCGTCCTGCTCGAGCAGCCAGGAGGCTCGGTCGCGGACCTTGGTCTCTTGCCCGGCATAGGCGGCAACCTGAAAACCAAACGCCGATGAGTAATAGTGGGCAGCCTGCCGGGCGTTTCCGACATAGAACTCGATGTGGTCGATTCCTTGAAGCGGAAGGAAGTCTTCCTGCGACATCGTCGTCACCTCCGGGCGACTATAGCGCGCGCGGCAGTGATTCTGATCGGGGACGTCTCGCCGATGGCCCTCGGCGGTCAAACGCCGTGGCGAGCGATCCGCCCGAGCCCCCGCCGTGAGAGGGAACAGAAGGGGCGAGCCGCCCGTTGGAACTCTCGATGAGCCGGAAGGTTGCGATCGCCGGACTGATCGCCCTCGCGGTGCTCGGTGGATCGCTTGCGATCACCCTGACCGGCGGCAGCGTTCCTAGCGAGGATCCGGCCCCCGACGCCTCGGAGCGGCAGGTGGCCTCCGGCAACTTCGATCCTCGACGCATGATCGACCTCCTCCCTCCTGACTCGATCCCGGCGATCGACGACCCGAGATTCGTGTCCATCGAAGACGCAGACTTCCTCTCACCTAATGAACCGGTCGTTTCCCTCGAGCTGAACGAAGAGGCCCGCGCGTACCCGCTGCAAATCCTCACGTGGCACGAGATCGTGAACGACGTCGTCGCGGGGCAACCGGTCGCCGTCACCTACTGCCCGCTGTGCAACTCGGCGGTGGTATTCGAACGCGTCCACAAAAGCACGGTGCTCGACTTCGGGACGTCGGGGAAACTCTACGACAGCGCGCTGGTGATGTACGACCGGCAGACCGATTCCCTGTGGCTGCACTTCGAGGGGCGCGCGGTCCAGGGCGAACTTGCCGGCGCGCGGCTCGCGGTGGTGCCGGCTCAGATCCTCTCCTTCGAGCAGTTCCGGCAGGACCATACGGACGGACTGGTTCTCTCCAAGGACACGGGATTCAGCAAACCGTACGGAACGAATCCGTACGACTTCTACGACACGAACGAATCTCCGTTCCTGTTTCGGGGCAACATCGACGACCGCTTGAACCCGATCGAACGCGTGGTCGGTATTGAACAGAGCAAGCAAGTAGTGGCGTTCCCCTACTCCATCCTCTCGGACGGTTTCAGGGCGGAGGCGGGGGTCGTCCAAGATCGAGTGGGGGGACGGGAGGTGGCGGTGTTCTGGAGGGCCGGCGTGGCGTCCGCGCTCGACAGCCCCGAGATCGCGCTCGGGCGGGACGTCGGGTCCTCCGGAGTGTTCGTGCCAGAGGCCAACGGACGCAGACTCAACTTCCGGGTGCGCGACGGAGAGATCGTGGACCGGGAGACGAGTTCGGTTTGGTCGCTCGGCGGCCTTGCCGTCTCGGGCCCACTCGAGGGCGAGCAGCTCGAGCCCGTTGCGCACATCAACGCGTTCTGGTTCGCGTGGCAGGCCTACCACCCGGACACACACATCTCGAGGGCGGACCCGGCCAGGTAGCGCGGCCTACACGACGCTCCGCTTGGGATCCGTTACTTTCCCTTCAGCGCGTAGGCGACGGCTTCGTGGACGCTCAACGCCCTCCCCTCCTCCTGGGCGCGCTGCATCCGCGGATCCTCAAGAGTCTGCTCGATCTCTTCCAGCCATCTCTCGGTCGCAGCAGACGAGGCGACTAGTCCCGTTCCTGCCTTGGCTTCGATCTCGGTCGCCGCACCGAACAATCGTGCTGCGCGCTCCGGGTCCCCATTCCCGAAGGCCAGCCCCGCGAAATCGGCGAGGACCAGCGCGATCCCAGAGAGATCTCCGGCCTCGGCAAAGATTTCGAGCGCTTGCTGGCACCACTCTCGTGCTTGTTCCACTTCACGGAAATCCAGGGCGATGATTCCGAGCTGATGGAGATCCCACGCTTCACTGAAACGATCGCCGAGCTCTCGGTGCATCGACAGCGCCTCGAGCACCGCCTCCCTGGCCAACACCAGCTCGCCCGCCTCCCGGCGTGCATTTGCGAGGCCCCAGAGCCCTCTTGAGAGCCCGCTCCGGTCGTCGAGCTCGCGGAAGAGAGCCAAGCTTTCCTCGAGAATGGCCGTCCCTCGAGGAATGTCGCGCCCCGCATCCGGAGGCGCCACCGTGAAGGCAAAGGACAGGTTGAACAGAGCCTCGGCAACCGCCTTCTTGTCTCCGAGCTGCCGTCGCAGCTCGAGACACTCCTCATAGAAACCCTTCGCTGCCTCGAAGTCACCCATCCAGTAGGTCACACCCCCTGCCGCTTCGAGCGCCCCGGCTCGCGCTTCCGGGTGCTTGCTCGATGCCGAGATCTCGAGCATTTGGGTGAGCCGCTCCCTCGCCTCGCGGAGGTACCCGCGCATCTGCCAGAACCGCCAGAGGGCGCCGCCGGTCCGAAGCACGGTTTCGATCTGCTCACCTCCCTCGGCCCATTCGAGCGCCGACCGGAAGTTGTTGTGCTCATGCTCCAGCGTGTCGAGCCAGGAGGCCTGGTTGGCGCCCGTGAGTTCCGGTGCGGCCTGCTCCGCGAGGTTGAGGAAGAACTCCGCGTGCCGCCTTCTGATCTCCTCGGCGTCAGCTGCATCGGCGAGACGTTCGGCCGCGTACTCGCGGATCGTCTCCAGCATGACGAACCGAGGCTCCGGGTGATCCAGCTCCATTTGCCGCAGGAGGCTCTTGTTCACAAGAGACGCGATTCCGTCGAGCACATCGACACCTAGCTCCCTCCGCGGACAGACCGCCTCCGCAGCCTCGATCGAGAAGCCCCCCATGAAGACCGCGAGGCGCGCGAAGAGACGTTGCTCGGTTTCGTCGAGCAGGTCGAAGGACCACGCGATCGCGTCGCGCAACGTCTGCTGTCGCGCGTCAAGGTCCCGGGGGCCGCCGGCGAGGAGGGACAGACGATCGCCGAGGCGGGCAAGGATCGCTTCCGGCGTCAGGATCTTCACTCGAGCGGCGGCAAGCTCGATCGCGAGCGGGAGGCCGTCGAGCCGCGTCGTAATTTCGGCCACCGCAGGGGCGTTCTCGTTCGTGACGGCGAACCCAGGTCGCACCGCGTTCGCCCGCTCGATGAACAGCGCGACCGCCTCGTACTGGGTGAGCGCCTCGAGCGGCGGAAGGTGCGCAGGATCTGGGAGTGATAGGGGCGGCACCGGGTATTCCTGCTCGCCCGCGACACGGAGCGCCTCTCGACTCGTGCAAATGATTCGCACGCGCTCCGTTGCCCCGAGGAGCTCGCCGATATCGGGAGCCGCCGAGATCACTTGTTCCAGGTTGTCGAGCACGAGCAGAACACTCTTGCCGTCGAGGTGAGCAGCGAGGGTGTCGAACGATCGTTGCGCCGAATCCTCGCGAAGCCCCAGAGTCGTTGTGATCGTGGGTATGACCAGGTTCGGATCCCTGATCGGCGCGAGGCGCACGAAGTAGGCGCCGTCCTCGAACGACGGCTGGCTCTCGTCGGCGACTCTCAGGCTCAACCGCGTCTTGCCCGTCCCCCCCGGCCCGGTGAGGGTTACCAACCGATTCAGGGTGAGAAGTCCTTTGACGGCCTCGATGTCGTCCTCGCGGCCGACGAACGTCGTGAGCTGCGCGGGCAGATTCCCCGGTTTTGCTTCGAGGGATCGAACGGGAGGGAACTGCGTCGGGAGACCCTGGATGTCGACCTGGAAGAGGTGCTCCGGCTGTGGCAGGTCCTTCAGTACGTGCTCACTGAGATCTTTGAGGGTCACGCCATCCGGAAGGTTTTCGGAGCAAAGTGCGCGCGTCGTTTCCGAGATGAGAATCTGTCCACCGTGTCCGGCCGCGCCGATGCGGGCTGCACGGTGAACATCGATCCCAACATAGTCGTCGCCGCCGAGGACGCCTTCGCCGGTGTGCAGACCCATCCGCACCCGGACGACACCGTCCTCGGGCCATGAGTGATGGGCGAGGGCACGCTGGCCGGCAACGGCAGCAGCAACCGCCAACGGCGCTCGAGGAAAGACGACAAAGAACGAGTCTCCCTCTGTCCGTACCTCGACGCCCTCGCAGGGCTCAAACGCCGTGCGAAGCAGTCGCTGGTGCGCCTCGAGGATCTCCTTGTACCGGTCCCCGAGCTGCCCGAGCAGGCGCGTGCTGCCCTCGATGTCGGAGAACAGAAACGTGACGGTTCCGGTGGGGCGCTCCGCCATTCGTTTCACTCGCCGCAGATTATGGCCCCGGCCAATCTTCGGCGAGCGTTCACCGGCGGTTCACACGCATTCCGCGGTGCTGACATCTGCGCCATCTATGTTCGACAGCGTGTCAGGGTCCATCCCCCTGGGCGAGGCTGCCGGCCTTCCTCCGGCGGCCTCGCCTCGCCTTTCGCATCTTCGCCTCTCAGACGTCATCGACGAGCTCCAGGCCCTGGCCGATCTCGCCACGAATCACGGGCCTGTGGAAGCTGCAGACCTGGCCGTTCTCTGCGGGCGGGCGCAGGCCATGCTTGTCACGCTTCGCGTGCAGTTCATCGACGAGGTCGTGCTCGGCGAGTCAGGTCGAGCGGTCCCGCGAGCGCACGCTCGCGACTGAAAACAGCCCCCTAGGGTTCACCTTGCGTTCACATTTCGTGCAGGGTTTGGTTAACAAGGCCCCATAGGCTCCCCTCCCGGAGGCAGCCTGCCCAGGCGTGCCGGGGAAAGAGGGAGGTTGTGCATGCAGAGATTTCGCTGGCTGATCGCGGGAACATTGGCGCTGGGTATCGTCGCCGCCGCGTGCGGGTCCGACGGGGGTACCGATACCGCCGCCAACACCGAACCCGCTCTCACAGGGAATCTGTTCATCTCGGGCTCGTCCACCGTTGAGCCGATCTCGGCGTTGGTCGCCGAGCTCTTCAACGAGGAGAACCCCGGCGTCGCGATCTCGGTCGAGGGACCGGGAACCGGTGACGGGTTCGAGCTCTTCTGCAACGGCGAGACCGACATGTCCGACGCGTCGCGTCCCATCGAGCAGGAGGAGATCGACGCATGCGCGAAGAGCGGGATCGAATTCACAGAGCTCGAGGTGGCGCTCGACGGCATCTCCGTTCTCACGCATCCAAGCAACGAGGCGGTGACGTGCCTGAACAACGCAGACCTCTATGCGCTCCTCGGGCCTGAATCCGAGGGGTTCGAGAACTGGTCGGACGCAAATCAACTCGGCCAGGAGGTCGGCGGTTCCGCGGCTCCGTACCCGAACGCTTCGCTTGACGTCACTGCCCCGGGAGAGGAGTCCGGGACCTACGACGCCTTCATCGAGCTGACCGGGTTGGAGGACATCGGGATCGAGCAAGGCCTCTCGGAAGACGACGCTGCGACGACCCGTCCCGACTACCAGGCCTCGGGGAACGACAACGTGATCATCGAGGGGATCGCCGGATCTGAGTCGTCGCTCGGCTGGGTCGGCTACGCGTTCTTCGAGCAGAATCAGGACGTCGTGAAGGCAATTGAGGTCGACGGTGGCGACGGCTGCGTCGCCCCGACGTTCGAGTCGATCGCCGACGGCTCGTACCCACTATCGCGGTCTCTGTACATCTACGTGAACAACGCGAAGGCGGCCGAGAAGCCGGAGCTTCAGGCGTTCGTCGACTACTACGTGTCCGACACGGGGATCCTCTCCGCGGTCGAGCAGGTCGGGTACGTCCCGCTGCCCTCCGATCGCATCGAGGCGACCCGGGGAACCTGGGAGAGCGCTGCAATCTAGGGATGACGCGAACCTCATCCATCCCCCGCGGAGAGCCGGACGCATTGGCGCCCGGCTCTCCCGTCCCTTAGGCTCCGCGCCCGAAGGCTGAGGAGACATGGCGGAGGCAGTGGTCGAGGTGCGGAGCGCCGGGCCCCCCACCCTCGACGAGCTCGGGGGAAGCTCCAGGCGACGACGTCGCGAAGCGATCATCCGTCGCTCCTTCTTCGCCGCTGCATTCCTCGCCATCGTTGTCAACGCCCTGATCGTCATTACGCTGCTGGACGGAGCCGTGGAGTTCCTCAGCAACGTCGACCTCTCGCGGCTTTGGGCGAGCGGATGGTTCCCTCGCCGGAATCTGTTTGACCTGAAGACCATCATCACTGGAACGCTGCTCGTGGCCGGTGTCGCAATGGTCGTCGCGGCTCCCCTCGGACTCGGCGCCGCCATGTACCTATCCGAGTACGCGAGTCGACGCGCCCGGCGGTTCCTGAAGCCGATTCTGGAGATCCTCGCCGGCATCCCAAGTGTGGTCCTCGGCTATTTCGCCCTAACCTGGATCAGCCCGAATATCACCCAGCAGTTCTTTGGGTCATCGGCGTTCAACCTGGCGGCCGCGGGCATCGCGGTCGGGGTCCTGGTCACCCCATTGGTCGCTTCGGTGGCCGAGGATTCGATGTTCGCCGTCCCGCATTCCTTGCGTGAAGCCTCCTACGGCTTGGGCGCGAAGAAGCGCCACACGTCGGTCCGAGTCGTGTTCCCGGCGGCGATCTCCGGGATCGTGGCCGCGCTGATCCTCGGGCTTTCCCGAGCCATTGGGGAGACCCTGATCGTCGCCATCGCGGCCGGCGGGACCGGCGGGTCCCAGTTCAGCGTCGACATCTTCGCCCCGGGCCAGACGATGACGGCAGCGATGACCGCGCTCGCGACGGGCTCCGACCAGGTAAGGGGGGCCAGTGAGGCGTTTCCAAGTCTCTTCTTCGTCGGGATCCTCTTGTTCGTCATGACCCTCGGGCTGAACATAGTGAGCGAGCGGTTCGTGCGGCGCGTGCGGAGCCGCTACTGATGGCACAGGAGGCCGCGGTCTCGAAACGGCGTCCCGCTCCGACAGCCGAAATCGTTCGCCGTGCCCTGACCGGCAGCCGGGCGGACGTCGGAGGTCGGGCATTCGAGTTCACGCTCCTTTTCGCGATGCTCGTGGCTCTGGCTGTGCTCATGACGCTTTTGACCGACGTCCTTCGGACGGGCTTGCCGGTGCTCGCGGATCGAGGTTTCGACTTCGTGACGTCGAGGGTCTCGTCGCTGCCGGAGCGGGCCGGGGTGATCCAGGGAATCACCGGGTCGGTCACGATCATCGTTTTCGTCGCAATCATCGCGTTTCCGATCGGGATCGGGGCCGCGATCTATTTGGAGGAGTACGCGCGGGACACGCGCTTCACTCGGATCCTGAATGCGAACATCCGCAACCTCGCCGGAGTGCCGTCGATCGTCTACGGGCTCCTGGGAATCGCGCTCTTCGTGCAGCTCGGCGCCCTCCAGGGAATCACGGGGGGGCGAAGCATCATCTCCGCAGGCCTCACGATGAGCATCCTCGTGCTGCCGATCGTCATCATCACGTCGGCGGAGGCGATCCGGTCGGTGCCCGACAGCATCCGGGAGGCCGGCTTCGGCGTTGGGGCAACGAGGTGGGAGGTCGTCCGCAGCCACGTGCTCCCGTACGCGACGCCGGGAATCTTCACCGGTTCCGTCCTCACGATGGCCCGGGCGTTCGGCGAAGCGGCGCCCCTCATCCTGATCGGCGCGGCCACCGGGTTCCTGTCGACGGGGACGGCAGGATTCTTCGAGCAACTCCAGGGACCCTACACAGCGCTGCCCGTTCAGGTGTTCGATTTTGCGACGAGAAACCTCAGGCAGTTCAAGCAGTCGACGGCGGCGGCGATCATCGTCTTGCTCGTCGTTCTTCTCTTCGTGAACGCGACGGCGATCATCTTGAGGAACCGGTATGAGCGAAAGTGGTGATGACGGAGTGGACGTTAGAGTAGAGACGGCGCAAGAGCGGGAGGAGCGTCCCGGAATCCACGTGGAGCTCAGAAAGCAAGAGGAAGGCGAAACCGCGGTCGGAGACATCGTCTTCGACGTGGAGAACCTCAGCGCGTTCTACGGGGACTTCCAGGCCATTCGCGACGTGACCATTCCGATCCACGGCAACCAGATCACCGCGCTGATCGGCCCATCGGGATGCGGCAAGACGACGATGCTCCGGTGCTTCAATCGCATGAACGACCTCGTTGACGGGGCTCGGATCGAGGGACAGATCCTCTACCACGGCGTCGACCTCTACGACCGCCGCGTCGATCCGGTCGAGGTCCGCCGCCGCATAGGGATGGTCTTTCAGAAGCCGAACCCGTTCCCGAAGTCGATCTACGACAACATCGCGTTCGGTCCGAAGATCGCCGGATTCAAGGGGAACATGGACGACCTCGTCCAGGAATCCCTGGTGAGGGCCGCGTTGTGGGACGAGGTGAAGGACAAGCTGCACGAAAGTGCGATGGCCCTCTCCGGCGGGCAGCAGCAACGAGTCTGCATCGCGAGGGTCATCGCCGTCCAACCGGAGGTCATCCTGATGGACGAGCCGTGTTCCTCGCTCGACCCGATCGCGACCCTTCGGATCGAGGAGCTGATGCGGGACCTCGTCGCCGACTACTCGATCATCATCGTCACCCACAACATGCAGCAGGCCGCACGCGTCAGCGACCGCACGGCGTTCTTCACGGTCGACGTCAAGGAGAATGGTCAACGGACGGGGACCCTCGTGGAATACGACCGGACCGAGGTGATCTTCACGAAACCGAACGAGAAGCGAACCGAGGACTACGTGACGGGACGTTTCGGCTAATGACGCGGGACCACTTTCACGCCGACCTCGAGAAGCTCGAGTTCTCGATCCTCGAGATGGGCGAGCTCGCAGAGCGAGCCATCGCCCTGGCTGCCGACGCGCTCGTGTCCCAGGACGACGCGCTCGCCGACCGAGTCATCGATGGCGACGACGACCTCGACAACACCTACCTCGACGTCGAACACCGTTGGCTCGAGCTCCTCGCCTTGCAGACGCCCGTTGCGAGCGACCTCCGACTTCTCACCGCCATGCTCCATATGAATCTGCACCTGGAGCGCATCGGGGACATGGCCGTGAACATCGCCAAGATCGCGAAGATCACCCGCAGCCTGCCGGTGAACCAAACCATCCTCGTACATCTCAGGGAGATGGCCGACGTGGTCCGGCCGATGATCCGGACTGCGATGGAGTCGTTTGCGAAGCGCGACCTTTCGCTTGCAATGCGGCTCCCGGAACTCGACGAGCCCGTCGATCGTCTGAACCGAGGCATGTGGCGGGAGGTCGCCGCGTGCGCAGGCGATCCCGAGCTTCTCGAATGGGCGGTACGGATGATGGTGGTCTCGCGACAACTGGAGAGGGTTGGTGACCATGCGGTCGATATCGCCGAGCAGGTCGCGTTCCTCCTTACCGGTGAGTTCCGCGAGTTCACCGATGCCTCCGAGCCTCAGAACGCCTGACGGGCCGGCGCGAATCCTCCTCGTCGAGGACGAGGAGTCCCTTGCTGAATCGGTCCGCTACAACCTGGAGCGAGAGGGCTATGCCGTTGGCGTGGCGGGCGATGGGCGCCGGGCGATCGAGAAGTTTCGCGCAGAGCCGGCGGACCTCATCATCCTCGATCTGATGCTTCCCGAGATGTCGGGACTCGACGTCTGTCGGACGATCCGATCCGAGTCGGAGGTCCCGATCATCATGGTGACGGCCAGGGACGCGGAGGCCGACAAGGTCGCGGGGCTCGAGATCGGCGCCGACGACTACGTCACGAAACCCTTTGCTATGCGGGAGCTCGTGTCACGTGTTCGCGCAACGCTTCGTCGAGCGCAGATGACCACTCAACCCACCGCGGATGAAACCCTGCGGGGTGGGCCGGTAGAACTGGATACCGGCCGGCACGAGGTACATGTGAACGGCCACCTCACCGCGTTTCCCCCGAAGGAATTCGACCTGCTCGAGACGTTGCTGGCCCGCAAGGGACGCCTCTTGACCCGTGACTTCTTGATCGAGGAAGTCTGGGGCGCCGATTACTATGGGGATACGAAGACGCTCGATGTGCACGTGAAGCGAATCCGGGCAAAGATCGAGCCCGACCCACGAAACCCACGCTACCTCGTCACCGTCCGGGGTCTCGGCTATAAGTTCGTCGATGAGGGAGCTTCGTAGGACGGTAGTCCTTCTCTTCATTCTGCCGGGGCTTGCGGCGATCGCGCTCGCCATCGCCGACGCACGGCCGATCGTTGTCGCGATCGCGGGGCTCACGGCCGCCTCCCTCGTCGGGCTCGTTTGGACGGCGCTCCGATCCAGACGGATCGCAGAGTCCCTTCGAGACAGGATCGAGAGCACGAGGCGGGAGCTCGAGGCCCGGGCTGACGAGGCGCGGCGCGACCGGGAAAGCCGAGAGCTCATTCTCTCGTCCATGGAAGAGGGAATCGTTCTCCTTGGGAGCGACGACTACATCGCCTACGCAAACGCGGGAGCCGAGCGACTCATCGGTTCCATTCCGGACGCTCTCCGGAACCTCACCCCGACGATGTTGCAGCGCCTCGCGTCGCAGGCGCGGGCGCGTGACGCCGCCGTCGACGACGAGACGGACTTAGGGAACCCGACGCGGATCCTCCGCGCATCGGCGATTCCGGTCGGCGATGGCAACGTCTTGCTCGTCTTGCGGGACGTCACCGAGGCGCGGCGCGTCGAGGCCGTGCGAAGGGACTTCGCCGCGAATGCTTCCCACGAGTTGAAGACTCCGGTGGCCTCGATACAGGCCGCGGCAGAGACGATCCGGGAAACGATGGATCACGACGTCGAAGCGGCTCGGCGGTTCGCGGAGCGATTGCACAGCGATGCGGTCCGTCTCTCCCGAATCGTCTCCGACCTGCTCGATCTCTCCCGGCTCGAGTCGGAATCGCCGATTCGCGAACCTGTTCGGCTCGACTTGCTGGCGAACGAGCAGATCGATCGGTTCCGCCTACCCGCGCAGGAGGCGGGAATCGAGGTGGACGTGGAGACGGCTCCCACCACGGTCGAAGGATCGAGGAGGGACCTCTCTCAGTTGATCGGGAACCTGCTCGAGAACGCGATCCGCTACACGCGCAAGGGTGGGCGGGTGCGGCTTACGATCGATCAGCGCGACGGGCTCGCGGAGCTCATCGTGGCGGACACAGGCATCGGGATTCCCTCGCGGGATCTTCCCAGAATCTTCGAACGCTTCTATCGAGTCGATCGAGCGCGAGCCCGGGAGACTGGCGGGACGGGCCTCGGGCTGTCAATCGCCAAGCACGTCGCGGAACAGCATGGGGGGCGGATCGACGTGGAGAGCGAACTCGGGAGAGGTTCCATGTTCCGGGTTGCGTTCCCCGTCCACCCGCCGAGCAATTGACCAGCTGGCCCTGGCCGCCGCGGGACGGCCCCGGAGACGGTTATTCGCTGACGATGTCGATGGGCTCGTGCCCGTCAGCGACTCGCTTACAGTTCTCGAGCGCCGCCTGGACGATGCGCAGAAGCGACTCCACCGTGACACCTCCCATGTGCGGGGAGAGCACCGCGTTGGGCGCGTGGAGCATCGGCGAGTCGGGATGTGGCGGCTCGGGCTCGAATACATCGGTTGCATAGCCCCGGAGGCGTCCTTCCTGAAGAGCACGCGCGACCGACTCCTCGTCGATGAGGGCGGCTCGCGCCGTGTTCACGAGCACGGCGGTCGACTTCATCTTCCTGAGCGCCTGTTCATCGATCATCCGCTCGGTCTCCGGCGTCAGGGGCGTGTGCAGGGAAACAACGTCGGACTCGGCGAGGAGCGGCCCCAGGTCTCGATACTCGACGCCGAGATCCCGTTC
>JBOGWA010000129.1:0-3063 GCA_050693155.1 Actinomycetota bacterium | reverse complement strand
GTTTCGTCCGGCTCGTCGGAAGGATCGACGGGCCGCGCGTCGCGTGCATCGGACCGGTGACTGCCGACGCCGCGCGCGTGGCGGGCCTCCCCGTGCACCGGGTGGCCGAACCCCATACCATCGAGGGCCTGGTCACGGCTCTCGAGGAGCTCTATCGCTGATGCCCTTTCCGACGCACAGACCGCGTCGTCTCCGCCGAACCGAGGCTCTCCGGTCCCTCGTGCGTGAGACCGACCTCGCCCCTCGCCATCTCGTGGCCCCGTTGTTCGTCAAAGAGGGAATCTCCGATCCCGCCCCGATTCAATCGATGCCTGGACATCACCAGAACACGCTCGAGACGCTCCGAAAGGAAAGCCGGGAGATCGCGGAGAAGGGGGTGCGGGCGTTCGTGCTCTTCGGGATCCCCGGCGCCAAGGATCCCGATGGGAGTCAGGCGTGGAATCCCGACGGGATCGCACAGCAAGGACTTCGGGCGCTTCGCGAGGAGCTCGGGACGGAGGCGGTGGTCGTCGCCGATCTGTGTCTCTGTGAGTACACCGACCACGGCCACTGCGGTGTCTTCGCCGGTGGAGACGCGCCGGATAACGATCGAACGCTCGACCTCTATCGGCGCATCGCGATCTCCCAGGCGGCGTCGGGGGCCGATCTCGTCGCGCCCTCGGGGATGATGGACGGCCAGGTCGGGGAGATTCGACAGGCCCTTGATGGGGACGGTTTCGCGGACGTGGGCATCCTCTCGTACGCAGCGAAGTACTCGTCGTCGTTCTACGGGCCGTTCCGAGATGCCGCTGAGGGTGCGCCGGCCTTCGGCGACCGCCGCTCGCATCAGATGGACCCGGGAAACGCCGACGAAGCCCTCCGCGAGATCGAACATGATCTCTCCGAGGGGGCCGACGCCGTCATGGTGAAGCCGGCGCTTGCGTATCTCGACGTCATCCGCCGTGCGAAGGAACGGTTCCCCGTGCCGCTTGCCGCGTACAACGTGTCGGGGGAGTACGCCATGGTGAAGGCGGCGGCCGAGCGAGGCTGGATCGAGGGCCGGCAGGCGACTCTCGAGATCCTCACCGCGATCCGACGGGCCGGAGCGGACCTCATCCTCACCTACCACGCGAAGGAAGCCGCCGACTGGCTGTCTTGACGTCCCACCCTGAGCCCGCGCGTGTTCTCCCACCGTGGTGAGGCACCGTGCCTTTCCACGGTCGAGGCCGTCGGGGACGGAAGGTTCCGGCGTCAGTGCCCTTGGAAGGGCCTCCTCCACCCTCAGGGATCAACCGGCAGTCCACCCCTCCGGCCCTCCCTCGGAAGGCCACGCTCGCCTCAACAGCGATTCCGGCGCGATCGGTGACTCACCGCATCACGCTTGAGGGCGGCCGGAGACTGCGCGGGGTGCGGAGCGATACCTCGCGGAGGCGACCCCCGTTCCTGGGGTCGCCGAGCAGGTTGAGCGCAGCACCCCCGCAGGCTCACCACGACGGGACGGGAGATTGAGCCTCACCACGGTGGGAGAGGCTCGAGCAAGCTCGACGCGATGAGTAGCGAGCTGTTCGAGCGGGCCAGGCGGGTCATTCCCGGTGGGGTGAACTCGCCGGTACGGGCCTTCGGCGCGGTCGGGGGTAGCCCCCTCTTCTTCGAACGCGGCGACGGCGCGTGGCTCACGGACGTCGACGGGCGCCGCTACGTCGACTACGTCCAATCCTGGGGAGCGCTGCTCTTCGGGCATGCTCGCGAAGAGATCGTCGATTCGGCGGTCGAGGCGGCGGCTCGTGGGACGTCCTTCGGGGCCCCAACCGAGATGGAGGTCCGCCTCGCGGAGGCGATCACCGACGCGCTCCCGTCGGTCGAGATGGTGAGGCTCACGAGCTCCGGGACCGAGGCCGCGATGAGCGCGATCCGGCTCGCGCGCGGGGTGACGGACCGGCCGAAGGTTCTCAAGTTCGCCGGCTGTTATCACGGCCATGCGGACGGGCTGCTCGCGCGTGCCGGTTCCGGGGTCGCGACGTTCGGGCTCCCCGACACCGCCGGTGTGACCGGTGGGGCGGCCGCCGACACGGTTGTGGTTCCCTTCAACGACCCGGAGGCGGTCCGGCAGGCGTTCTTGCGAGTCGGAGAGGACATCGCCTGCGTAATCGTCGAGCCGGTTGCCGGCAACATGGGGGTCATCCCGCCGACTTCGGGGTTCCTCGAGGAGCTTCGAGCTCTCACGACCGAAGACGAGTCGCTCCTCGTGTTCGATGAGGTCATCACCGGCTTTCGCATCGCCCGCGGGGGCGCCCAGCAGCGATACGACGTGCGGCCGGATCTCACGATTCTCGGGAAGGTTATGGGCGGCGGCCTACCGTGCGCTGCGTTTGGTGGCCGGCGGGAGATCATGGAGCAGCTCGCACCCTCCGGGCCGGTCTACCAGGCCGGGACGCTGTCGGGGAATCCCGTGGCGGTCGCGGCAGGGCTCGCGACGCTCGAGCTGATCCAGAAGGAAGACCCCTACGAGGAGCTTGCCCACGCCGCGACTGCCCTCACGGTCGGGCTCGAAGAGGCTTTCCAGAACGCCGGTGCGCCTCACGTCCTGAACCGGGTGGAATCCCTCTTCTCGGTGTTCTTCTCAGAAGACCCGGTTAACGATGAGGCTTCGGCCCGGCGAGCCGACCATGGGAGGTACGCTCGGTTCTTCCACGGGATGTTGGCTCGGGGCGTATACCTGCCACCCTCGGGCTACGAAGCATGGTTCCTTGGAACCGCGCACGGGCCCGCCGAGATCGAGCGGACGCTCGAGGCGGCCAGGGAAACTATTTCGGAATGGTGATCAGCATCGCGATGAAGGCCACGACGACCATGACGGTGAAGAGGATGAACGAAAGACCACCTTCCTCGATCGCGGCGACCAGCGGGGCGATGTCCATCAGGAATCCTTTCTAGGCCGGCCCTCTGAACGGCGGCTGCTCGCCGCCGGTGAGGATCTCTTTTCGTCGGCGCTCGGCTCGGTCGAGGAACGGCACGTGGACGAGAAAACCGATGATGGAGGCGGCGAGAAACGCGTAGGAAGGCACCTCCAGATTTCCCTGGTCC
>JBOGWA010000128.1:0-75035 GCA_050693155.1 Actinomycetota bacterium | reverse complement strand
CGACCTTCACTTCCAGGAGTACTGGGTTGCTCGAGGAGCTCGCGACGAGGTGAAGAGCGTCCGCTACGAAGGCGCCGAGCAGGCGCGCCCGGCTCCCGGAGTCCTCGAGGGGATCGGACGCGCCGAGGCCATCATCGTCTGTCCATCAAACCCCGTCGCGAGCATCGGCCCGATCCTCGCCGTACCGGGAGTGTCGCAGGCGCTCGGTGAGCGCCGTGAGCGCGTGGTCGGCATCAGTCCGATCGTGGGCGGGGCTCCGCTTCGAGGCATGGCGGACCGCCTGATGCCGGTGGTCGGACTCGAGGTCTCGGCCTTCGGAGCGGCGGCCGCCTACCGAGAACTCCTCGGCGCCTGGGTGATCGACGGGCGAGATGACTCGCTTATCCCACGCATCGAGGCCGCCCTGGGGGTCCGGGTCGCGGTTACCGACACGATCATGGTGGACGACCGCGCTGCCGAGACGCTCGCCCGGGTCACCCTCGACGCGCTCGACGAATGAGCGTCGAGGTCATTTCGGTTCGAGGCATCGGAGAGGTCGGAGAGGGGGACGACCTCGCCGAGCTCATCGTCCAGGCCCCCGGCGGCGAGGCGTTGCAGGAGGACGACGTCCTCGTCGTTACCCAGAAGGTCGTCTCGAAGGCCGAGGGGCGGGTCGTTCCCGACGGCGACGGCCGCGGCGGCTGGGTTGCTCGCGAAACACGCCGCGTCGTGGCGAGGAGGGGCGATTTGTTGATCGCGGAGACGAGCCACGGATTCGTCTGCGCGAACGCCGGGGTGGACCGGTCCAACGTGCCCGAAGGGTTCCTATCGCTTCTGCCGGTTGACCCCGATGGCTCCGCCGAGCGACTGCGGACGGCGATCCGAGACCGCCTCGGCATCGATGTCGGCGTCGTGATTACCGACACCTTCGGACGACCATGGCGAAGCGGCCTGGTCAACGTCGCGATCGGATGCGCGGGGCTGCCGGCCCTTGTCGATCTCCGGGGGACGAAGGATGCGCAGGGCAGGCTGCTTGAGACGACCGTCGTGGCCCTGGCGGACGAGATCGCGGCGGTGGCCGGGCTCGTGATGGGCAAGGCCGATGGGGTTCCGGCAGCGGTCGTCCGTGGGCTCGAGCCGGAAGGGCCGCCCGGCGTCGCGCGGGACCTCGTCCGGGACCGAGATGAGGACCTGTTTCGCGAGTCCTCCCTCCTCGCGATCTCCTCACGACGATCCATCCGGGAGTTCGAACCGGGGCCGGTCCCGCGCGACGCGCTTCTGGAAGCCGTGGAAGCTTCGCTCACCGCTCCCGTTCCCCACGGATCACGACACCGAACCCGCCCGTGGCTCTGGGTCGTGTTGGACTCCCCTGCCGCGCGGAAGCGTCTGCTCGGCGCCATGGCCGCCGCGTGGCAGCGCGACCTCCAGGGAGACGGCGTCGCGGCCGAGACCATCGCTCGTCGGATCGCTCGTTCCGAAGCCTTCCTCGGTCGAGCGCCCGTGCTGGCGATCCCTGCGCTCAGTCTCGGAGTCGCCGACGATTATCCGGACGAGCGCCGCAGACAGGCGGAGCGGGAGATGTTTCTCCTCGCGACGGGGGCCGCCGTCCAGAACTTCATGCTCGCGCTCCACGCGCAGGGGTACGGGTCATGCTGGGTCTCCTCAACGCTCTTCTGCAAAGACGAAGTACGGGAAGCCATCGGCCTCGAAGATGAATGGCTTCCGATGGGATCGGTGGCCGCGGGTCTTGCTCCAGAGGAGGATCGCCCTCCCCGCGCCCCGATCGACCCGGCGGCGCGCCTTCGTGACCTATAGTGGTGCGCCGCTCCCACGTATAAAGCCCTGAGGCTGCCAAACATGGCAAAGAGGAAACGACGAAGAAAGAAGTGGAGCCCGCCGGCGGCGCTCGCAGCACCTGAGGAGGCGTCGGCTCGCCAGGCGAAGAAGGACCTTGCGCGGCAGCAGCGGGAACAACTGATCCGCCGCGCCAGGCGACGCGTTTGGCTGAGGCGCGCGGCCATCGTTGGAATGCTCGCCGCGATCGGCGGGGGGGTCACCGCCTTCATCTTCGTTCAAGGAGCGGCCGATCGTGAGCGCGAGCAGAAAGCTGCCGCTGCCGCCGCGCGGATCGGCTGCGGTGAGGTTCAGGAGCTCCAGAGCGAGGGGCAGAACCACGTGGAGACGCCGCCGACCTACGCCACGCAGCCGGCGAACTCGGGCCCGCATTTCTCATCGCCACTTCCCCGGGATGTGCCCGTCTACGAGCAGGCCTTCGATCCCAGCCTCGAGTTTCGGGCCGTTCACAATTTCGAGCACGGCTACGTCCTCATGTACTACCGGGCGGACGCGGAAGGCGTCGAGCAGGACGTGGTTGATGCCCTGACCGAGATCGCCGAATCGGAGGTAGAGGTCATCCTGGCGCCGCACCCGAGTCTGGCGGACGGGACGAACGTCGCGTTCGCTGCCTGGACGAGGTTGCAAGAGTGCAGCGTCGATGACGCGGTTGACATCGACGATCTGAAGCTCGTCGCCGATGGATTCATCGCGAAGTACCGGAACGCGTCTACGGCTCCGGAGCCAAGCGCGCCCTGAGCTCGTCTCTTCCTAGGTCCTGATCCTGCAGGACCCGTTCCTCGGGCAGACGATCCGCCCGCCTTCGAACTCCGCGTGGGCCGTTCCCCGGCGCTTCGAGACGTCGGTCGTGGGGAAGCCCAGCGGGCCCTTCACGCCGTTCTCCTCGAGGAAGGCAGCCAGGACCGCGCCGTGGAGCTCGTGTGTACCGGTGGCGCCCTTCGTGTAAATCTCGCCACCCTCGAAGATCACGCGTTTGCCCTTCTTCACAACGAGCTGCTTTCGGGGAAGGCCGAGGAACGACGTGTGCCCCTTGAGCTTCAGGTACTTGGCAAGGACCGCGCCGCGGAGCCAGACGGCGGAACCCGTCGCGTCGTTTTCGTAGATCCGGCCCTCCTGAAACGTCTGATACGCCCCTCCGGAGACATTCCGCTGGTTGCTGGTCGCGAGGCCGGGAGCGCACATCACGCCGTCATACTCCTGACGGATCTTTCCAGTGACATTTCGGTTTGCGTTCACCCACCAACGCGAATCGCCGAGCCCGAACGGCCCGCGCAGATCCCAGCCGGTCTCGCTGATGCTGACCCGTTCACCTGATGCGGTCGTGCCGACGATCTCTGCCTTCACCACTCGCCCCGACACGCCGCGCTCCACGACGTTGATCCGAGTGACCTGCGCCATGCCCTGGGGACTTCCGAGACCGACCGCCGCGTCGGATCCGGACATCTGCTCGCTCCACACCCTGTCGGGATTCGCGTTCACGAAGTCACCGGGATCGCAGACGCCCTTCAGGTACGGTTGTGGCGACGACGCCGCCCAGACGTTCTCGATGTTCTCGGTAAACCCACCGCTCGACGCGGAATAGAACGTGTAGATGAAGTCCCCGTTGTAGGTGGCGACCATCTGAGCGGTCGCGTCGACTGCGGCAACCCATCGATCCCCGTCGGTCGAGGACTCCTTGTCCCATCCGGTGTAGGCCTGGTCACGCGTCGACCCATACAAACCGCAGCTGCAGCCGCTCTGGTTCGCGGCGTTCGCGACCTTGCGGTAGGCGTAGGTGCGAGCCGCGATCGCCTGCGCCTCGAGCGCTGCCGCCGGCCAAGAGGACGGGACCTCCGAGATGCCGTAGAGATACTCCTCCGGATCCACGAGCGCGACGACGTTGGCCTTCCCGGGCCCGATGATCACGAGCTCGATCTCGCCACGTGCCATCCCGTGACCCCATTCCACGACCCTCGCGATCGCCGGCTGAGGTCCGCCGTCAACCCGCTCGATGCGAAGCGGCTGGTTGGGAGAACCGACCGGCTCACCCACCGCCGAGCCATCCGCGCGGAGGATCCGGAAGCGCTTGTCGTCGGTGACCTTGATCGTCCGGGCCTGTCCCTCACCGACCGACTCGATGACCTGCCCATCGACGAGAATCTCGTACGAACCGCGCTCGGCCACGACCTTCGTCGTCTCCCGGCTCTGGAGCAGGCCGATCCGGAAGAGGTTGGCAGGAGGCTGCCGATTCTGGACCTGGGTGCCCGTGTAGTAGTGGCGGACGATCCGCTCGGCGGTCCAGCCCTCTTGGGCGAGACCGTATGCCCCGTACTGGCTCATCCCGATGCCATGTCCGCGACCGGCGCCGAAGAACGTAAAGGAGGAGGCCGCGCTCGCGGGAGTCCCCGACGCAGCAAACATGCCGGCGATCACGCAGAAGGAAAGAGTGAGGGCGATCCGTTTCATCGTCCACCGGCGGCGTCGCCGGGCGCCTCAACCTAGCACATCAGGTGCATGTTCTCTCGGATTTCGCCTATCCGACCGTGTCGCCGGGACCGATACGCCCCCCGCTCACGCGAACCCCATCGGCGATCCGGGCGCCGGCGCTGACAATGGCGTCACGCACGATCGCGCCCGCTCCGACCTCGACATCGGCTCCGAGAATGCTGCCGTCGACTCGTGCGTCCTCGCCGATCCGGACGCGTTCGTGAAGGACGGAGCGTTCGATCCGCGCCCCCGTTCCGATCGCTGCCTCGGGCCCTATCGTCGCGGTCGGCGCCACCAATGCACCCGACGCCACCACTGCTCCTTCGCCCAGCAGCGGCGCCGCGGGTCGCAGCCCGCCGATCCGCCCATCCAATGCGTCGAGGTGAGCTTCCAAGTAGGACTCGGGCGTTCCCAAGTCACGCCAGTACCCCTCCCAAACGAACCCGTACACGGCCGCGCCCGCTTCGATGAGGCTTGGGAACGTCTCCCGCTCGATGGAGACCGCGACCCCCGGAGGCGCCCCGCCGAGCGCCTCGGGTTCGAGGACGTAGGTCCCGGCGTTCACGTCCCCGGGGATCGGGTCTTCCGGCTTCTCACGAAAGGCGGTCACGACGCCATCGGCGTCACGTTCAACGAGCCCGAAGGCTCGCGCGTCGGGGACGTGGGTGAGCGCGATCGTGGCCATCGAGCCGCGATCGCGGTGAAACGAAACGATGGCGCCGAGATCGAGATCGGTCAGGATGTCGCCGTTCAGGACGAGGAACGTCTCGTCCATCAGGTGACGGGCGCCCGCGACCGCTCCCCCGGTCCCGAGCGGCGTCTCCTCGGTGATCCACGTGACCGAGGGCGCACCTCGACGTTCTGCGAGGAAGCCGGTGAACTCCTCTTCCAGGTACGGGGAGGAGAGCACGACCTCGTCGACGCCGTGGCGTGCGAGATAGTCGAGGACGTGGTGAAGGAACGCGCGATTCAAGAAAGGGATCAACGGCTTCGGGGTCGTCTCGGTCAGCGGTCGAAGCCGCGTCCCTTCCCCTCCGACGAGGACGACCGCTTTCAACGCTTCTCCCTGGCGGCCAGGAGGGCCCGGAACCAGAGCGCCAGTCGGACGAATGGTCGAAGCAGCGCCTCGGGGCCACGAGCGTGCTTCGCGAAGTACCTGTAGATGCTTCGCGAGTGCTCCCTCGCCATGCGTCGCGTCTGCCCACGAGCCGAGACCCCGATCACGTGCGTCACCTCGAGCTCGGGCGAGAAGACGACCTGCCATCCCGCCGCGCGAAGCCGGGTGCAGAGATCAACGTCCTCGACGTACATGAAGAAGCCCTCGTCGTAGAGTCCGATCTCCTCGACGGCGGCACGCCGGAGGAGGACGGCCGAGCCGGACAGCCACTCCACCTCCCGTTCGGTCGTGCGGTCCCAGTCCGAGAGGGTGTACGAGCGAGTAAAGGGGTTGTTCGGCCAGGCCGGGCCGACAAACGCATGGACGAGCGATTCCAGGATCCCCGGCACTTTCCGAGCCGACGGCTGAACCGAGCCGTCCGGATTCCGCACGAGCGGGCCCACCGCACCGGCCCGCGGCCGATCATCGGCGAGCTTCACAAACGCCCCGAGCATCCCGCCGGTGATCTCCGCATCGGGGTTCAAAAGGAATATGTAGGGGGCCGTGGTGGCTCGGATTCCCTGGTTCGCGGCAGCCGCGAACCCACGATTCACCGGGTTCTCCAGCACGCGAACCGTCGGATAGGCGATCTTTGCCCGGTCGGTGCTTCCGTCGCGCGATGCGTTGTCGATGACGACGACGTCGAGTTCCAGGTCCGAGGCCGACCGATAGATCGATCCGATGCAGCGCGCGAGGTAGTCACCCGCGTTGTAATTCACGACGACGACGGCAAGCGTGCCCGGCATCGAGGGCCTTAGCTTCCGGTTCTCGAGATGAGAAGGAGCCCTCCGATGATCAACACGACCCCGCCGTAGCGCAGTCCCGAGATCGGCTCGTTCAAAGCGAGCCGGTCGAAGAGCAGGATCAGAACGTAGGACAGCGCCGCGAAGGGATAGGCGAAGGAGAGCGAGGTCCGCGAAAGAACCACGAGCCAGAAAACCGCCGAGACGCCGAATAGGGCGAGGCCCACCCAGACGGTCGGCTGCCGCGCGACCCTGAGGGCGGTGGCGACGGGGTCTTGGAGCGCGACCTTGCCGATCGGCCCGACCTGATTCATGCCGTACTTGAGAACGAGCTGGGCGACCGCGGCGAGCGCAACCGAAAGCAGGATGAACGCGAGGATCATGCGAGTTCTCCTCCCCTCCCCCGGCGGCGGGGGTGGTTCGTAGTCGACATCCAGGGGGCTCGTATGCTCATGAGCAGGTTGTCGACGAAGCCATCTCACGCCCGAACCTCGGGTACGGGGCGGGCCATCGCGGTAAGCGTCTTGCGAAGTTCCTCATCAGTCCGGATCACGACGTCGCGGTCGCCTGCCTGCTCGGCGAGCCCGCCGACGTCGGAAACGATCGCCGGCGTCCCGATCACCTGGGCACGGGCGAGCGCGCCGGAGGACCAGGAGCGACGGTACGGGAGCACGACGGCGTCGGCGGCGGCGATCCAGGCGTCGAATTCCTCGGCGTCGACGAATCGCTCCAGCAGCTCGGCGCCTGGAGTCGTCTCTACGAGCGCACGGAGACGCCCGGCGTAGGCTCGCTTCTCCGGAGACTCATCCCGCACCGAGCCGAGAACGACAAGGCGCCCTCCACCCGAATCGCGGAACGCCATCACCGCGCGCTCGAACCCCTTGTCGGGGTGCAGGAATCCCGGGCACACGAAGAGCGTCTCGCCGTCGAGGATGCCCAGTCTGCGCCGCGCGTCGGCTCGGCCCGTGGGGCCTGCCACGAGGATCCCGTCCGTATGCCGAACGAGCCGTGCCCGAACGCGCACTCGATACGCCCGTTCGAGGGCGTCGCGTTCCGCGGCGGTATGAAACAGCAGAACCGGCGCCAGGCGAAACGCGAGCGCAAGCAGCAGGTAGTCCGGCCTCCACAGGTTGGGGGAGTCCGCCTCGTGGACGAGCACCTCGGTCTGTCTTCTCCGGAGGCAGAGCCAGGCAAGACCGAGCGACGCCAGCACCTTCGCGAAAGGAGCCCGCGGCCGGTAGTAGAGGGCCGGTTGAAAGTGAACGATGATCCGCTCGAACTCGGCCCCGGTCCGAGCGGCCCGGAAGAATGGCCGACCGGAGAAGAAGTAGCTTCGTTCGTCGCCGTCGCCGTCCGGAGGCGAAAGGACCGTCACGTGGTGGCCCTCCCGGCGGAGCTGCTCCACGTGCCCGCGCGTGTACGAGCCGATCCCGCAGTGTCGCGGCGGATACGAGGACACCACGAGGATCCGCATCTAGAGCTCTTCGATCCGCACTTCACAGGGGACGTAGACCTGCGCCTCTCGGCGCCACTCGTGCTCGACGTCGAACGCGTAGCGCTGATCGTGCCAGTCGTGAACCGCTGAGAGGTCGGGGGCGTGCACGCCGATCGTCACGTGGTACCGCCCGGACATGAAGGGCATCGGGTAGAACTCGAACGTCACTCGACGTTTCCCGTCGACGGTGCCGAGACGGACCTGCTTCCAGTCGGTGCCGGTCTTCAGCTGGAGCCGGTCTGCGGAGTCGTAGATCGCGATCGACACGACCGGCTCTTCGACGGGGCCGTTCGCCCGAAGGTCGATCTGGACCGCGAGCGTTTCGCCCGGGCGGATCTTCTTGACCGGCGCTCCTTCAGCGTCCAGGAACTGGACCGAGAGGATCTCGATATCGCCGGTGATGTCTTCGCGGACGAAGGACGTTCGGAGCGCGAGCATGGCAGAGCGGAACTCCCGGATGACATCGTTCACTTCTCCGGAGACCCGGATCGCTCCGCGCTCGAGCATGATGGCCTCGTTGCAGATCTGGCGAACCATGTCCACGTCGTGCGTCACGAACACGATCGTGCGCCCCTCTCGCTGGAACTCCCTGACTCGGGTGAGACACTTGTGCTGGAAGGCTTCGTCTCCGACCGCGAGCACCTCGTCGACGAGAAGAATCTCGGGGTCGACGTGGACCGCCACCGCGAAGCCGAGGCGGACGAACATGCCCGAGGAGTAGTACTTCACCTGACTGTCGATGAATCGCCCGAGCTCCGCAAAGCCAACGATGTCGTCGAACGTCCGGTCGATCTCCTTGCGAGAGAGCCCGAGGATCGAGGCGTTCAGGTAGATGTTCTCGCGACCGGTGAGCTCCGGGTGAAACCCGGCCCCGAGCTCGAGCAAGGCCGCGATGCGACCGCGCGTGACAACCCGCCCCGTCGTCGGGCGGAGGATCCCGCCGATCAGCTTGAGCAGCGTCGTCTTTCCCGAACCGTTTGCACCGACGAGCCCGATCGTTCGACCCTTGGCGATCTCGTATGACACGTCACGAAGAGCCCAGAAGTCCTCCGCCGTCGTTCGCCTGAGTCGGAGGAAGCGCTCCTTCAAGGTCGTCGGGCGCTCGTGATAGAGGCGAAAACGCTTGGAGAGCGACTCGATCGAGACTGCGATCTCCGACATCAGAGCTCCTCGGCGAAGTCTCCGGACAGACGGAAGAACGTACGCCACGTGAGCGCAAGGAGCAGCACTGAGGCTGCGGCCACGTAGCCGAGTCGGATCAAATACCACTCGATGCCGGCATCCGGAAGGAACGATTGCGCAACGGTCGAGGTGCCTCCGTAGATCGCTCGCTGGAAAGCGAGCGTGACGGCCGTGATCGGATTCGCGAGCCAGATCTGGATCGCGACATCGGACCCCACGTTGTCGAACACGACCGAGGCCGGATACACGATGGGAGTAACCCAGAACCACGCGAGGAGCCCCAGCTCGACGAGGTGATGGGTATCCCGGTACCGCACGTTGAGTGCCGCCGTCCCGAGCCCGAGCGCCGAGGTGAACAGCAGGAGCACGGCGAGCGCCGCGGGCAGGAGCAACAGATTCGCCCCGACATACGGGTAGCGCAGCACCGTGACGAACAGCAAGAGCACGAGCAGCTGATAGAAGAAGTACACGAGCGAGGCGCCGATCGCCGAGAGCGGAAGGATCTCCCGGGGGAACGCGACCTTCGTGACGAGCGACGCATTCGCGACGACCGAACTCGTTGCGCCTTGAAGACCCGTGGAGAACAGAGTGAATCCGAGAAGCCCCGAGACGAGATACACGGCGAAGTTCGGGGTGTCGTTCCGCAGGAAGAACGTGAAGACGACGTAGAAGACCGCCAGGTAAAGGAGCGGGTTCAGCATCGACCACGCAACGCCGAGGAAAGACGACTTGTACTTGATCCGGAGCTCCTTGCGGATCAGGTTCACCAGGACCTCGCGGTGGCGGAGCACCTCGGCGAGGCGCTCCCCGAATCGGAGTCGGGCGGGCTCGCTCGTACGGATCGCTTCAGTCGCCACCGAGCAACTCCTCGAGCGCGTCATCGAGCGGAGGCATCGGCGGAACCTCCCCGTCTTCGAGTACGACGCTGCGAAGGGCCGAGTTCGTGGGCCGGGGCGCGGGCAGGCGCAGGTCACCCGTCTTCTGTTCCAACACCTCGCCCTTGAGACCACCGAGCTCTCGTGCTCGGGAGAGGAGGTCGAACCACGTCGTGGCTTCGGGGCCTCCGAGGTGAACAAGGCCCCGCCGGCCGGTGAGCGCGAGCGGGACGAGACGCTCGGCGAGATGACCAACGTGGGTCGGTGTACTGGTCCGGTCAACCACCGCGCCGACCGTCGCCCCTCCCCTGAGCTCCTCGAGCGATCGAGTCACGTAATCGCCCGGCGCGCCGAACACCCACGACGTTCTCACGATGAGATGCTCGGGAGTGAGACGGGCCTGTTCCTCCCCTGCGAGCTTGCTCGCGCCGTACGCCGAGATCGGGTTTGTGCGGTCGAACTCGTGGTACGGCTCCCGCTTCTCGCCGTCGAAGACGTAGTCCGTCGAGACGTAGACGAGCAACGCCCCGGCCTCCCGGGTCGCGCGAGCAACGTTCCCCGTGCCCGATGCATTCACCCGGAACGCTCGATCGGGGTCTTCCTCGCAGTCGTCCACCCTCGTCATCGCGGCGCAATGCAGAACGAGATCCGGCCGCGTCGGAACGAGGAGCTGGAAGACGCTGTGGCGCTCCTCCACCGGGAGCTCCTCGTGCGTGAACGCCACAATGTCGTGATGTCCGGGCGCCCGTTCGACGAACGCCCGCCCCAGTCCGCCGCCGGCGCCGGTAACCGCGATCCTCATCGCTTCTCCTTCCGATCGGGGGGTTCGCTCGCTACCGCCAGAACCGGCGTCTCACCCATGGCGAGCTATCCTCCCAAACCCCCCGGCCACCTTTCAGCATGTTGCTGGAACCAAGTGACCGTCCGCTCGAGCCCTTCGCCGAAGTCGGTCTCCGGTTTCCAGCCAAGGGCAGAGAGTCGGTCCCAGACCATGGAGTACCGAAAGTCGTGACCGGGGCGGTCCTCGACGAAGGTGATCAACGCCTCCGGTGCACCGGTAAGCCGGCAGATCTCCGTTGCGAGCTCGAGGTTCGCTAGCTCGTGACCCCCGCCCGCGTTGTAGATCTCTCCGGGCTCGCCGTCCTCGGCCACGGTCAGCACGGCACGGCAGAAGTCCGCAACGTAGAGCCACTCGCGACGGTTCGAGCCATCGCCGTAGATGGGTAGCTGCTTTCGCGTGAGCGCCGCAATCGTAAAGGTCGGGATCGCTTTCTCCGGGTTCTGCCGCGGTCCGTACGAATTCGGACCGCGCATGATCCGAACGTCCATCCCGTAGGTGTGGTGGTACGCGCGGCAAAGCAAGTCGCCCCCCGCCTTCGTCGCCGAGTAGGGATTGTTCGGAGCGAGGAGGCTCGACTCCGAGAACGCTCCCTGAGCGATCGATCCATATACCTCGTCGGTTGAGACCTGGACCATCGCCGTTCGGGAGGTGCGGCAGGCGTCGAGCAGCACGAGTGTGCCCGTCAGGTTGGTCCGCACGAATGGGGCTGCTTCCTCGATGCTCCGATCGACGAACGACTCCGCCGCGAAGTTCACGACGAGGTCGGCCCACTCGACGAGCGGATTGATGATCTTTGGGTCGGCGACGTCGCCCCTGACGAATTGAAAGCGGGGCTCCCGTTCGTGGGCCGCAAGGTTCCGGATGTCGCCCGCGTACGTGAGCGCATCGAGCACCGCGAGCTCATCGCTCGGCCTCGCTCGGACGAGCAGGTCCACGAAGTGCGACCCGATGAAGCCCGCCGCGCCGGGAACGAGGATCTTCACTCGAAGACGACGTCCCAGGAATACGGGATCTCCGCGGAGTCCCAGTCCAGGCGAAACTCGTCCGGTTCCTCGTGGTTGTACGGCTCGGTCGGGACGTTGATCACGACGGCCTCTTCCTCGGAGATGCACTTCCACCCGTGGTGCACACCGGCCGGAACCCGAACGAGCTTCATGTTGTGTTCCCCGATGAAGTATTCGCGCAACGTTCCCTTCGTCGGCGAGTCCTCCCGGCCGTCGAACAGAACGAGCTTCACCATCCCCTTCACGCAGCAAAAGTTGTCGAGCTGAACCCTGTGAAGATGCCAGGCCTTCACAACCCCGGGATACGTGGTCGTGGCGTAGACCTGCCCGAAACGAACAAAGCCCTCGTCGTCGTGGCGGAGAACCTCGAACAGCCGTCCCCGCTCGTCGGGGATCACGGTGAGATCCTTCACCCAGACCCCATTGATCTCATCGCTCATCAGGAGACTCCAGTGGGGGGACGCCGGGCACTCAAGTTTAGGCCTTTGCGGCGCGGTGAAGCACCGCGGCCGTGCGTCGAGCCGTCTCGCGCCAATCGAACTGCGCCGCTCGGCGAAACCCCTGCTGCCGAAGCCGTTCTCGATGCTCCTCGTTCCCCAGGATGAGCTGGATCCCCCACGCGATCGAGTCCTCATCGGTCGGATCGACGAGCACCGCCGCGTCGCCCGCCACCTCCGGGAGGGCGGACACGTTCGAGGTCAGAACCGGCGTTCCGCACGCCATCGCCTCCAGAACCGGCAGTCCGAAGCCCTCGTAGCGGGAGGGAAACACCAGCGCCCGCGCGCCGCCGAGCAGAGCCACCTTGTTCTCGTCGGAGAGGTAGCCGGCGAAAACGATGCGCTGCCTCGCTTCGCGTCGCAGCTCTTCCACGACCGGTCGCAGCTGGTCGACGCCCTCGGGATTCCACGGCACGCTCGCGCCTGCGATGACGAGGGTGTGTTGGAACCGAGCGGGAAGCTTCGCGAACGCGCGAACCAATGCCGGGAGGTTCTTCCGCGGCTCGATCCCTCCGAGGAAAACGAGGTACGGGCCCTCGATCTCCAACGTCCGCCGAACTCGCTCGACTTCCTCAGGCAGCGGCGGATGGAACACATTGGTGTCGACCCCATGCGGGATCACGGTCACCCGGTCCGGCTCCACCGGGTATAGCTCACAGAGGTCTGCCTTCGTGTGCTCGGAGACGGCGATGATCTCGGCAGCTTGTTCGAGAGCGCGATCCAGGCGACCGAGCCAGCGAAGCGTCGCGGCCGGGGCCGTCTCCGGGAACTTCCTGAACGCGAGGTCGTGGATCGTCAGCACCAGCCGGCGGGTCTTCGTCGGGGGCGGAAGGAAGTTCGGCGCGAATAGGACGTCAAACCGCGTGAACCATTCCACCCTCGGGAGCTCGAACCGCTCGGAAAGCCGCTCGAACAGTCGAGCGGGAAAGGGCGTTGCGCGCTCGACGAGGCCGGCGATGTTCGAAAAGAACCGCCGCCGATGGATCGGCTTCAAAATAGCCTTCGCGTTCAGATACCAGGCGACGTACGTGGCCGCCGGATCCACCTCGGGAAGCAGCTCGAGCAAATAGCGGGTGTAGAAACCGATTCCAGTCATTCCGGCCGA
Organism: Actinomycetota bacterium; assembly: GCA_050693155.1. Classification (GTDB taxonomy): domain Bacteria; phylum Actinomycetota; class UBA4738; order UBA4738; family CALAEC01; genus JBOGWA01. The sequence goes on along the minus strand of JBOGWA010000128.1, from coordinate 61,838 downwards.
CACCGCCGGACGGACATCGATCGCGACCCGCATCGGGTCTAGGAGACCTCGACTTGGCTTTGATCGCCGAGCATCAGCCGGTACATCGCGGGTCGGACACCTCCGCGGCGGATCTCGACGTTCTTTCCGACAAGCGACTCGGCGATCGCTTCGATACCGTCCACCCGGCAGCGCTCCATGACGATGGAGTTCTCGATCTGGCTCCCGGTGATCTCGCAGCCGAAGTAGACCGAAGCGTAGGGACCGACGAGTGAATCTTCGATCACGGTGTCCGATCCGATGATCGAGGGCCCGCGGATCACCGAGCGAACGACCTTCGCTCCCGGTTCGATCGTGACGGGTCCCACGAGCGTTGAGTCCTCGTCGACCTCCCCATCTACGCGAGGCTCGAGTACCGAAAGCATCATCTGATTCGCTTCGAGGAGATCCTCGAGCTTGCCCGTGTCCTTCCACCAGCCGCCGACGATCTCCGCGCGCACGGCGCGCCCGGCATCGATCAAGTTCTGAATCGCGTCGGTGATCTCGAGCTCCCCACGCGAGGACGGCTCGATCGACGCGACGGCCTGGTGAATCGAGGGGTCGAAGAGATACACACCAACGAGCGCGAGATCGGAAATGTACTCCTTCGGCTTCTCGACCAGTCGGACGACTCGATCGCCTTCGAGCACGGCAACCCCGAACCGTTCCGGCTCCGGCACCGCGGCAAGAAAGATCTGCGCGTTCGGACGGTGGGCTTCGAACTGTTCCACGAAGCCGGCAACCCCCTCGAGGAGGACGTTGTCGCCCAGATACATGACGAACGGCTCGTCCCCCAAGAACTCCCGCGAGATCAGGACGGCGTGAGCGAGACCGCGTGGAGAGTCCTGGCGAAGGTAGGTCGCCCGAAGGCCCCACGCAGAGCCGTCGCCCACCTCACCCGTGATCTCGTCCGCGGTCGCTCCGACCACGATCCCGACCTCGCGGATCCCCGCGTCTCGAATGGCCTCGAGCCCGTAGAACAGAATCGGTTTGTTCGCAATCGGGATGAGCTGCTTTGCATTCGTGTGGGTGATCGGGCGGAGCCTCGATCCCTCACCGCCGGCGAGGACGAGCGCCTTCATCCTTCGAACCCCCGGAAGTCATCGGCGACGACGATCGCGACGTCGGCTCCCCGGAGGATGGCCGTGCTCCCCTCACGAAGCGGCAGCTCCGGGAAGAAGCCGGCGACGGTGTCTGCAAGGTCCCGGGCCCCCCGCCGGTAGATGATCACGCTTGCGGTCTCCTCGGGCGGCGCCGGCGCCGTGCCGAGCACCAGGAATCCCGCTCGGCGGAGCAGATCGACGACGAGCCCGGTCTGTTCGTCACCGGCTCCAGCCTCCAACACCTGGATCCCGATGAGCGCAGGAGACGTCGGGGTTCCCGCCTGAACCGTGCCGAGGTTGCCCAGGGCCGTCCCGTTCCGCAGGGCCTTGAAGAGCCGCTCGGTTTCCGGTTGGACGGCGATCACGTAGGAGATCTCGTCGATGGTCTGCGGCAGGCCCGGGACGACGCGAAGATCGATATTCGATGCCCCGGTGGGGTCGGCCTCGGCGAGCCCGCGGAGCTTCGCCGCGAGGAAGAGCAGGTCCGTCGCCGCAAGCTCGGTGTCGGTGGTGAGGTTTCGCGCCGCAAGGCCGAGGAGCGAAGGAAGGCGAACCAGCGCCCCCGGCCGGAGGAATTCGTTCAGCAGAGCCCGGATGAACTGCTGTTGCCTCGCGATCCGATTGAAGTCGGGGATCAGGTCTCCCTCGACGTTTCGGGCTCGAACGAACGCGAGTGCTGTGTCGCCGTCGAACGTGTAGCAGCCGGCTTGCGGGATGTTGAGCTCCGCGAGCTCGTCGAACAGCGGTCGGTCGACACACATATCGACGCCGCCGATCGCTTCGACGAGGGCCCGGAAACCGTTGAAGTTCACTTCCAGGTAGTGGTGGATGGGCAGGCCGGTGAACTTCCGGATCGCCTCCACGACCAGATCCGGACCGCCGAGATTGAGCGCCGCGTTGATCTTGTCCTCCCCGTGCCCGGGGATCTCCACGCGGAGATCACGAGGGAAGTGGACCATCACGGCTCGGTTCCTGCGAGGGTCGAAGTTGATGAGGATGATCGTGTCGGAACGCACGCCCGATACCTCTTCAGGACTACCTTTCCGCTGCTGCTCCTCCTCCGTGAGGCCTTCCCGCGTGTCGCTTCCGAGCAAGAGAACGTTCACCGGGCCGCTGAACTCTCTTGAAAGCGCCGAAACTTCGACTCGGTTGAGCTGGGACTCGGTGAACTTCAGCAAGCCGATCGCGCCCGCGGCGCCGAGGGAGAGTGCGGCCGTCAGGTAGCCGGCGATCACGAGCATGATTCGATCCCACCGCCCGAGAGGTCCCGGCGCCGTGGTGCTCGGGCCGGCCGCGGTCGTACGCTTACGCTCAGACATCAGGCAAAGGGTACCCGGACTCACGATGCCTCAGCCTCCGATCTGGAAGCCGACGAAGGAGTACGTGGAGCGGGCGAACGTCACCCGGTTCATGCGCGCACACGAGATCGACTCGTACGAGGAGCTCGTGCGCCGATCCCAAGATGACCTCGAGTGGTTCTGGGACGCCGTCGTCAAGGACCTCGATCTCGCCTTCCTCGCCCCCTACGAGCGGGTGCTCGACACCTCCGACGGAATCCCCTGGGCGAGATGGTTCGTAGGCGGGCGGACGAACCTCGCCCATATCTGCGTCGATCGGTGGGCCGAGCGAACCCCCGACGCGACGGCGATCCTTTGGGAGGGAGAGGACGGCGCCTCCCGCACCGTTACATACCGGGAGTTGCGCGCCATGGCCGACCGGCTGGCGCACGGCCTTCGCTCACTCGGCGTCCAGGAGGGCGACACCATCGGCATCTTCATGCCTATGGCCCCGGAGACCGTGGGCGCAACGCTCGCCTGTGCCAAGCTGGGAGCGATCTACCTGCCGATCTTCTCGGGGTTCGCTGCCGACGCCGTGGCCACGCGCTTGGTCGACGCGAGCGCGAAGGTCCTGATCACGGCCGACGGGTTCCTCCGAAGAGGCGGAACGGTTCCGATGAAAGAGACGGCCGACGAGGCCGCGCGCGCCGCGCCGACCCTCGAACACGTCGTCACCTGGTCACGGCTGCATCGCGACGACCTGCCGTGGGACGAAACCCGGGACGTTCGCTGGGAGACGCTTCTCGATGAGGCGCCCGATGAGCGCTTCGAGACTCGCTCGCTCGACAGCGAGCACCCGCTCCTGATCGCGTACACGAGCGGGACGACCGGCCTCCCGAAAGGTTCGGTGCACGTCCACGGCGGGTTCACGGTGAAGATCGCCGAAGAGGTCGCCTATCAGATCGATCTTCACCAGGGCGAGACCCTCTTCTGGGTGAGCGACCTCGGGTGGATCATGGGCCCGTGGGAGATCGTCGGAGCGGGCGCCCTGGGTGCGACGGTCTTCTTGTACGAGGGCGCTCCGAACCACCCCGATCCCGACCGCCTCTGGGACATGATCGAACGGCGCCGGATCACCCACCTGGGGGTTTCCCCCACGCTCATCCGGGCGCTCATCCCCGCAGGTGAGGAATGGGTGGACGCGCACGACCTGTCATCTCTTCGGGTTCTCGGCTCCACCGGCGAGCCCTGGAACCCGGAACCGTACCAATGGTTCTTCGAGAGAATCGGCGGCGCCCGGTGCCCGATCATCAACATCTCGGGAGGGACCGAGGTCGGCGCCTGCTTCCTCTCGCCGCTCCCGATCGCACCGATCAAGAACTCCTCCCTCGGCGGGCCTTCGCTCGGGATGGCGATCGAGGTCTGGGGGCCGGATGGAAAACCTGTAGCCCCAGGCGAGGTGGGCGAGCTCGTGTGCACGAAGCCCTGGCCGGGCATGACTCGGGGCGTTTGGGGCGATCCGGAACGGTATCTCGAGACCTACTGGTCCCGGTGGCCCGACGTCTGGGTCCACGGCGACTGGGCGAGCGTCGATGAGGACGGCGCCTGGTTCCTCCACGGCCGTTCCGACGACACGATGAACATCGCCGGCAAGCGCCTGGGCCCGGCAGAGGTGGAATCGGCGCTCGTGGACCATCCGTTCGTCGCGGAGTCCGCGGCCGTCGGCGTGCCCCACGAGGTCAAGGGCGAGGCGGTGTGGTGCTTCGTCATCACGAAGCCGGGCGCAGAGATCGACGACACGCTCGAGAAGGAACTGAAGGGACTCGTCGCAGAGAGGCTGGGGAAGGCTTTCACGCCCTCGCGAATCGTTTTCGTCGACGATCTCCCGAAGACGCGCTCGGCGAAGATCCTCCGCCGCGCGATCCGAGCCGCTGTCCTCGGGGAAGACCCGGGTGACCTTTCGAGTCTCGAGAACCCAAGCGCCCTCGAGAAGATCAGGGCCGCGACGGCCTGAGGCTCCACCCTCCGGGAACAACGATCGTTGTGCGAGCGTTTCCTGAATCAGAGCGATAGGCTGAGCCTGAACCGCGAGGAGATTCCGTGACGGAAAAAGCGACGTTTGCGGCCGGCTGCTTCTGGCAGGTGGAGGCCGACTTCCGGATGCTCCCGGGGGTGATGAATACGACCGTCGGATATACGGGCGGGCAGACGGACAACCCAACCTACGAGGACGTGTGCACCGATCGAACCGGGCACGCGGAGGCCGTCCTGGTCGAGTACGACCCAGCCCGAGTCTCCTATCAGGGCCTGCTGGACGTCTTCTGGGGGAGCCACGATCCGACACAGATGAATCGCCAGGGCCCGGACGTGGGGACGCAGTACCGGACGGCCATCTTCCACCACGACGATGCCCAGCGAGAGCTCGCGGAGGCGTCAAAGAAGGAACAGCAGAAGAACTTCCGGAAGCCGATCGTGACCGAGATCACGCCGGCCGACACCTTCTACTCCGCCGAGGAATATCACCAGCGGTATCTCGAGAAGCGCGGGCAGGCTTCCTGCACGATCGAGCTCGCCGAGAAGGTCGAAGAGCCGGCCTAAGGTACGCGCTCGAGGTGTGCGTGTGCCGGCCGCTTCGAACGTTCTCGGCTTCGACGCGAACGCCGACCTCCATCGACGTGCTCCAGGCGACGTTTACGGTGGCCTTGACCGTCACCACGTCACCGACAAAGACCGGCTCGATGAAGGACATCTCATCCATCGCGGCCGTGACCGCGAGACCTCCGCAGTGCTTGGAGGCCGCGAGCCCGGCCGCCGTGTCCACGAGCTTCATGATCGTCCCGCCGTGCACGTTCCCGGCGAGGTTTGCGTCGGTGATGCCCATCTGCTGGGCGAGAGTGACCTGTGACTCGGACGCGGGCTTCGGGCTCAGCTCAGCCACGCGCAGAGCGTAGCGGCTTGCATCCTTTCGGAAAGAGTCCGGGGTTGAGAGCGGTCGGCGGCGCCCGACGTAGGCTCGTCTGCTCGTACGCATAGCCGAGCCGAATCAAGTCGGGCTCGTCCCACGCCTGGCCAAGGAAGGAGAGACTGATCGGGGTCAATCCGCCCCCGGCAGGAACGGTGATCGTGGGATAACCGGCTGCCGCACCCACGTTCACATACGTCGCGCCCGGCGAGATCACCGCGTCGAGCTCATACCGAAGGAATGTCGCGTCGATCGCGGCGCGAGCGCTCTGGATCGCAAGTTCTCGGTTCGGAATCCCGACCGTCATGTTCCCCGGGGTCGCATCAGAAGCGATGAGCAACCGCTGTCCGTATCGCACCCGGTCCGGATGTTGCTCGTTGAAGGCAATGATGTCGGAGAGGGTCTGCACTCCGCTGGGCGGGTCGGCTTCCTCGGCCAGGTACTGGTTCAGCCCGGCCTTGAACTCGTTGGGGATCGCCGCGATCTCCGTGAGCCCTACGAGCGACAGGCTGTCGAGGCCGTCGATCTCGACGATCTCGGCCCCGGCGGCGCGAAGGTCGTCCATCGCCCGGTCCCAGATGTCGCCCTGGAACCCCGGCCGGTCGTCCGGATCGAAGCCGAGCCTCGCGCCCTTCAGGCCGGAGAGTCGCAAGGACCGCGCGTAGTCCCCATTCGCGGGAAGCTCACCCTCGCTCGCGGCCGTCGCTGGATCGCGTGGGTCGACGCCCGTCATGGCGCCGAGGAGAATCGCGGCGTCCGTGACGTTCCGGGTCATGGGACCGGGCGTGTCGAAGCTCGCGGCCAACGGAATGATTCCCGCCCGGCTGATCAGCCCCACCGTGGGCTTGATGCCGACGACGCCGTTCGCTTGGCTCGGCGAGATGATGCTTCCGGACGTCTCGGTACCCACCGTTACGGTCGCCAGGGCCATCGCAGCGGCCACGCCCGAACCTGAGGAAGAACCGCTGGGGGTAGCTCCGAACACGTACGGGTTGATGACCTGCCCGCCGAGCGAGCTGTACCCCGAGGGCATCGACAGGTCCACCCAGTTCGCGAATTCCGACAGGTTCGCCTTTCCCAAGATGATGGCGCCGGCCGCTCGGAGCTGGGCCGTGAGAAACGCGTCTCGTTCCGGGATGCTGTCCTCAAGCGCGATCGAACCCGCCGTCGTGGGTACGTCGTCGGTCCCGATGTTGTCCTTGAGGAGGACGGCGACGCCGTGCAGCGGCCCTCGTACTTTGCCTGCCGCTCGTTCGCGATCGAGCTTCGCCGCCTGCTGAAGCGCCTGGGGATGGAGCTCCCGCACCGAGTTCAGGGAGGCCCCGGAGGTATCGAAGAAGGCGATCCGGTCCAGATAGCGCTCGACCAGCGCGCGACTCGTCAGCCGACCGGTCGCAAGCGCCTTCTGGATGTCTCGAATGGTCGCTTGTTGGAGGTGGACCCCGCCGATCTCGATGAGGCAGTCGCGTTCCTTCGCCGCTCCTGCTGGATTCGGGAGGACGAGTAGGACCGCGAGCAAGAGGGGCAAGAAGCGGCGGAGCGGGCGGGCGAGAGTCACAGCTAGCCCTCCGAACCCCCCGGCCTGCGCAGGATCAGCGCGTCGCCCTGGCCTCCGCCCCCACACAGGGCGGCTGCCCCATGGTCGACGCCGCGGCGCCGCATCTCGTACGCGAGCGTCAGCACGAGCCGCGCACCGCTCATCCCGATCGGGTGCCCGAGCGCGACCGCACCGCCGTTCACGTTTACGACCTCCTGGTCGACGTCGAGCATCCGAGCCGCGTTGAGCGAGACGGCTGCGAACGCCTCGTTGACCTCCACGAGCCCGAGGTCCTTCGTCCCGAGTCCCGCCTTCTTCAGCGCCGCTTCGACCGCGAGGGCAGGAACCGTGTGGAGATACGGGAAGCGTTCGGCGCTCATCCCGTGGGCGACGATTTCCACGAGCGGCTCGAGGCCGAACCCCTCAGCCCGCTCCCGGCTCATCACGACGACGGCCGCGCCGCCGTCGGAGATCTGGGAGGCGTTGCCGGCGGTGATCGTTCCGTCCTTCTTGAATGCGGGCTTCAACGAAGCAAGCGACTCCGCTGTGGTGTCGGGGCGGATGCCCTCGTCGCGATCAACCACGACCGGGTCGCCCTTCCGCTGTGGGACCTCGACCGGGACGGTCTCCTCGCTCATGCGTCCCGCCTCCCACGCTTCGTTCGCTCGCTGGTGGCTCCGCGCCGACCAGGCATCCTGCTCCTCGCGGCCGATCCCCAGCTCGGAGTTGACGTCATCCGAGGACTCTCCCATGTGCATGTCGGTAAATGTCGACCAGAGTCCGTCGTAGATCATCGAGTCGATCAACTCGACGTTGCCCATCCTCGCCCCGAACCGCGCCGACGGGAGCAGGTAGGGGGCCTGATCCATCGACTCCATCCCTCCCGCGACGGCGATCTCAATCTCCCCCGCTCGAATGAGCTGATCGGCGAGCGCGATCGCGTTCAAGCCCGAGAGGCAAACCTTGTTGATCGTGATCGCCGGGACTTCTTTCGGAATGCCCGCCTTGATCGCTGCCTGCCGCGCGGTGATCTGCCCGGCGCCTGCCTGGATCACCTGCCCCATCAGGACGTAGTCCACCTGTTCGGGCGGAATGCCGGCGCGCGTGAGCGCTTCTTTGATCGCGGCTGCGCCCAGGTCCACCGCGGGCAGGTCCTTGAACCCGCCGCCGAACTTCCCGATCGGGGTCCTCGCCCCCGCAACAATCACCGATCCACCCACGCGCGACTCCTTTCCCGGTCTGGTCCTCATTCTACGGCGATGCACGATTCCCGCCGCCGGCCCACCGGGGGGGGACAAGCAGGCTCACCGGGTTGGGAAGGGGTTGATCGAAGGGGGGCGGAGTGGGAGTCTGTTGGGGCCCCACGGACAACATACAAGGAGGAGACGCTGTGGCCGTCATCGACACGATCGATCGCATGATCCAGGAGCGCCATCTGCTTTCCCATCCGCTCTACAAGAAGTGGGACGCGGGGACGCTCCCGAAAGAAGCCATCCAGGAGTACGCCCGTCAGTACTACGCCTTCGAATCGGAATTCCCACGGTTTCTCTCGGCGATCCATTCGAGATCGGAGAACCCGCTCGTTCGCAAACATCTGCTGGAGAACCTGTGGGATGAGGAGCACGGGGAGGAAAACCACGCCGAGCTATGGCTCCAGTTCGCCGAAGGGATGGGCGTCGGACGGGACGACGTCCGCTCTTCGCAGCGAAACGAGGCCACGCGAACGCTGGTCGAGACGTACCGGAGGACCTCGGCCCGCGAGCCCGTCGCTGCCGGGATCGCCGCGATCCATGCCTACGAAGCACAAGTGCCGGCCGTTTCTCGTGTGAAGATCGACGGGCTGCGGAAGCACTACGGGATCGATGATGGCCGGACCACGGGGTTCTTCGAGGTCCACGAGCGGCTCGATGTGGAGCATTCGGGCGCCGAGCGCGCGATGCTCGAGGAACTCGCGGAGGACGAGCCGGAAGCCGCCGTTGGCGCCACCGAGGATGCCCTCGAGGCCTGGTGGGGCTTCCTCTCCGCAGTCGACCCCGAACCCGTGAGCTGAGGGAAGGCTCACTAGCTCGGCCGACAGTCGGCCCCAAGTGGGTTCCTCACGCATGAGTCCATCGCCCTTCCCGGAGCCCATCGCGACGAGCGAGCCGGCGCGGGGCGGATACGGCGACCTACGCCTTTTCGGCCTCACGGGGTTGGAGCAGCTCCGCACCGGGCTCAAGTTCCTCGGACCGCGACCGCCGGTCTCTCATCTCATCGGCATCTGGTTCGACCAGATAGGCGAGGGCACGTCAGCGTTTTCGATGCCGGCGAGTCCGTGGCTCCAATCTCCCGCGGGCGTCATTCCGGGTGGGGTCCTCGCCATGCTCGCCGACGCCCCGCTCGGCACGGCGGTCCATTCGGCCCTTCCGCCTGCGACCGCGTACACGACGGCGGAACTCTCGATGACGTTTCTTCGGCCGGCCACGGTCCGGAGCGGTCGGATCTCCGCGCACGGGCAATTGATCCACGTCGGACGCTCGATCGGCCTCTCGGAAACGTTCCTCTACGACGAGCACGAGCGGATGCTGGCGCACGGGACCTCCCGTTGTTACGTCTTCCCGCCGCTCGATCCGGCGCCCGACCCTCCGCCGGATGATTACGCGCCGGAGATTCCTTCCTACGACACGCCCGATCCGTGGGAGCGCCCGGTGATGGGCGAGCCGATCCCGCAGGAGGTGTGGGACCGCATGGAGCGGTCTCCAGATGATGCAAGAATGGATCGACGGAAGGTTGCCGGCTCCCCCGCTCTACTACCTCACGGGATCTCGCCCGGTTGATGCTGAGGAAGGGAGGGCCACGCAGACACTTCCCACGACCGAGTGGCTCAACTCACCTCTCCGGCGTGTCCAGGGCGGCGCGATCGTGTTCGTCGCGGAACTCGCGATGCAGGGCGCCGTCCTGACAACGGTGCCTGCCGGAACGGCCTTCGCCCCACTCGACATCAAGATGAACTTCTTCCGTCCCGTGGAACCCGACGGCCGAGACCTCGAGGCGAGGGCGACGATCGACCATCGAGGGAAGACCCTCGCGACCGCGGTCTGCGAGGTCGTGAACGCCGAAGGAAAGCGGGTCGCGGCGGCGGTCGGCACCTCGATGATCCTCCCCGGCCGCCGCGCCTCCCTCGCCGAGCCCGTGGTGGCCGAAGAAGAGGCGACTCCCGGAGCCCCGGTTTGATCTCGAGCCATCCAGAAGAGCGGAACAGTCAGGGACCGCCGGGGCCCAGCGAACAGCGGGGACACTGGGAAGTCGAATGGTCAAGGAGGCGCGCTTCAGAGTTCGGGTGGTACCTTGCCGAGCCGCCCCCAGAGCTTCGGCTCCTCGAGGAGAGTCGCGAGCTGCCACAGGGTCTCGCGCTCGATGTTGGCTGCGGTTCCGGAGTCGTGACGAACTACCTGGGGCGCCATCTAGAGCGGGTCGTCGGCCTCGACGTGGCCATTGGCGCGCTCATGCAGGCCAGGGAAGCCAACGGCACGGTCGGTGGGAAGGTCTCATATCTCGTTGCAGAGGCGCCGCGGATCCCCTTCAAAGACGGCACGTTCACGTTCGTGTTCGACCGAGGATGTCTCCACCACGTTCCGCCCTCGGAGTGGCCCGACTATTTCGAGGCCGTTTGCCGGCTCCTCAGGCCGGGAGGCTTGTTTCAGCTGTACTGTGCGCGACTCGGGCGCATCAACAGGATTCCCGTTCCCGTCGTTCGAACCCTCATCAGACGCTTTCTCCGAAACGAGGCGCCCTTGGAGTCCCTGCTTCCAGACCTCGCCGCGCCCACCCTGAAAACCCTTGCCGTTCAGAAGATCCGGTACCCGCTCGGCAGGAAACACGTCGACATGGTCTACGTCCTGTTCCGCAGGGAGCCGTGAAGAAACCCTTCGGACGCGTTGGCTGGCCTGGCTTTTACGTAGACGGGGAACCGGGGTCAGACTGTTCTGGCGTGTCACGACGCGTCCGGTCCACCAGGCGCGCGATGTCGGCGATCGTGCCGAAGTTCTCAGCGGTGATCTCCAGCTCGTCGATCTCGATATCGAACTCCTCCTCCAAGAACGCGACGAGCCGAAACAGGTTGACAGAGTCCACGAGGCCGCGAAGCAGTGGGGTGTCGTCGGAGATCGGCATCTCGTGATCCTCTACGAGCACTTCGTTCTTCACGAATTCGAGGATGCGGGGCGCGAGCGTCACGGGACCAATTATGCCGGGTTAGAGGACTCCTGGGGACGAAGGGCCTGGCGGTCGATCTTGCCCGTTGATGTCTTCGGAAGTCGCGAGAGGAACTCGAACTCTTCTGGCACCATGTAGCGGGGAATCCGCTCGACGCAGAAGCGCGCGAGATCCCCGGCAGGGACTTTCTGGCCGGCGACGACGAAGGCCTTGATCCTGTTCGTCAGCAGCTCATCCGGGACCGCGACGACGGCCGACTCAAGTACTGCCGGATGCGCGTTCAACACACTCTCGATCTCACCAAGCTCGATGCGGTACCCACGGCTCTTGATCTGCGCATCACGGCGACCCAGGAAGGAATAGTTTCCGTCCCGCTCCAGCCGCACGAGGTCACCCGTTCGGTAGACGAGATCCCGCGAAGCTCGATCGATCGGATTCGAAACGAGCACCCGGGCGGTCCGTTCGGTATCTCCCCAGTAGCCTTGCATCACGCTCGGGCCCCGAACGAAGAGCTCACCCACCTCACCCGGAGCCGCAACACGGTCTCGCTCGGTTACCGCGAAGACCTCGACATCGCTGATCGCCTTCCCGATCGGGATCTCGGACGAATCGTCAACCTCCGAGGAGCGCACGGCATGGAACGTGCACACGTTGGTCTCGGTCGGTCCGTACAGGTTGTAGAAGCGTGCATGCGGCACAAGCTGCATGAGCCGACGGAGGAACTTCTTCGGGAAGACCTCGCCAGCGAACAGCACGGTGCGAAGACGGGGGAACGCACCCGGCTCGAGCCTCCCTCGATCGACGAGCATGGAGAGGGCGGAGGGCACCGAATACCAAACCGAAATCTGCTGCTCGTCGATCCAGGCGGCAAGCTGGACAGGAAAGAGCGCCACTTCGCTCGGGACGAGGCAAAGCGAAGCTCCAGCTCGGGCGGCTGCGAACAGGTCGAAGATCGACAGGTCGAAATGCAGCGGAGCGTGGCTCGAGAGCCGATCCTCGGGCGTCAGCGCTAACTCCGAGGCGGCCCACTCAACGAATGCGAGCGCATTTCGGTGGGTGAGCATCACCCCCTTCGGGTTCCCCGTCGACCCCGACGTGTAGAGGATGTAGGCGAGATCCCCGTCGCCCGGCGGGTGCGTTGGAGGCGCGTCCGGCATCTCGAGCAGCGACGCAGTCCCGATTCCGCGGGGGCCGGAAATCTCGCCGGGAAGGCGTCCCTCGGGCTCGTTCAGCACCACCAGATGGTCGATCGCCGCCCCCTCGGCGATGAGCGCCGGCCAGGTCTCGGCCATTTCCGCTCCAGTCAAGAGCGTTCGGATACCGCAGTCTCGACCGATGTAGGCGAGCCGCTTCGCCGGGCTGAACGGGTCGAGGGGGACGTACGCAGCCCCCGCCTTCATCGCCCCGTAGACACCGACGAGCGATTCGCACGACTTCTCGAGGTAGACACCGACGCGGTCACCTTTCTTCACCCCGAGATCCCTGAGAAGGTGCGCCAGCCGATTCGCCTGACGCTCCAGGTCCGCATAGGTCATGGACAGACGGGAATCGGCAACCGCAAGCCTCTGGGGGTTGGCCTCGGTCGCCGTTTCGAGAACCGCGGGGAGGGAGTCGGTCACAAGCCCAGAAAGCCGGCGATGATGTTTCGCTGGATCTCCGATGTCCCCGAGTAGATTCGGCCCGCGATCGCGTCCCGTACCTCTCGTTCGAGCTCGTACTCGCGCATGTAGCCGTATCCCCCGTGGATCTGAAGCGCGTCGAGGCTCGTTTGGACCAAGCTCTCGGACAGAAACACCTTTGTCATCGCCGAATCGAGCGGGCTCGCCCGCCCCTCGTTCATCAGCCATCCGAGGCGGTACAGAAGGAGGCGGGCGCACTCGAGGCGGACCTTCATGTCGGCGATCCGATGCGAGACTCCCTGGAACTTGCCAATGGACTTTCCGAACTGGCGCCGCGAGCGAGCGTGAGAGATCGAACGCTCGAGAAGGCGCTCCATCGTCCCGACCGTCGTCCCCAAGATGCAGGCTCGCTCCCATTGCATCGAGGAGTTGAAGATCGCCATGCCCGCGTACGGGCGTCCAAGAAGGCCCTCCTCGGGCACTTCACAGTCCGAAAGGGCGACTTCGCTCATCGGCGAGGTTCGAAGCCCCATCTTGTCGAACGGACGTCCTCGGGAGAGTCCCGGCGTCTCCGCATCGACAAGGAAGGCCGAGATGGCGGCGCTCCCCCTCGCCTGATCGGCCGTCGCGAACACGACGAACACGTCGGCCAGGGGCGCGTTCGTCACGAAGGTCTTCGAGCCATTGAGAACATAGACGCCGTCCTTCTTCACGGCCGTGGTTCGCAAGGCGAACGCATCCGATCCCGACTCCGGCTCGGTCATGGCCTGCACCCCGATCAGGGAGCCGTCGCAGAGCCCAGGAAGGTACCGGCGCTTCTGCTCCTCGGTTCCGAACTTTACGAGCGGGACCTCGCAAGACCACATCTGCGCATTCAGCGAGAAGAGAAGCCCGTTGTCCCGACACCCGTAGCCGAGGGCCTCCATCGCGATCATGATCGTGAGCGGGTCGGCCGCAAGTCCTCCGTACTCCTGCGGAACCGGCATTCCCTGGATCCCGAGCGCCGCGCACTTCTTCCATGCCTCGCGAGAGAAAGTTCCGTCGGCGTCCCGCCGGATCAGATCGTCGTTCAGCTCCGCCTCGGCGAACCGCAGAACCTCTTCCCGGAATCGGGTTTGTTCCTCGGTCAGACTGAAATCCATCAGACAGCGGGTCCGGTCTATCGACGTCCTTGCGCGTGAAGAGCCTAGTTGAACGTGGATCTAGTCGAGGACGAGGACGGGGCGCCGGCCGAGTGCTTCCTCGATCACGCCGACGATCTCGTTCCCCACGAGCTCGTCGCGGTCGAGAAGGGCGTCGCGGAGCGACTCAACGATGTCCCGGTTTTCCTCGAGCACGCTCACGGCCTTCTGTCTTTGCTTCTCAAGGAGTAGCTCCACCCGACGTTTTGCATCCGGATCGGCGAGGACCTTCGCCACGAGATTTCGCGTCTGGATCGCGCTCTCTCCGATCGCCTCGTAGGACACGAGTGAGCCGGCCATTCCAAGCGCGCCCACCATCGTTGCGGCAACTTCCGTCGCCGCAGCCAGATCGGCCCCGGGCCCGGTTCCGCTCTCGCCGAGGAAGAGCTCTTCGGCCGCGAGGCCACCCATCGCGATAGCGACCAGCGCCTCGAGCTCGGAGCGCGACTTCGTGAAGCGCTCCTCCAGATCGGCGTGCGCGAGGAGGCCGAGGGACTTCCTTCGCTTGATGATCGAGAGCACCTCGAGCCGGCGGGTCGTGCCGAGGATGTGTGCGACGGTCGCGTGCCCCGCCTCGTGGGTGGCGACGGTCACCTTCTCCTCTTGCGTGTAGACCACCGGCTGGCGGAGACCGACCTCCTCGGAGAGCTTGGCCTCGTAGACGTCGGGAGGGGTCATCCGATCGCGCCCGTGGCGGAGGGCCGTGAGGAGCGCCTCGTCGAAGAGCCGCTCGAGCGCGACGGGCGTGTAGCCGAACGTGTCGTGTGCGAGACGCTCGCGCGCCTCCTCCCCCTCGAGGTCCTCTCCGTGCGACTTTCGGGCGAGGAAGTAGTCGATGAGATCTCTCCTCCCCTTCTTCGTGGGAAGGTCGAAGTAGAGTCGGCGGTCGAAGCGACCGGGTCGCACGAGCGCGGGGTCGAGCGCCTCCGCGCGATTCGTCGCAGCGATCAGCAGGATGTTGTGGTATTCGGGCCGACCCGACTCGACCCGCTTTCCTTCCGGCAGATAACCGTTGATCCACTCGACGATTCGCGTCCACAGCCTCTGCCTCCACGTCGGCTGATCGAAGGACTGCATCTGGATCAGCAGCTCGTTCACCATTCCTCCGGCTCCGGGTGAGATGAAGCTCGAGACGCTTCTCCTGTTGTCGTCGGCTGAGGCCGTGGCGGTTACCGCGCCTCGGTCGGCTCCGATGGCATCGATCTCCTCGATGAAGCCGATCGCCCCGCCTTGGCGCCGAGCAATCTTGCGAAGCGCCCTGAAGAACGCTCGGATCTTCGCGTTCGTCATCCCGAACCACATCGATTGGAAGGCCGGCGCCGAGACGAACAGGAACGGGACGCCCGCCTGCTTGGCCATCGCCTTCGCGAGGAACGTCTTCCCGGTCCCGGGAGGGCCCTCGAAGAGGATCCCTCGGCGAGGGGTCCCACCGAGCCGTTCCCGGAAGGTCACGTGGCCGAGGAAGACGTTCAGGCTTCGAATGACCTCATCGACCTGCGGGTCCAGGCCCTTCAATTCTTCGAGGCCCACGTCGATCTGCTCAGGTCGCACGAGGGAGTGGGGCGAGCGGCCGCTCCCGATCATCGGCAGCAGGATCAGCACGCCCAGGAGCACAATCAAGAGAAGCGCCGGGAGCCAGAGGACCGCGTCGGCTGGGAGGCTCGGCGGGCCGATCGGGTTCCCCGAGAGGTAGCGGTACCAGAGATAGCCGTCGACAAGACCGAAGATCACGAGGAACCGAACGATGCGGCGCCGGCGCGTCTTCGCGCGGATTCTCGCAACGTCGGCCTTGCCGACCGCGAGCAGCCTCGACTGGCCGAGGGTGGCTGCGACGGAGCTCGTGGTCGTCGGACTCATCTCGATACGGGGTGCACAGTCTGCCGGATGACGCCAATTCGCGCTACCGGTCATGCCCATCGATCGAAGGTTCGACGGCCGAATCAGGACACCTGCGCTGCCGTGAAGGCTGCATGCGGACACGAAGCGCCATTCGGACACGGCGATATGATTGTCATGATTCACAACAATCCCTCCAGCCGGAGCCGAGCCCCGGGCGGCGCCGCAGAACAGAGGCACAGCGTGCTTGACGGCATCGATCACGTCGGCATCGCGGTCGCCGACCTCGAGGCCGCGGTCGAGCGATACCGGCGCTCGTTCGGCGTGGAACCTGCACACCGGGAGACGATCGAGGATCAAGGCGTGGAAGAGGTCCTCTTCAAGATCGGGACCTCCTACATTCAGCTCCTGCGCTCGCTCGGGCCGGACACGCCCGTCGGGAGATTCCTCGCCAAGCGCGGAGAGGGCGTCCACCACGTGGGATACCGGGTGACGGACATCCGGGCCGCCCTCGAGCGCCTCAAGGAGGAGGGAATCTCACTCGTCGACCAGGAGCCGCGGCCGGGTTCGCGGGGCACGAAGGTGGCGTTCGTCCACCCGAAGGGCTTCGGCGGGGTCCTCGTCGAGCTCGTCCAGGAACCCTAGTTCCCCTCGGGAATAGCGGCTCCATGGCGCTGGAGACCGTCATACGCCGCGTACTTGAAGGCATCGGCACGCGTCGGGACGTTGAACGTCACATCAATGAACCGGTCGATCGGATGCTCGTCGGCGATCGCCGCCTGCCCGATGTGGATCAGCTCGGTCGCGATTTCCCCCAAGATGTGAGCACCCACGATCACCCGGTCGCTCCGGCGGAAGACGAGCTTGATGAGCCCATCGGTCATGCCGGTGATCTGCGCGCGCGGATTCGCCTCAAACTGTCCCCTACCAGTCTCGATGTCCAGTCCTCGCTCCCGGGCGTCCGACTCGGTAAGGCCCACCATCGCGACTTCGGGGATCGTGTAGATCCCCATCGGCGCTAGCGGATCCACATACGCCTTGAAAGGGATGTCGAACGCGTGACACATCGCGACCCTCCCCTGTTCCATGGAGACGGAAGCGAGGGCCGGAGGCCCGATGACGTCGCCCGCTGCATAGATCCCATCGACGGTCGAGCGATAGTGCTCGTCCACGAGCACTCGGCCCCGATCGTCGACATCGACACCGAGCGCCTCGAGCCCCAAGCCTTCGGTGTTCCCAACCTGCCCGAGGGAGAAGAGCACCTTCTCGGCAGCGATCGACCGGCCACCGGCCAGATTCACTGTTAGGGCTCCATCGCGTCGCTCGATAGAGTCGGCGCGCGTTCCGGTGGCGACACTCATGCCAAAGCTCTCGAACGTCATGGCGAGCGACTCCGAGATCTCCTGGTCGGCGAATGGAAGGATGCGGGGACCTGCATGGACCAGGGTCACATCGGCTCCGAGGGCGGCGAATACGGAGGCGTACTCACAGCCGATCACTCCGCCGCCGACAACGACGATCGAGCCGGGGATGCGATCGATGGTCAGAATCCCCTCGGAGTCGTGGACGTCGGGATCCTCGAACGGAACATCCGGTGGGTGATAGGGGCGGGCGCCGGTTGCGACGAGCACAGCGGACGCCTCGAGCACGCGATCGCCATCGGTGTTGGCGACTTTGACCGCCGGTCCCGGCTCCACGGTAGGCGTTCCCACTACGAACTCGACGCCGTGGCGTTCGAAGTTCCTGCGCACGGCTTCGGTCATCGTTTCGACGACCATCGCCTTGCGGGCCATGAGCCGCGCGAGGGCAGCGCCGGGATCGAGCGACAGGCTGACGCCGTAGACGTTCCGGCGACGAAAGCCGGTCAGATACTGGGCCGTCTCGCGGAGGGTCTTGGAAGGGATCACGGCCAGTCTGACCGCGGCCCCGCCGGGGTTGGGCCCAATGTCGACGACGGCGACCCGTTTCCCGACGTAGGCGGCCTGGGCCGCCCCCTTCTCGCCGGCCGGCCCGGAACCGAGAACGACGAGGTCGAACCGCTCGCTCACGAGGAGATGCTAGGCGGTTTCGAGATTCCGGAGTCCCTTGACGTAGGAACCCCTTAGGGCCGCCCCACGTGTGAGGACGATGAGGACCGCAATCATCCTGCCGAGAAGCGTCGTCGGCGTGCGTTCCCAGGTGATGTGGATCCGGCTGCCACCGTCTCTTGGAGTCACGTCGGCCGAGATGAAGCTCCCGGGCGCGCAGAACCCGCTCTCCTGAACGGTCCACGTGACCTTCCCCGGAGAGGCCCAGTCGTAACGCTCCCGTGCCCAGACGGACCCACCGGTTCCTTCCGTAACGTCCGCCCAGGTGTCGCCAACTTCGTGGACCTCGTACATCTCCCTTTTGAGACCGGGCCAGATGTCGGGCCGACGCTCCGTGAAGTCTGTGAGCCCCTCAAGCACTCGCTCCGGCGTAACGCTCGTCTCGATGTCGAACTCGACCCGCGCCATTCGGTCCCCTAGCCCGGGAGGTCGGTGAGACCTTCCTTTGGAGCCGACACGAGCGCCGCCATGTTTCCTTCGGGGTGGCGGTTCTCGTGCATCAGCTGGTGCGCCTCCGGGATCGCATGGAATGAGAACGTCCGCGAGAGAGCGGGGTCGACGCGTCCTTCGACGACGAGCTGGTTGAACGCGCTCGACTGCTCGTCGTTCGCAAAGTGACTCCCCTGCAACCTCTTCTGGCGCATCCAGAGGTACCGGAGATCGGCGACCGCGCTGTATCCGCTCGTGCCCGCGCAGATCACGACCATCCCGCCCGTGTCGCAGACGAACACCGAGGTCGGAACGGTGTCCTCTCCCGGATGCTCGAATACGATCCTCGGCGAGACCTTCTCGCCGACGGCGTCCCACAATGCCTTGCCGAACGCCTTCGCGCCTTCGAACCACGTCTTGTACCCATCCGAGTCCCTCCAGTGGGGCGGCATCCCCCAGTGGTCGAAGTCTTTCCGGTTGATCGCGCCGACCGCGCCCAGCTTCTTGCAGAACTCGGCCTTGTCCTCGGAGGAGACGACGGCGACGGCGCGGCCTCCACGGTCCGCCACGAGCTGGATGGCCATCGAGCCGAGCCCGCCGGCGCCGCCCCAGACGAGGACGACATCCCCGTCCTGGACCGTGTGTGGCGGCCAGCCGAACAGCATCCGGTACGCGGTCGCGCCCACGAGCGTCGGGGCAGCGGCCGCTTCCCACGACAGGTGCTCCGCTTTGGGCAGGCACTGATGAGCCTGGACCTTCGTGAACTGGGCGAATGACCCCCAGTTCGACTCGTAGCCCCAGATCCGGAAGGAGTCGCCGAACATGGGGTCTCCCCCATTCGCCAGCGTGGGATCGTCGAGGTCCCACTGGCCGCAATGGACCACGACATGCTCTCCGACCTTCACGTTCGTGACGTTCTCGCCCACCGCGTAAACGACTCCCGACGCGTCCGAGCCGCCGATGTGGAATTCCGTGGGCTCCCCGTAGCGGCCGTGGACCTCGCACACGTTCACCGGGATCCCGAGCGCGGCCCAGACGTTGTTGTAGTTGACTCCGGCGGCCATCACGAGCACGAGGGCGTCGTCGGGCCCGACCTCGGGCACCTGGATCTCCTCGATCTTGAAGGCATCATTGGGGTCACCGAAGCGCTCGGGCCGGATGACCTGCGCAACCATTCGCTTCGGGACCTCTCCGACGGGAGGGATCTCGCCGATCTCGTACACGTCCTTCGCCACGGTGAAGTCCTCCTGTTGGGTGGTTACCAGAGGGTAGGTCACTACGAACGGTTCGGGCAAGGCGAGTGCCTTCGCCTCGGTGCTAGTCTCGCCCGAGGATGGCGGACCGGCGTGCGGAGGTGGTCATCGACGGCGGACCGCTGGGTGCGGGCGACGTGCTCGCCGTGGCTCGAGACGGCGCGCGCGTCTCGCTCGATCCGGAAGTTGTCCCCTCCATGGGGAGATCCCGAAAGCTCGTCGAGGACCACGTGGCGAGCGGCGAGGCGATCTATGGGCTCACGACCGGTTTGGGGGCTCTCGCCGACGTCCGCATCGATCCCGACGACCTCGACCGGCTCCAGCAGAACCTGATCCGAAGCCACGCGACCGGAACAGGAGATCTCCTGCCTGCGGAAGTGGTCCGGGCGATGATGCTCCTCCGGGCGCGAACCCTTGCCGCCGGGTTCTCCGGCGTGCGTCCCGACGTTGTCACGAGGTTCGTGGAGCTCTTGAACGAGCGAATCCACCCGGCCGTGCCGGATCGCGGTTCGGTGGGCGCCAGCGGCGATCTCGCCCAGCTCGCCCATATCGCGCTCGTCCTGATCGGAGAGGGGCGGGTGCTCCACGCTCGTACCGGAACAGAACCCACGGACTCGGCCCTCAAACGAGCCGGCCTCGAGCCCCTCAGCCTCCAGCCGAAGGAGGGACTTGCGCTCGTAAACGGGACCGACGGGATGCTCGCTCTCGGCTTGCTTGCTCACCACGATGCGGCGCTCCTGGCTTCCACCGCCGACGTGACCGCGGCGATGACGATCGAGGGCGCTCTGGGAACGGACGGTCCGTTCGCGGAGGACCTGCACCTGCTCCGCCCGTACCCCGGACAGAGCGCGTCGGCCGAGAACATCCGCCGCCTCCTTGAGGGAAGCTCGATCATCGCTTCGCACTCCGAGAGCGAGCATGCGGTCCAGGACGCGTACTCGATGCGGTGCGCACCACAGGTGCACGGAGCGGGTCGGGACACCCTCGCCTTCGCCGCCGAGGTGTTCGCCCGGGAGCTCGAATCCGTGGTCGACAATCCTGTCGTCCTTCCCGACGGTCGCGTCGAGAGCACCGGGAACTTTCACGGTCAGCCCCTCGCTTACGCGCTCGACTTCATGGCCGTCGCCCTCTGCGGAATCGGCAACATTTCCGAACGAAGAACACTCTGGCTCCTCGGACCGGGGGCGGCGCGGGGGCTTCCTCCCTTCCTCTCGACGACGCCGGGGCTTGGATCGGGCTACATGCTCGCTCAGTACACGCAGGCCGCGCTGGTCTCCGAGTGCAAGCTGCTCGCGCAGCCGGCGAGCCTCGACTCGATCCCGACGTCCGGTACGCAAGAAGACCACGTGAGCATGGGCTGGCTCGCGGGCCTGAAGCTCCGGCGCGTCGTCGAACTGGTCGGGACGATCCTCGCGATCGAGGCCCTGTGCGCCGCGCAGGCGATCGACCTCAGGAAGCCGCTGGAGCCGGCCCCGGGGACCATGGGGGCCCTGAATGCCCTCCGGGAGCGAGTGCCATTTTTGGAGGAAGACCGCGACCTCTCCATCGACATCTCCGAGTCGACCGAGATCGTCCGAACCGGAGCCCTCGTGGACACCGCCGCGGCGGCCGCCGGTCCGCTCCAGTGAGAGAGATCCGAGCGCCGCGCGGCCCGGATATCTCGTGCGAGGGATGGCCGCAGGAGGCAGCCCTCCGGATGCTCATGAACAACCTCGACCCCGAGGTCGCCGAGCGGCCCGAAGACCTCGTGGTCTACGGAGGAACCGGGAGGGCGGCCCGCAGCTGGAAGGCGTTCGACGCGATCGTGGCGTCGCTCCGGAGCCTCGAGGGAGACGAAACGCTCCTCGTGCAATCGGGGAAGCCGGTCGGGGTCTTCCGAACCCATCCCACCTCGCCTCGGGTCCTCATCTCGAACGCGATGATCGTCCCAAAGTGGGCCGACTGGGAGACGTTCCGTGAGCTGGAAGATGCCGGGCTCACGATGTACGGGCAGATGACGGCGGGCTCCTGGATCTACATCGGGACCCAAGGGATCCTCCAGGGAACCTACGAGACCCTGGCCGAGTGCGCGTCCCAGCATTTCGGCGGCAGCCTTCGCGGTCGGGTGGTCCTGACCGCGGGCCTCGGCGGCATGGGCGGCGCGCAACCGCTCGCAGTCACCATGAACGAAGGCGTCGCACTCGTCGTCGAGGTGGACCCGCTGCGGATCGAAAGACGTCAGAAGACCGGCTACCTCGACCGCTCGACCGACGACCTCGATGAAGCGATCCGGTGGGTCGAGGAAGGGGTGCGCGGGGGAGAAGCAGTCTCGATCGGCCTCCTTGGAAACGCCGCGGAGACCCACCCGGAGCTTCTGCGGCGCGGTTTTCGACCGGACGTGGTCACCGATCAGACGTCGGCCCACGATCCGCTCGACGGATACGTCCCGACAGGCCTCTCGCTCGGCGGGGCCGCCGAGCTCCGTCGCACGAAGCCGGAGGAGTACGCGGATCGCGCTTACGCGTCGATGGCGAGCCAGGTCGAGGCGATGCTGGGCTTCCAGGAAGCCGGCGCCGTCGTCTTCGACTATGGAAACAACCTCCGCGCCGGCGCCGAGAAGGGGGGCTCGACGCGGGCCTTCGACTACCCAGGGTTCGTCCCCGCGTTCATCCGTCCCATGTTCTGCGAGGGGAGGGGGCCCTTCCGATGGGTCGCGCTCTCGGGAGATCCCGCCGACATCATCGCGACGGACCGAGCGGTCGCCGAGCTATTTCCTGAGAACGACCGGCTGCAACGCTGGCTCCAGATGGCCGAGGACCGGGTCAAGTATCAGGGACTGCCCGCGCGGATCTGCTGGCTCGGCTACGGCGAACGCGACCGAGCCGGGGTCAGGTTCAACGAGATGGTCGCGTCCGGCGAGCTCGCGGCGCCGATCGTGATCGGGCGCGACCACCTGGACGCGGGGAGCGTGGCCTCTCCGTATCGAGAGACAGAGGGAATGGCCGACGGTTCCGACGCGATTGCCGACTGGCCGGTGCTAAACGCACTCCTGAATACGGCCGCCGGAGCCGACTGGGTCTCACTGCACCATGGAGGCGGCGTCGGAATCGGGTACTCGATCCACGCCGGAATGGTCGTCGTCGCCGACGGGACCAAGGAGGCCGCCGAGCGTCTCGAGCGGGTCCTCACGTGCGACCCGGGCCTCGGGGTGATCCGCCACGCGGACGCCGGCTACGACCGCGCCGTCGAAGTCGCCCGAGAGCGCGGGATCCGCCTGCCGATGAAGGAGGGCTAAGGCCTGTTGCCCGACGATCCGAACTGGCCTCGAGCAAGCACCTGGCTCCTCGGAAAGCACGAGCCCAACCCGAGTAAAAGCATCGCCGTCCTGGGAGCGCCGCTCCATCTCTCGTCGATCACTCCGGGCCGCTGCGACCTGGCGCCGGGAGCGATCCGGGCGGTGCTGCATACGTTCAGTACCTTCGACGTCGAAAGCGGAACGGACGTCCAGCGCCTCGCTGCGACCGACCTCGGTGACCTCGACCTCGCGGATGTGAAACCCGAGGATGCACTCGAACCGTTGAGCCAGGGCCTGCGCAAAGCACTGGAAGGCGCGGATGTGGTCGCCGTCCTCGGAGGGGACAACAGCGTCACGAGGCCGGGAGTGCACGCTGTCGGCGACTCGCTCGGGCGCATCGGCTTGCTGACACTCGACGCCCATCACGACCTCCGTGACCTCGAGGGCGGACTCAGCAACGGCAACCCGATCCGCGCTCTGCTGGCCGACGGGCTACCGGGGGAGAACATCGTCCAGATCGGAATTCAGTCGTTCGCCAACTCCGCCTTCTATGCCGAGGTGGCGGAGAAAGCCGGAATCTCGGTCGTGACGATCGACGCCGTCCGCTCCGGCGGGATCGAACCAGTCGTCGCGGGAGCGCTCACGCAGCTATCTGCGCGATGCGATGAGATCTACGTCGATCTGGATCTCGATGTCCTCGATCGCGTCTTCGCTCCCGCTGCTCCCGGCTCACGTCCCGGCGGGCTCACGCCGTGGGAGCTTCGTCAGGCCGCGTTCCTCTGCGGCAGGGAACCAAAGGTCCGAGCTCTTGATTTGGTGGAGATGGACCCCACAAAGGACGTTGCCGACGCGACGACGCTTGCTGCCGCCTCCTGCCTCCTGTCGTTCTCCTCCGGTCTCGCCGATCGCGTGAGCTAGCAGACCTACGCGGCCTTCCCACCGACGAAGACGCGGCGAACGGGGTTGTGACCCGGACGGTAGGCAAGCATCCGAACATCCTCGCCATCGAGGACGAGGAAATCCGCGCGCTTCCCCGGCTCGAGGGACCCGAGTCGATCGTGAAGACCGAGAACCCATGCTCCGTTGATCGTCGCACCGGTGAGAGCCTGCTTCGGCCCCAGACCATAGAGCGAGCACGCCATTGCGATCGCTTCGGGCATTGAGAGAACCGGCGACGTCCCGGGATTGAAGTCGGTGCCGACGGCGAGGTGCACCCCGGCCTCGATGAGCTCCGCGACGGGAGGCGGGCGCATCCGGAGGGAGAACGTCGATGCTGGCAGGAGAACCCCAACGGTGTGGGACGCAGCGAGGGCGGCAATGCCGGACGCGTCGACGTTGTTCAGGTGGTCGGCGCTCCTCGCACCCAGCTTGGACGCTGCTTCGGCCGACCCCGTTCGGCCCAGTTGCTCCGCGTGGCAACGAAGGGGGAGCCCGGCCTCGCTTGCGGATTCGGCGACGCGCTCGAGGTCTGCGACCGAGAACGCGATGTCCTCGACATAGACATCGACGGCGTCGATGAAACCTTCGGCCAAGGCCTTCGGGATGAGCTCCTCGCAGGCGACCCGGACCCACTCCTCGCGCGAGACGCCCTCGGGCACGGCGTGGCACGCGAGCAGCGTCACCGTGCACGTCTGAGGGGCTTCGTCCGCCAGCGCCCGAGCGAGGCGCGCCTGCCGAAGCTCCGCGTCGACGGAAAGGCCGTAGCCCGTCTTCATCTCGAGGGCCGTGGTGCCGTGCGCCAGCATCTCGGCCATGAGCGGCCTGCAGAAGTCGAGCACCATATCGTCGGAGGCCTCGGCGAGCATTCGAGCGCTCCGCGCGATGCCGCCGCCCCGCCCCTGGAGGTCTCGATACGTCTGCCCGGCAAGTCGCGCCTCCCACTCGTCCTCGCGCCAGCCGAAGAACGGGAGATGGGTGTGACAGTCGACGAACCCGGGAACGATCGTGCATCCCTCGTACGTCTCGTCGAGGCTTCCGTCGAAACCGTCACCCGGCCCCGCATAGACGATGGTTTCCCCGTCCCACGCCACCACGCCGTCGTTGATGACGTGGGGTTCGTCCATCGGAGTGACGGGTATGGAGCGAGACGCGCAGGTGACGAGGGTCGAGCAGGCGACGGCCTTCATCCGACCGGTGGGACGCTCGCTTCCGTCAACGCGCGCGATCCGTCTGGGGCGAGCTTTCCCCCCGGACCCCCCTGACCGGCGAAGATCTCACGGCCTGAGACTCCCCGACGACGACTGGATCCTTCGCTGTGGATTCGGGGCAGGTGTTCCGGCGGGGGCACCAAGCGCACCACGCTCCGGGCCGAAGTGCGGGCTCCGCCCCATTCACCAGATCGATGGCCCGCTCGAAGTAGCCCACGACCCGGCGCGCCGCCGCTTCGAGAAGGTCGGGCGTCACGTCCTGTATCCGCCACGTACCGTCGTCGAGCAGAAGGGTCGCGACCCGGAACGGAGGAACGCCAAACCGGAGCGTCGCGCAGAGAGCGTAGAAGCGGAGGTCCTCGTCGTACTCGGGCCGGTCCTGTCCGGTCTTCAACTCGAGGAAGAGCCGTCGAGCGCGCATCGGATCCTCCTCGTCCTGTGATCCAAGGCTGATGTCCGGCTGCCCGTACAGCACGACGCGACGATCGAGCAGCTCCACCTTGAGCGGCAGCTCGACCACGGGCGCCCACGCACGCTCGATCGGCGGGAGGGTGGCCCGAAAGAGTGTTGTCCGTCTCACCGATTCGGCCTCGATCTCGGCGTGATCCACATCGTCGAGCCGTTCGACGTACTCGTCGAACCGTGAGTCATCGCGGCGTAGTTTCTCGAGCGCGCGCTGAACGAGCTCGGCTTCGGGGACACCTGGGCGGAAGACCGAGACCTCAACGGCTTTGTGCGTGACGTTCCCGACCGCGAGCTTGAAGCCGTACTCGAACTCTCCTTCCCGGAACTCGTTCGCAGCGAACAGGCCTTCGCACCTCAGGTGAAGGTTGGTGAGTCGCGCCTTCGTCGCCCACAACTGGTCGCCGTCATCGATCCGCTCGGCGATCGGCGCGAGACGCTTTTCAAGGGTCGATCGGAGGCCATCGGCGAGATCCGCGGAGAAGACCGGCCGCTCCTCCTTGCTCGCCATGAGCTCGACGAGCGTCCGTTCCTGAACGGACGTGAGTGGCATCGCACGGTGATGGTAAGCCCCCGCACCGACACGATCCCGACGTTCGAAGGATTGGATCAAGGCCCACGCTAGACTCGGTCGCGATGGCCAAGAAGGCGCCGCCGCGTCGCAAGGTCGACGAGAAGGTCGACGACCTCAGGCGCAGGAAGGAAGAGGCGATCGTCGCCGCCGGCAAGGAGGCCGTCAAGCGGCAGCACGACCGCGGAAAACTCACCGCGCGAGAGCGCGTCGACCTGCTCCTGGACCCCGGGTCGTTCGTCGAGACTGACATGCTCACGCGTCACCGCGTCCAGGCCTTCGGCCTCGAGAAGACGCGGCCCTACGGCGACGGCGTCATCACCGGATGGGGCACGATCGACGGCCGGAAGGTCTTTGTCTTCAGCCAGGACTTCACCGTTTTCGGCGGTTCGCTTGGCGAGTCCTTTGCCGAAAAGGTCTGCAAGATCATGGACCTCGCGGTCGCGACCGGCGCTCCGGTCATCGGGCTGAACGACTCCGGAGGCGCTCGGATCCAGGAGGGGGCCGCCTCCCTCGCCGGCTACGGCTACATCTTCGACCGGAACATCCGCGCGTCGGGAGTGATCCCCCAGATCAGCGTGATCCTCGGCCCGTGCGCCGGTGGCGCCGTCTACTCCCCCGCCGTCACCGACTTCATCTTCATGGTGAAGGAGACCTCGCACATGTTCATCACCGGCCCGGAGGTCATCAAGACCGTGACGGGCGAGGACGTCACGTTCGAGGAGCTCGGCGGCGCGCAGACACATGCGACGAAGTCCGGCATCGCCGCCTTCATCGCCGACGGCGAGAAGGAGTGCCTCGAGAAGGTGCGCTACCTGATGTCGTTCCTGCCGCAGAACAACCTGGAGGACCCACCGTCGTTCGCCTCGACCGACGATCCCATGCGGCGAGCGGACGAACTGAACGATCTCATCCCCGACTCTCCGCGCGAGCCCTACGACATGAAGGACGTGATCCGAGCGGTCGTCGACGCCGGCGACTTCTTCGAGGTCTTCCCTCTCTGGGCGATGAACATCGTGACCGGGTTCGCACGGCTCGATGGACACTCGGTCGGGATCGTCGCGAACCAACCGAAGGTGCTCGCGGGAACGCTCGATATCGACGCCTCGGAGAAGGCCGCCCGGTTCGTTCGCTTCTGCGACGCGTTCAACATCCCGCTTCTCACGTTCGTGGACGTCCCCGGCTTCCTTCCGGGGACCACCCAGGAGCACGGCGGCATCATCCGGCGCGGCGCGAAGCTCCTCTACGCGTTCACCGAGGCGACCGTCCCCCGGATGACGGTGATCACCCGGAAGGCCTACGGCGGCGCGTACGTCGTCATGAACTCCAAGCATCTGCGCGCCGATATCGAGCTCGCCTGGCCGACGGCGGAGATCGCCGTCATGGGGCCGGAGGGGGCCGTCAACATCGTCTTTCGAAAAGAGCTCGAGAAAGCGGACGACCCGGAGACGAGGCGCAAGGAGCTCATCGCGGACTACCAGGAGCAGTTCGCCAACCCCTACATCGCGGCCGACCGCGGCTACGTCGACGACGTCATCGAACCGGCCGAGACGCGCATTCGCCTGATCCAGGCCCTGAACATGTTGCGGACGAAGCGCGAAGCGGTCCCGCCGCGCAAGCACGGCAACATCCCGCTGTGACTCAGCGGTTCGAGCTGCCGCACGAGCTCACCCCCGAAGAGGAACGCGCCGCGATCTCCGCGCTCGAACGAGTCTTCTCGAAGCCCCGTCCATCCCCGTGGGCTCTCGCGGGACGTCTTCAGGGGCTCCGACTCGGTGCGCTCCAGGGGCGCCACCAAGCCGAATCACCCTGGTCGCTCCGCGCTCCCTTTGCGAGCCGGGGGACGGAGCCGCTCATCGGCCGCGGCGACGCCAAGTAGCACAAGCCTTTCGTTAGTCCGATCGGACCCGCCGGCGACCGATCGGGCCATCAATCGCCACACCTCCCTCCGCCGATACGCAGAACGAACAGAGGAAGCGCCCGCTCGAAGCCCGCGGAAGGAGGGAGTAATGACCAACCTGCTGCGGAGCTTCGGCCAGGCCCTTGGCGCAATCCGCGCTCGACTTCGCCGTGAGGAGGGAGCATCCGCCGTCGAGTACGGCATGCTCGTCGCTCTCATCGCAGCGGTGATCGTGAGCGTTGTCGTCCTGCTTGGCCCGATGATCGCCGGCGCGTTCCAGGCGATTGTGGACGCGCTCACCGGTGCAGGAGTCACCCCGCCCGGACCGTAAGACGGACTCGCACGAGCATTGGCGGCGCCGGTCCCCACCCCCCGGCGCCGCCTTGTTCTCGGAGACGCGATGAACGATGCACATCCACGCCACCGACGCGGCCTCTCGGCAGAAGACGGAGCAGCCGCGCCGCTCATCATCGTCCTTGTTGGCGGCCTGGTCGCCGCATCGCTCTGGGGAGCGAACACGGTGAGCCTCTACGGCGTCCGTCGTGAGGTCGAGCGGGCCGCCAACCTCTCCGCCCTGGCCGGCGCAGCCAGCATTCCGCTGGTTGGAGCGCTTTCCTCAAACGAACCGCAAAGCACCGCGTGCAACCAGGCGCAGCGCCTGCTCACTGCAGCCCACTCGCCTCTCTCGAACAACCTTTCCGTGTCCGGAGCGGGGCCGACATGCCTTGCCGGCGACGTCACGATCGAACCCCTTGCCGAGTGGCCGCTCATGGAAGAGGTCAGAAATGCCCTGGAGGCCCTTACCGGCACGCTCGGGGTCCCGCTCAATCTTCTGTGCAATCCGCTCGTTGGAGGTCTGCTCGACCCGTTTCTCAGGACGCTGACGGCGACCGACTGTGCGGCGCTGCAGGCCGCCGTCGACGGGCTTCCGGAAAACCTTTCGCCTGCCACCGTGACGCCCCGAGTTCGGGTCGGCGTCAGCGATCGCGTCGAGCCGCCGGTGCCCCTGCCCGAGTTCGAGGGAGAGCGGACCGTCGATGCGACGGCGATCGCGCGCCGGCGCTTCAAGAACCTCATCGTCCTTCCGGCCGTTCGAACGGACAGCGTGACCGGGATCGCCCAGCCGGTCGCCGACCTGTGGAGCGGTGTTCCCGCTCCGTTGCCCCAGGTGAACCCGAACCCAACGGCGGCAGAGGTTCGCGACCTCCTCCTACCGGTGCTCTGGCAGGCGAATGACGCGCTCGGCAATGCGCTGAATCCCCTGCTTCCGCCCGGCAGTGAGTTCGACCTCACTCAGCTGATCCTCGACGTCCGGGACCTGTACGACCCACCCGGCGGCGCCACGCCCCCCTCGCCCGTCGACGTGGCCGCCGAGGCCGCGCGAACGGGAGACCCCGTCGTCCTTCTTCGACTCTTTCGGTATCCGATTCTCGGCATTCCTGCCCTCGACTTCACGGCGGCGTACCTATCGCCGCTCGCAAACGGCTCCTTTCAGGCAATCCCGATCCCGCTCGCGCAGCTGACCACGGCCCGAGGTCTCTTCGGCGCGACCCTCGTCCAATGACTGATGACAGGCAGCGCGGGGTGGCCACCGTCGAGCTGGCGTTCGCTTTGCCGATTCTCCTCGCGGCCGTCGGCACACTGCTCTTCGCCTCGTGGTTGGGAACGGTGAAGACCATCCTCGACCACGGCGCTCGGGCCGGGGCCCGATTCGTCTCTATCCCGTCCTCGCCGGACCTTCGCTCGTATCCGGATCAGGCCAGCGTGACGGAGGCGGTCGATGAGGCAACGCCGCTCCTGACCCCCACGACGGTTTCCGTCGAACCGGAGAGCGCGAGCCCGAACGGTCCTGTGCGAGTCCTCGTGACCTACGAGGTCGCGAATCCACTCGCCCTGCTTCTCGCTCCGCTCCGTGCGCTCGGGTTTGCGGGCGACGTGCCGGATGCCCTGACCCTCAGATCCGAGGCGGAGGTGAGGCGCGAGTGACTCCCGGTGCCCGGGCGAGAGAAGAAGGCGGGGCGCTCTTGGAGGTTGCGCTGTTTCTCCCCCTCGTCGTGTTCATGGCGGCTGCCGCGGCGTTCATCGTCGGGCTCCTGCTCGATTACTCCACCCTCAACCGCCTCTCGGAGACGGGCGCCCGCTATGCGACGCGGGCCGGCCCCGACCCCAGCAGGGTTGGGGAGTACCGACTCCGGCCCTCCGCCGCGGAGGTCGAGGCCTACGTGCGCGGGATCGCCGACCTGCCCTTGGAAACGGTGTCGGTCACGCCGGATCCGCAGGCCGCCCTCCCCGGCGATGACGTGACCGTCACCGTCGCCACCCGGGTCGAGCTCGGCCCGCTCGGCCGCGCCGTGAACGGACTCGTCGGCGCGTTCACGGGCCTGTTCGGCGAGGGCCCGCCTCTGCCGCCCGAAGGTTTTCTGCTCGAGTCCACAACCGTCATGAGAGAGGAGTAGGAAGATGCAACGTCAGTCGGTGCTGTTGGTCGGCGGGCTGGTCCTCGGCCTTCTCGGAGGATCGCTCGTCTTCGCATACGTCAGAAACCTCGAGAGCCGAGCCGAGGCCGAGGGCGAACCGATCCGAGTCCTCGTGGCCGAGGAAACGATCGCTGCCGGAACCTCCGGTTCGGCCATCGCCGACCTGGTTCGAACAATCGAGGTTCCGCGACGGTACGCGGCTCCTGGGGCGGTTACCGACCTCAAGCGGGTAGCCGACCAGTGGACCGTGGAGCAGATCGAGGCCGGCGAGACGATCACAGCGAGCCAGTTCGCGGAGGCCGGAAGCACCGCCGGTCGACTCCCGATCCCCGAGGGAGAGGAGGCCGTGTCGGTCGCCGTTTCTCTCGAGCAGGGTCTCGCGCAGTACGCGGCCCCTGGAGACATCGTGAGCGTCTACAGCACGTTCCGTACCGGCCAGGAGTCCTTTACCAGAAAGATCCTCGCGGCCGTCGAGGTCCTCGCCACGAGCGCGAATCCGCAGAGCGCGGCGCAGCGGCTCACAGGCACGTCCGGAGTAGGGAGCCAACTGGTGTTCGTCCTCTCGGTGACGCCGAGAGAAGCGTCTCGACTCGTCTTCGCCCAGGAGCTCGGCTCGATCTGGTTCACCCTCGTTCCCGAGGGTCAGCAGAGCCCCCGCGTGCCCGACGTCTCCTACGAGTTCCTTCCCGTCCGATGAGCGGGCAGATCCTCGTCTTGGACCGTGAGGACGAGCTGTATCAGGCGCTCGTGCGGGCGTGCCCGAACCTCGATGGAGACCTGACGCCTTCGTTCCAGACGGCGATGGCGGGATCCGAGCTCGCCAAAGGTCAGATTCGGGTGCTCGTCGCCGGGCCGTCCTCGCTCTCGCCTCAGGGGATTCGGTTCCTTCAGCGTGTGAGGGAGGAGCATCCCCACGTGGTCACGCTCCTCGTCGCGCCGAAGAACGGGTCGCTGCACCCAGACCGGGATCTCCTGCGGATCGGCGCCTCCGACCTCGTCCAGTTTCCCGCGGCGAGTCGAACGCTGCGCACCGCACTTCAGCGCGCGCTCGACATGGCGAAAGGCATCGAAGGGGTTCGCCCTGGTGGCGAGGGACACCGGACCGCCGCCACGACGATCACGATCACGAGTCCGAGCGGCGGCTGCGGGAAGACCTTCTTCGCGACGAACCTCGCGTACGCGCTGGCCGTCACCGGACGGCGCGTTGCGATCATCGATCTCGATCTTCAGTTCGGTGAGGTCGTGACCGCCCTCCGGCTGCGACCCCAGTACACGATTGCGGATCTGACGCATGCGAGCGACAACGAATCCTTGCACTCGCATTTCCGTGAATTCACCGTGACCCACCGGAGCGGCCTCGAGGTCCTCGCGGCGCCCGCCGACCTGGCCGAGGCCGACCGGATCCTCTCACCCGACATCACGAAGGTCCTGCAAGTAGCCCGGGACCTCTACGACTACGTCATCATCGACACGCCGGCGGCCATCACCGAGCAGGTGCTCGCTGCCTTCGATCTCTCCGAGCGCCTCATCGTGCTCGCGACCGTCGATGTTCCGAGCGTGAAGAACCTCGGGCTCTTTCTCTCGACGCTCGAGCGGCTGAAGATTCCATCGGAAGGCGTTTCTCTAGTTCTCAACAAGGCGGAGAAGGACGTCGGGCTCTCCCCCGAGAAGATCCGGCGCCTCTTCCCCCAAGGGTTCCAGGGAACGCTTCCGTACTCGCGTGAGGTCTCGCGATCCATCAACGTCGGTCGCCCGGTCCTCGACGTTGCCCCCCGAGCGGAGGTATCCAGGGCCCTCGTGAAGACGCTCGCGCGGATCCTCCCGGTTGAGACATCGCTCGAAGAAATCAACGTCGACCGCCGACGCGCGGCGAGCAGATCCTGGCTCACCCGCCTCCTCCATCCGAAAGCAACCCCCCGTTCCGCTGCCGCCGCGAGCTCCGGAGGTGTTCGATGAAGCTGTCAGACCGGCTGAACCATGCTGCAGAAGCGGCGTCCGCGAACATCGCGAGCAGTCCGCGGAACCGGGGCGCCCTCGCCTCGATCAAGCGGCGCGTGCGAACGCTGGTTCTCGACGAGATCGGCCCCGACCTGCGCCGCTCACCCGAAGAGCTGCGCAGCCGGGTCACCCGTGCTCTCGACGACGTCCTCGAGCGCGAAGACGTCCGGGTCGGCCGGCGTGCTCGGCAGGCCTTCCTGAGCGAGCTGCTGTCCGACATCCTCGGTTACGGGCCGCTCGACGAGTACCTCGCGGATCCGGCCGTGAACGAGATCATGTGCAACGCCCACGACGACATCTACATCGAGCGGGAGGGAGCGATCGAGCACACCGAGGCAGCCTTCACCGACGAGGAGCATTTCCGCGCGATCATCGATCGCATCGTCGCCGGGGTCGGCCGTCGCCTCGACGAGGCCAGCCCGATGGTGGACGCACGGCTTCCCGATGGATCGCGCGTGAACGCGATCATCCCGCCTCTCGCCCGATTGAGCCCCGTTCTCACGATCCGGAAGTTCCGACCCGACCCCTTCGGACCGAAGGACCTGGTGAACCTCGGAACGCTTTCCCTCGAGTTGGCTCTCTTCCTCGAAGCCTGTGTCCGAGGCAAGCAGAACATCATGATCTCCGGCGGGACGGGGACCGGGAAGACGACGACCCTCGGCGTTCTCTCGTCTTTCATCCCCGAGACCCAGCGGATCGTCACCATTGAGGACGCGGCCGAGCTCAAGCTCGGCCAGCCGCACGTGGTTTCCCTCGAGTCTCGCCCAGCGAACATCGAGGGCAAGGGCGAGGTCACCATCCGTGATCTCGTTCGAAACGCCCTGCGCATGCGCCCCGATCGCATCGTCGTCGGGGAGGTCCGAGGCGGCGAGGCGCTCGACATGCTCCAAGCCATGAACACCGGTCACGAGGGGTCGCTCACGACGATCCACGCGAACTCGACCCGGGACTCGCTTTCCCGCTTGGAAACGATGGTGCTCATGGCGGGCATGGACCTTCCCGTGCGGGCCATTCGCGAACAGACCGCCGCCGGCATCGACCTGATCCTCCACCAAGAGCGAACCAGAACCGGCGCCCGCCGGATCGTGGAAGTGAGCGAGGTCCAAGGACTGGAAGGGGAGATGGTCATCCTCCAGACGCTGTTCGCGTTCGATTACCGCGCCGGCAAGCTCCGGCTCACCGGCCTTCGGCCCCGCCTGCTCGAACGCTTCGAGATCCACGGCGTGGAGATCCCCTCCCCGTGGAAACGTCGAACCGCCTCGAGGAAGGGCCGATGAGGTCTCTTGCGCTCCTCGGCGCGGTCCTGATCGGCGCGGGAGTCGCCGTGGTTGGGCTCGCCCTCGTCTCGCGACGGTCGGGGCGGCGCCTCCCGGAGGGCCTCGGGCATCGAGCAGAAGCTGCCGTCGAAACGCGATTCGGACTGCTCGGTCGAGCGGCGGAGAAGGCCGTTGCGAGCACGAGCCTCGGGCGCCGCCTGGGAGCCGAGCTTCCCCGCGTCGGGCTGCGCCTGTCCCCGGGCGAGTTCGTCGCCGGCGCGGCTGGGGTTGCGATCTTCGCCGGGGTCCTTGCCGGGCTCCTGTTTCGCAGCACGGCCGTCGGGCTCGTTACCACAGCCATCGCTCCCCCTGCCGCCCGGATCCTGCTTCGGCGGCGGGCGAACCGCTGGGTCGATCGATTCGAGAACGAGCTCCCGGACGCGCTCGACTTGCTGGCCGGCTCCCTGGAAGCCGGCGCCTCGCTGGCCCAGGCCATGGAGTTGCTCGCCGCCGAGGGGCAGCCGCCGGTCGCCACGGAGTTCGACCGCGTCATGGCCGACAATCGGCTCGGCGAATCGCTCGTCGATGCGCTCGAGGCCTCCGCGGCGAGGACCGGCAGCCGCGACTACGCATGGTGTGTTCGGGCGATCCGGATCCAGCAGGACTTCGGTGCTTCACTCTCCGATCTGCTTCGAACCTTGGCCGACTTCGTTCGGTTCCGGCACGAGCTCAAGCGAGAGGTCCGAACCTTGACCGCCGAGGGAAGGATCTCAGCCTACATCCTCATCGCTCTGCCCTTCGTCGTTGCAACCTTCTTCTCGATCGTCAACCCGTCGTATCTGGCCTTGCTCGTGTCGACCCCGCTGGGGTGGATCCTGACCGTGACGGCGGGGGTCCTGATGGCCATCGGCACGATCTGGATGACGCGGATCACCAAGGTGGAGGCCTAGATGCTCCACCTTGCGCTCGGTCTGTCGGCGCTCGTGGCATCGGTCCCGCTCCTGCTCCTCGGGGCCGTGCGAACGGGTGGGGCCCGGGCCTCGGGTCGGCAAGCGCTCCGGTACCTCGGTCGGCATGGATTCTCCCCACCCGATTCCGCGGAGACGTCATCGACGACCCACGCATTCGCCGGTCTAACGCGTTGGCTCACACCCCCGGCCTACGCGTCCCGTGTCCGCGAGCGCCTGGCGCGTGCTGGCGGCCGCATCACTGTCGAGCGCTTCCTTGCATTGAAAGGCGCCGGCGCGGTCTTCGGTGCGCTCCTCATGCTCTGGACAGCGTCTCGTGCCCCGATCTCGGGCCCTGTGTTCGGCCTCCTCGTCGGCGGGGCGGGATTCCTGCTTCCCGATGTCATTCTGGAGCGGCGCCGATCCACGCGAGCCGAGGCGATCGGGCGGGCGCTTCCCGAAACACTCGATCTCATGGCGATCTCGGTCGAGGCGGGCGTTGGCCTGGAAGGCGCGCTCGACCGGGCTGCGCAGGAGGTTGATGGGCCGCTCGGGGAGGAATACCGCCGCGTCCTGCACGAGATGAATCTCGGGGCGTCGCGCCGAGAGGCCTTCCAGTCCTTGAAGCAGCGGGTCGGTGTGCCGGCGATGACCAGCTTCGTCCTTGCGCTCCTCCAGGCCGACAGCCTCGGCATCGCGGTGGGCCGGGTTCTGAAAACGCAGGCAGCGGAGATGCGACGCCGGCGCCGTCAGAACGCACGAGAACGAGCCGCAAAGACTCCGGTGAAGATCCTGTTCCCGCTCATCCTCGGAATCTTCCCCGCTCTGTTGATCGTGATCCTGGGGCCCGCGGCAATCCGCATCATGGGAACGCTGCTCGTTCGATAGCTGCGTCGAATCCCTAGTCGAGGAGTCCGGCGCGTATCGCGAGGGCGACGACCTGAGTCCTGTCGGCCGCCCCGAATCGAGCCCGGATCCGGGCGAGGTGGTTCTTCACCGTGAGCGGAGAGATGCCGAGCTCGAACGCCACCTGCTTGTTCGCCTTTCCTCCCGCCACGAGGGCCAGCACCCTGCGCTCGATCGGCGTGAGGTAGAGGGGCCGGCCAGCGACCGCGGGTTCCGCTCCGGGCTCCACAGCGTCTGGCGCCGTGGCCGCGAGGAGGGCTCGGGTCGCTGCCGGGTCGATGACGATCAGCACTGCGCCGATCTGCCCGGTCTCGAGGATATCGAGAGCCTCTCGGAGTGACACTGCCGGCGCCATATGAGCGCTATCGAAACGTGAACCGCCGGCCTTGACGCCACAAACGACGTAGGTGGGACGGGACTACCCCGAGGGGACGCAGAGGGACACAAGGCCCGATTACGCTTTCATCCGTGACGTCGGTTGCGTTCCATATCGACCAGATATTCGCTTCGGCGCCCGGAGGGATCGGGACCTACATTCGTGAGCTCGTCCCCGCCCTCGCGTCGGTCGATTCGGGCCTCGACGTCACGCTCTTTCACACCGATATCGGCCTCGCTCGGTCCTCCGAACCATGGATGCAGCCGTTTCCCATCGACCATGTCCCCGGCTCGATCCGGCGTCTTTACCCCCGCTGGCTCCTGGCCAACCGGCCTGCGCTTCCTCCCGAACTCGCGACACTCGATCTGCTCCACGCGCCCTCGCCGGCAAGCGTTCCTCCCCCCGGCCTCGGCCAGCGCCTGATCGTTACGGTCCACGACCTCGCGCCCCGCATCTACCCCAGTCTCTTCCCGCCCGTGTGGCGTGCCCTCTACCGATTCGGCACGGCGCAGGCGGCCCGACGCGCCGACGCCCTCATCACCGTGTCGGAGAACACCGCAAAGGACCTTGCCCGATTCACACACGCCGATCCCAAGCGAATCCACGTGGTCCCCCTGGCGGCCACGATCCGCTCGGCAAACGGCGACACCGATCGGGTGCTCGAGCGCCTCAAGATTCCGGATCCTTTCGTGCTGTTCGTTGGGACGCTCGAGCCGAGAAAGAACCTCGTACGCCTCATCCGGGCGTATCGACGTGCCGTCACGGCGGCGGGGTTGCCGCACACCCTCGTGCTGGCCGGACCGCTCGGGTGGCGGACCGAGCGACTGCTCCGAGAGCTCCGCAGCGAGGGCCCGGGTGAGATCGTGCTCACGGGCATGACGGCGTCGGAGGACCTGGACGCTCTGTACCGGCGAGCCGCGGTCTTCGTATATCCGTCGCTGTACGAGGGCTTCGGGCTCCCGGTTCTCGAGGCGATGGCTCGTGGCGTGCCCACCATCGTGTCGAGCACCTCGTCTCTCCCCGAAGTCGCAGGCGACGCGGCGCTCATGGTGGAGCCAAGGTCGGTCCGGGAAATCGCCGACGCCATCGAGCACGTGCTGACCGACGCGGACCGGTCCGCTGTGCTGTCCGCGTCCGCTCGTGCGCGCGCGGAACAGTTCTCGTGGGAACGAACGGCCCGTCTCACACTCCGGGTCTACGAACGGGTCCTCAACTAGACTCAAGGTCCGTTGAAAGTCTCGCTCGTCACGACGGTCAAGGACGCCGCCGCGGACATCGGCGAGTTTCTCACCTCCGTCCGGGCGCAAACGCGGCCGCCCGAGGAGATCGTCATCGTCGATGGAGGGTCCTCCGACGGGACGCTCGAGGCGCTCCGCGCCGCGCCCGATGTGACGTTGCTCGACGAGCCCGGGGCGGGGATCTCCCGAGGGCGCAACGTCGGCATTCGCGCCGCCACGCACGATCTCATCGCGCTCTCCGACGGCGACTGCGTGCTCTCCCCCGTCTGGCTCCAGTCCCTCACCAAGGCCTTGGAGGACGGCGCCGACGCCGCGATGGGGTTCACGCGCCCCATCGCGAGGGGGTTCTTCGAGGCCTGCTCGGCCGCGATCGGCCTTCCGGAGGCTGAGGAAGTCGATCCCGACCGCTACATGCCCTCGTCGCGCTCGATCGCCTTCCGTCGCGAGACGCTCGAGCTCGTCGGCGGCTATCCGGAATGGCTCCCGATCGGTGAGGACATGTGGCTCAACCACCGGCTCCGCGAGCTCGCGCTGGATCTCCGGTTCGTGCCAGAAGCCGTGGCGTACTGGCGAATGCGGGGAACGCTTCCCGGCCTTTGGCGCCAGTACTCGGGCTACGCGTGGGGCGACGGCTACGCGGGTCTGTATCAGGAGCGGCACGCGATTCGCTTCGGCGCGTACGGAGCTCTCGTTGCGGCGCTCGCCGTGCGGAGCCGGCCGGCGCTGGGAGCCTTCGGCCTCGCGGCCGCCTGGTACGCATCGCGGCGGATTCGCCGGGCGATGCGACTCCTACCCGGCCCGGTCGAACGGACCGCCACCGTCGCGGCCGTACCGGCGCTCATGGCGCTCATCGACGTCGCGAAGATGGCCGGCTATGTGAGCGGGCGGCTCGCCGGGCGACGACGAGCATGAACCTGGCCGAGTTCCGTTCGCTCTTCCCGGCGCTCGAACGCCATGTCTGGTTGAACACCCCGACCGCTCCACCCGCCGCGCGGCCGGTGATCGAGGCCCTCCGGCGCGTGGAGCGAGAGTGGGAAACGGGCGACTTCAGCTGGCGGGCGTGGGAGGCAGAGGCCTACGAGACCCGGCCGCTCTTCGCCGAGCTCATCCACGGCTCACCGGAATCGATCGCGCTCGTCTCGTCCGTCTCCTTCGCCGCTGCCACGGTCGCGATGTCGCTTCCGCGGGGCCGGGTCGTCGTCGGCGGCAACGAGTTTCGAAGCAACTACTTCCCCTGGATCGCGCTCCGAGACCGAGGATTCGACGTCGTCGATGTGCCGGCGAACGACGACGGCATCGTCCCAACGGAGACCCTCGCTCGGGAGATCGACGACGACACCGTCCTCATCGCCGTCAGTCTGGTCCAATCATCGAACGGTTTCCGCGTTGACCTCCCCCTGCTCGTCG
This sequence comes from Actinomycetota bacterium, assembly GCA_050693155.1. Lineage (GTDB taxonomy): Bacteria > Actinomycetota > UBA4738 > UBA4738 > CALAEC01 > JBOGWA01. The sequence goes on along the minus strand of JBOGWA010000128.1, from coordinate 23,383 downwards.
ACGCGGCTCGAGACCACGGCACTCGGGTTTTCGTGGATGTCTGCCAGTCCCTGGGCGCCCTTCGGTTCGATGCGACAACCTCAGGCGTGGACTATGCGACGACGCACGGCTACAAGTGGCTTCTCGGACCGCGCGGCGCCGCGTGGCTCTACGTTCGGCCCGACCGCATCGACGAGCTGCGGCCCCTCGGCCCCAATTGGAAGACGCCCGAAGATCCGTACGCCGACTATTACGGCGGGCCGCTCGAATACCCGAAGGCCGCCCGCAAGCTTGACGTGTCGCTGGTGTGGTTCGCGTGGCCGGGGGCCCGGGCTGCGCTCGATCTCCTCCGTGAGCTGGATCCCCAGGAGGTCGAAACCCGCTGCCTCGACCTGGCGGCCACCTTCCGCGAGGGCGCGCAGGAGCAAGGATTCCGGGTCGTGCCGGAGGAGGAGCCGAGCCACATCGTCGGTGTCACCGTTTCGGAGCCCGAGGGGCTACAGGAGCGGCTGAACGAGCACCAGGTGCGCGCCGCCGTGCGCGGCGGTTTCCTGAGGCTGGGCTTTCACGCCTTCAACAACGAGGACGACGTCCAAACGGCGCTGAAGGCCCTGGGCAGCGCGCCGGCGTAGATTCTGGGGAAGAGACAAGGAGCCGCGATGAGCGACGACGTGACCGAGGAGCTGGACGAGCGCCATCTCGAGCAGCTTCGCGAGCGCGTCAAGGGCTCGCCGTTTCACCGGTGGTCGGGGATGGAGCTCACGTCCGTCGGAGGCGGGGAGGCGGAGATCGTCATGGAACTCGACGAGGATCGCCATTTCAATCCCCAGCGGATCGTCCACGGGGGCATCATCTCGGCGGTCGCCGACACCGCGATCGGTCTCGCGCTCCGCTCGAAGCTCCGGCCCGGGTTTTCGCACCGAACCGCGCAGCTGAACGTTCACTTCCTGTCCAAAGGAGAGGGAAACCGTCTCGTCGCTCGCGGCCGAGCCGTTCACCTCGGCCGTCGCATGGGCTACGGGGAAGCCGAGGTCTACGACGAGACCGACCGACTTCTGGCCCGCGCGAGCGCGACCTTCATCGTCATGGAAGCCCCCGGCGCTTTCTAGGGCAAACCGGTCAGAAGTCCTCTAGAAGTCCTCGTCCCGCAGGATTCCTCGTCACCTAAGCCGAACACGACGTCCGAACGTCGGATAGAGAGAGGGTTCCGACGCCCCTCAAGGAGGCAAGCTATGTCGAAACGACTCGCGGGGTTGCTGATTCTCGCATTGGCATTGGGGGCATGCAGCCGAACGACCGTCGAGACACCAGCGGCCGGGCGGGACGCCAGCGGCCTCGTCGTCACTGGAGTCGGTCGCGTGGAGGTCAGGCCCGACACGTTGGTGGTTTCGATGGGAGTCGTCTCGGAGGCAGCCTCGGCGACCGAAGCCCTGGATGCCGTGAGCCGTGGAGCGAGAGCGATGCTTCAGGCGATCGTCGCGAACGGCGTTCCGGAGCGGGACATCCGCACGACCAGGCTCGACGTAAATCCACAGTTCGACGATCGAGGGACGATCATCGGCTTCGCGGGAACCGAGATGTTCCGCGTCACCATCGGGGATCTGACGAAGGCCGGGGAGGTCGTTGCTGCCGCCGTCGCCGCAGCGGGAGACGACGCGCGGGTCGAGAGGATGTCCCTCGAGGTTTCCGATGAGGAAGCTGCGAGGGAGCAAGCACGGATGCGGGCAGTTGAGGACGCGATCCGGCGAGGCGAAGAGCTGGCCGACACTGCAGGGGTGAAGCTGGGGTCTCCGTTCTCCATTCGGGAGATCTCAGGCTTCGGGGGCGGAGCAGCGCTGCGACTGCCCGCCACCCTCAATGCCGACACGGCCAAAGCGTTTGCCTCGCTGGCACCGCGGATCGAGACCGGAACCCAGGAGATCACGGTCCGGGTCGAGGTTCGCTTCGAGATTCGCGACTAGCCGCTAGCCGTCGAGGCCGAGCAGTCGGGCGGCGTTCTTCCAAAGGATGTTCGCCCTCGCTTCCTCGTCCCACGGCAGGTCCGCCGCTTCCTCGAACCAGCGGTCGAGCGAGATGAACGGATAGTCGCTCCCGAATACGGTCCGCTCGTTCAATCGCTTCCCCGCTTCGCGGACGACTTCCGGCGGCAGATATTTAGGGGCCCAGCCCGACAGCTCGATCCACACGTTCGCCTTGTGGAGCGCGATCGCGAGGCACTCGAGGAACCACGGCCACCCGAAGTGCGCGGCGATCCACGTGACGCCGGGGAAGTCGGCCCCGACGGCATCGAGGAATCCCGGGTGCGAGTAGCGGATCTTCGTCCCCCCGGCCCCGGGGGTGCCGGCGGCGATCCCGCAGGTGCCGGTGTGGAACAGGAGCGCCAGGCCGAGGTCCTGGGCCCGCTCCCAGAGCGGATAGAAGCGTTCGTCGCCGGGCTCGAACGCCTGCATTGTCGGATGGAACTTCAGTCCCTTCAATCCGAGATCGGCGGCTCGCGCCATCTCGTCGAGGGCGTCGGAGGCGTACGGGTCGACCGACCCGAACCCCATCAGGACGCCCGGATACCGCTGCGCCAACGAGGAGAGAAATTCGTTTCCGAGCCAGCCCCGCCCGGTGACCGACTCGTCGTCCCAATCGAGGACGACGCCGAGGATGTCGCGCTCCCGATACTCCTCAGCGATCTCGTCGAGCGACTTCCGCTCGGGCCGGGCCCGGAAGTACGCCTCGGTCGCCTCCAGGTGTGGGCCGATGGCGCCCTCGAGCCATTCCTCTGTCGGGAGGTGGACGTGCAGATCGATCGCCTTCGGCACGGCCTTGCCGGAATCCGTCCTACGAGTAGTCGTAGAAGCCCTTGCCGGTCTTCCTTCCCAGGTAGCCGGCCTGCACCATTCGCCGGGCCAGCGGCGACGCGGCGAAGTCGGGATCCCTGAACTCCTCGTAGAGCACCTCGGCGACCGACGCCATCGTGTCCAGGCCGATGAGGTCCAAGAGCTCGAGCGGTCCCATCGGATGTCCGAGTCCGAGCTTCACCGCCGTATCGATGTCCTCCTTCGTGGCGAACCCTTCCTCGTACATCCGCACGGCGGCGTTCAAATAGGTCGTGAGCAGGTAGTTCACGATGAACCCCGCACGGTCCTTGGCGACGACCGTGGTCTTCCCGAGGCGCTCGCCGAACCCCGTCGCGAACTCGAGAGTCTCGTCCGATGTCGTGAGCGCACGAACCAGCTCGAGCAGCCCCATGATCTGTGCCGGATTGAAGAAGTGCATCCCCAACACCTTGTCCGGGCGGATCGTCGCGGACGCCATCTGAATCACGGGAAGCGACGACGTGTTGGTCGCGAGGACGATCTCGTCGCGCGTGATCTTGTCGAGCGTCCGGAAGACGTCGAGCTTGGTCTCCAGATCTTCGGTCACGGCCTCGATGACGAGATCGGCGTCAGCCGCCGCGTCGAGATCGAGGCTGCCGCTGATCCGTCCAAGTACCTGATCCCGTTCCTCGGCCGTGATCTTCTCGCGCTCGACCGCCTTCGCGAGCGACTTTTCGATCGAGCCCTGACCGCGGTCACGCCTCGCGTCGTCTCTCTCAACGAACGTCACCTCGGTCCCGGCTTTCGCGCAGACCTCGACGATCCCGGAACCCATGATGCCGCAGCCGATCACGGAAACCTTCTTGACGTCCTCAGGCTTCATTGCGTCCTCCTGTGCGTGGGAGGCTCAGCCTATCCGACCGGGGGCTAACGCTCCGCTTTCCTCCGAGAACCGCCAGCCGCTACTGCCTGGCTCCGCTTCTTGAGCCCCCGGACCCCTGCGACCGGGAAGCCCGCTACTTCTTCGGGACCTTGTAGGCCTTCGTTTGTGTAGCGATGTCGATGAGGGTCGCGGTGCTCGAGCGTTCCGCGATGTGGGTACTCCAGCAGAGGTGGAAACCGCCCGCCGTACCGCAGATCCCCGCTCCCTCCCCGGTGCTCCCCTCGATCACGGAGCCGGTCTTCGCCTTCACGGCGCTCAGCGGAATCGTTACCGTGAACGAGGCGCCCGCGGGATCGAACGTCCCTTCCGGGTACGCGAGCGGCGGGCAGTTGACGAACTGAGTCACGACCGCATCCTCGGCGACGCACGCTCCCTCGAGCCGGAAGTGCCCGTCGGTGTCGATCTGGCCGATGCGCTCGTTCCCGGTCATCGCGGCTAGATCCGGCTTCCCGACGTCGACGTTCTTCGCGATGATCCGATACTCGTTGCCGTCGACCATGAAGGCCCAGATGAACCGAAACGCCTCGGGCATCGATCCGAACGGTGGCATGACGGAATGAACCACGGTGAACTCGAGGTTCTTGCCCGCTTTCGTGATCGTCGCGCTTACCAGGTCGAAGCCCCCCTCGTCGACTCCCGGGATGCCGACCTCGCCCGCAGGGGTTCCGGCGGTTCCGGAGTCACCGGCCGCGTCCGTCATGACCTCGAGCGGCTTCGCGGCGTTGGCTGGGAGAGCAGGTATGAGGGTAACTGCCACGAGGAGCGCGGGCGCGAGCTTTCTCATGAGGCTGCGGGTAACTTCGTTGTTTCTCAGGCTATTCCTGCCGGCGATCGAAAACGCGTCGTATTCGTTCAGCCTTTCCCGGATCCGATCAGGTCGGCGATCTCGCCCATCATCGCGGTGAGGTCGTAGTCCCGGGGCGTGTAGACGCGGGCGGCGCCGAGCTCCAGCAGCTTCTCCGCGTCCTCATCCGAGATCACGCCGCCGACGACGACCGGGACGCGGTCCGGGTCCACGCCGTGGTCCCGGAGTCGTGAGAGAACTTCAGGAACGAGCAAGTTGTGAGCTCCTGAGAGCACCGAAAGGCCAATCACGTGCACGTCTTCCTCAGCGGCGGCACGCGCGATCTGCTCGGGCGTGAGCCGGATTCCCTGGTACACGACCTCGAAGCCGACATCTCGGGCCCTCACGGCGATCTGCTCGGCCGCGTTCGAATGTCCGTCCAGGCCCGGTTTCGCCACGAGCATCCTCAGCCGTTTCGCACCGACCCGAACCGCCGCTTCCTCGACGCGCCGTCGCGCATCCACGAGCGCTTCCGGCTTCGCACGCGCGGAAGCGAGCGCCGAGACACCCGTCGGCGCCCGGTACTCGCCGAACGCCTCGCGAAGCGCGTCCGCCCACTCTCCGGTAGTCACGCCTGCCTTGACGGCCTCGATCGAAACCGGAACGAGATTCTCGTCGCTCTCTGCGGCACGACGCAGAGCATCCAGCGCTGCATTCGTCGCGGGTTCGTTACGCTCGGCCCGCCACCGCTCCAGGTGCTCCAGCTGCTCCTTCTCCGCCTCGGGATCGACCTGGTGGAAGGCGAAGCCCTCACCGAGATCCTCGGTGAGATGCGACGGTTCCGTTTCCCTGTATCGATTCACGCCGACGACGGTCCGCGCTCCCGATTCGATCTCCCGGATCCGCTCGGCGTGCGTGGCCACGAGGCGTTCTTTCATGTATTCCAAGGCCTCGACGGAACCACCGGCATCGAGCACGCGCCCCAGCTCCTCCCACGACGCGTCGGTGATTTCCGCCGTTCTCGTCTGAACCACGGTGGAGCCCTCGAAGACGTCATCGTGATCGAGGAGATCCGTCTCGTAGGCCAGGATCTGCTGCGCCCGCAACGACCATTGCTGATCCCAGGCGCGGGGCAGCCCGAGCGCTTCGTTCCATGCCGGCAGCTGCACGGCTCTGGCTCGAGCGTCCTTCGAGAGCGTGACCGCGAGCATCTCCAGGAGGATTCGGTAAACGTTGTTCTCAGGCTGGACCGCGCTCAGCCCGAGGGAGTTGACCTGGACCCCGTAGCGGAAGCGCCGATACTTCGGGTCCCCCACGCCGTAGCGTTCCGACGTGATCCGCTCCCACAGGCGGACGAAGGCTCGCATCTTGCACATCTCCTCGAGGAACCGGATTCCCGCGTTGCAGAAGAACGAGATCCGACCGACCAACCGAGGGAACTCGCTTTCCGAGACTTTCCCCGACGCGCGCACGCCATCGAGCACCGCGACGGCATTCGCCAGAGTGAAGGCCACCTCGAGCACGGGATCCGCCCCCGCTTCTTGCAGGTGGTACGAGCAGACGTTGATCGGGTTCCACTTCGGGACCTCGTGGAACGTCCACGTGATCAGGTCGGTCGTGAGGCGCATTGAAGGCTCGGGCGGAAAGACGTAGGTTCCCCGGGATAGGTACTCCTTGAGGATGTCGTTCTGTGTCGTTCCTTGGAGGTCCCCGCGAGTCGCCCCCTGTTCGTCGGCCACAGCGACGTAGTTCGCGAGGAGCCACACCGCCGTCGCGTTGATCGTCATCGACGTGTTCATCTCGGAGAGGGGGATCCCATCGAAGAGCGTGCGCATGTCCCCGAGATGCGCAATGGGGACGCCGACCCTACCGACCTCTCCCGTCGCCATCGGGTGGTCGCAGTCGTATCCGCACTGGGTCGGCAGGTCGAAAGCGACTGAAAGTCCGGTCTGCCCCTTGTCGAGGTTCGCCTTGAAACGCTCGTTCGACTGTCGCGCGGTGCCGAACCCCGCGTAGGTGCGAAAGATCCAGGGGTGGTCAAGAGCCACGTCGAGCCCTCCGGTCACGAAGCATACCGGCCGGTCCCGGCGGCTAGCGGCAGACGGCGTTCAGGAACGGGAAGGGATTCACGGGCTCCCCTCCGCCCGGGTGGTACTGAAAATGATTGTGCGACGGCGTTCCGACCGCATTTCCCGTGTGTCCCACGAACCCGATGACGTCTCCCGCCTGAACGGTCTTCCCGTGGACCCCCGCGTACCTCGACATGTGAGCGTTGTAGACAAAGGTGCCATCGGGTGCGTAGACGAGGACGGCAAGTCCGCCGAGCCGGCCCCAATGTTCCCGAGCAAGGCCGTCAAACGGCGCGAAGATTCGAGCCCCGTCTTCCGAGAAGATGTCGTTGCCCTCGTGGACGCGGCCCCCGGGCCGAGGAAAGTGCCAGTCGTCGATGTAGGACCGCGGCTCGGCGACGGGGCAGACCTGGAGCACGGGGGCTTTCCCGCTCACGATGGGAGGTGGAGCGGGAGGCGCCGGCGGCGGGGTCGTCACGGCCGCGAGGATCGCTTCCTGCTGACGCTGTGTCTTGAGGTCTTCGATCAGCCCCTCGAGCTCCTGAAAGCGCTCCTCGATCCGGTTCGTGATGGCCGCCTGTTTGCCGAACTTGGCCTCGAGCTCACGCCCACGGACTCGAAGATCGTCGAGCAGCTCCGCCTGCTGAGAGAGCAGATCCGTCAGGCTGAGCCGGAACTCGTCCAGCTCGGTTCGCTGGTAGGCGACGCCCGCTGCGAGATCCGCGTCCGCGCCCGAAAGCAGGTCGAGGAACAGGGCCCGGTCGGAGAGCTCCGCGAGCGAATCCGACTCGAGGATCACCTCGAAGACGCCGCCGGGGCCCGCGATGTAGGCCTCACGCGCCCGTTCGTTGAGCCGCTCCTGGAGCCGGTCGCCTTGACGGTCCTTCTTCTCGATCTCCTTGCGGATGAACTCGATCCGGTCATCGATCGCGATCTTCTGGGCGTACGCCTGCGTGATCATGCGAGTGAGCGACTCGATCTCGGCGTCGAGGACGACGAGGCTCGCCTGCTCGGCCCGGAGCTCGCGCTTCAGCTCGTGAAGACGCTCCCGAGCCGACTGGAGCTCATCATCGGTCCCCGCGGCCGCGGCGGAGGTCACGGACAGGACCAACAAGACGGCCGCTGCGGCACGCAGCAGCCGAGGCCGAGGCGACCCCTGCGGAAGGCTCATGGACCTTAAAAAGTAACGGCGCCTGACACGGGAGTCAACTTGTGTTGCCCACGTGACGCCGTATCGGGTCTATCGGCAGGTTTGGGGGCTAGAACTGAGTTCCGGGAAGGCCGAGATCCCGGGCAATCAGGATCCTCTGGATCTCGCTCGTCCCCTCCCCGATTTCGAGGACCTTCGAGTCCCGGTAGTAGCGAGCGACGGGGACCTCCTCCATGTAGCCATATCCCCCGTGGACCTGAACCGCCTCCCGGGCGCAGGTGACGGCGATCTCGCTCGCGTACAGCTTCGCGAGAGCCGCCGCACCCTTGTACGGCCGCCCGCCGTCCCGCAACCAGGCGGCCTTGTACGTCGCCAAGCGCGCCGTCTCAACGGCAACCTTCATATCGGAGACCTTGAACTGGACGCCCTGGAACTCTCCGATCGGGCGTCCGAACGCGTGGCGCTCGATCGCGTACTTCACCGATTCGTCGAGGCATCCCTGCGCGAGCCCGACCGCGAGGGCGGCGATCGCGATTCGCCCGTCGTCGAGCGTCTCGAGGAACTGCGCAAAGCCCTTCCCGCGCTCGCCGAGAAGGTTCCTCTCGGGCACGCGGCAGTCGCTGAGCGAGAGCTCTCGAGTGTCGCTCGCGTGCCAGCCGATCTTCCGGTACGCCCTTCCGACCCCGAATCCGGGGGTATCGGTCGGGATGATGATCGTCGAGATCTCCGGGCTGCCGTCGTCTCGATCACCCGTCACGGCGGTGACCGTCACGACTTTCGAGATCGGCGTGCCGGCATTCGTGATGAACGCCTTGGAGCCGTTGATGACCCACTCCCCACCTTCGAGCGTCGCCTTCGTCTTGGTCGCCCCGGCATCGGAGCCACCGCCCGGTTCCGTGAGGCCGAAGGCTCCCAGAATCTCTCCGTGGCACATGGGAACCAGCCAGCGCTGCTTCTGGTCCTCGGTCCCGTGTCGATAGATCGGGTTCGCTCCGAGACCCACGGCCGCCTCGAGGGTGATGGCCATGGAGGAATCGACGCGAGCGAGCTCTTCGATCGCGAGACAGAACGTGAGGAAGTCCGCCCCCTGGCCGCCGTACGCCTCGGGGAACGGAAGGCCGAAGAGCCCGAGCTCGCCCATCTGCTTCACGATGTCCATGGGGAGCTCCTCGGACCGGTCCATCTCTTCGGCCCGAGGCGCGATGATCTCCTCAGCGAACGAACGGACGGTCTTTCGAAACTCCTCCTGCTCGGGCGTGAGGTCGAAGTCCATCTCTACTTCTCGGTCCCGGAGTCTAGTCGAGCCTCATCGAGCGCCCGACGCCACCCTCCGCCCCCGTGAGGCGCAGATTCAGAGATAATTCCCGGACCCGACTCCACCGAATGAGTCGACCGGTTGCGGTTCAAACACATGAATAACGAGGCGACGACGATCCCCGAAGCCCTCGTTCAGGGCGCGGAAGCGGGCTGGGCCATGCACTTTCACCTCGACGACGTCATGCGCACCCTGCCTGGAGACGAGCTCGTGGATGCGATGTTCGGGGGAGCACAGGTGCTGGCCGACCGAGGCGTGGGACCCGGGGGCACGGTTGGGATCCTGGGGCCGAACCACCCTGAATGGGTGAAGTGGGCATTCTCGACGTGGTGCCTCGGAGGCACGGTCGTGTCCCTCCCCTACTCGCCGGGACTCCGCGGGCGGGTCCCGTCGTCGGAACGACTTCAGCCGTTGATCCAAGCGGCGGAGTGCCAAACGGTCTTGGTGCATCCCCGCTTCTTCGATGAGATTCCCCCGGAAGTCGCGTTCTCTTGGGACGCCTCGGTCCCGAGTCCCCAGGCTCGAGCGCTTCCCGATCTCGATCCCGAGGGCATCGCGGCCATCCAATTCACCTCCGGCAGCACCGCATCACCAAAAGGCGCGACGCTCTCCCATCAAGCCATCCTTGCCGCGTCTCGGTCGAACTCCGTCAACAGTGGACTCGGAAAGGACAACCCCACGCTGGCCTGGCTTCCCCTGTTTCACGACTACGGGCTTTTCGGCTTCGTCACGTGCCCCCTCGTGTACGGCGTGGACGCGCATCTCATGCCGACCGAGCTGATGGCGAAGGATCCGGCGCTGTGGTTTCGGCTGATCGCGGAGGTAGGAGCCGGCTTCACTGGCGGACCGGCGTCCGCGTGGGGGGCCGCGCTCAAGGCCGCGCTTCGGGACCCGACCGGGATCGATCTCTCTCCAATCGTCCTTGCGGTTCTGAGCGCGGAGTCGATTGACCCCTTTATGGTCGACCTCATCCTTCAAGTCGGCGGGCAACTGGGCCTTCGTCCAGGAACCCTGCTCATCGCCTACGGGCTGGCGGAGAACGTGCTGGGAGCCACGCTCACGACGCGGGGGACCGAGATCCGGATCGACGAGGTCGACATCGAAGAGCTTGCGACGTCCGGGAGAGCAATCTCGGGCGGGAGTGGCGCGTCCAAACGCATCGTGTCGAGCGGACCGCCGATGCCCGGCGTCGAGGTTCGTATCGCGAATGATGCCGGCGACGTGCCCGACCGCCACGTCGCCGAGATCCTCCTCCGAAGCCCGTCGCTCATGTCCGGATATCTCGGTGATGCCCCAGATCCCTTTGTGGATGGCTGGCTTCGCACCGGCGACCTCGGCTACCTGTCGGATGGCGAGCTGTTCGTGACCGGCCGGATCAAGGACCTCATCATCGTCATGGGCAATAACTACGCCCCCGAGGACATCGAGTGGGCGGCGAGCCGTGTCTACGGGGTGCGCCCTGGATCCTGCATCGCCTTCGCGGCCCCCGGCGATGGCGAGGGGCACGTGGTCGTGGCCGTGGAACCCGCCCGGGATGCCGATCCGGATGCCCTGCCGAAGCTCGTCCGCAAGGCCGTCAACGAGTCGGTGGGCATCACCGTCGGCGAGGTTGTGGTCCTGCCGCGAGGATCCGCGCCGAAGACGACGAGCGGGAAGCTTCGGCGAAGCGCTCTTCGTGACGCCCACGCGCGCGGAGAGCTGACACCCGAGACCGTGCCATGAAGACAGAGAGCGATCCGGAACGGCTCGAGCCGGTCATGCTGGGAGGTGGCCTGGCCTCGGTCGAGGAGTGGCTCCGCCACCCAATCGACTTCATGGAGAAGGTCGGACGCACCCACCCGTACATGGCCCAATGGAGACTGGGCCTCCAACGCTGCTTCGCGCTCAATCATCCGGATCTCGTCCGCGAGGTCCTCACCGTTCGACATCGAGACTTCAACAAGGGAGTGAGCAACGCGAAGCTCGCGATGATCCTGGGTCAGGGTCTCATCACATCGGACGGCGAGCTCCACGACCGGCAGCGCCCGATCCTCCAACCCGGTTTCGGCCCTCGTCAGATCAGCGCGTACGCCCAGGTGATGCTCGAGGAGAGCACGCGGTTTCAAGACCGCTGGGCGTCCGAGCAGGAGGTCAACATCAACGAGGAGATGCGGCTGCTTGCGCTCTGGATCATCTGTAGGGCCATCTTCGACCTGGAAGTCGATGACGCATTCGCACGAGGGATCGGAGACGGTCTCACGCTGTGGCTCGAAGCCTTCCGGAAGTCGTTCCACCCCTCGAGCCTCTCGGCTGACCTGCTGCCTCCAGAGATCTCCCAACGGCTCGAACCGGCTCGGAAGACCATGGACGAGGCAATCTACGAGTTGATCGATCAACGTCGAAATGAAGGGGCTCGCGGCTCTGATCTGCTCTCCACCCTCATCCGGGGGCTGGAGCATCCCGAGACGTCAATGTCCGACGAGCAACTGAGGGACGAGCTGATGACGCTCGTCCTTGCGGGGCACGAAACGACGTCGAACGGCCTGACGTTTGCGTGGCATCTCCTTGCCCTGCACCCGGATGAAGAGTCGAAGCTGCACGAGGAGCTCGATGCAGTTCTTGGGTCACGACCGGCATCGGTCGACGATACGGAGGCGCTGCCGTACGCGAAGGCGATCTTCTTGGAGGCGATGCGCCTCTACCCGCCGGTCTGGCTGATCGATCGGAGAGCGAACAAGGACACCGAGGTAGGAGGGGTTCGCATTCCCAAGGATTCGATCGTGCTCATGCCGCAATGGGTCCTTCACCGGGACCCCCGCTTCTTCGAGGACCCGGACGCCTTCAGGCCCGAACGCTGGATTCGGGAACCGACCGACAAGCGGCCGAAGTACTCCTACTACCCATTTGGTGGGGGGCCGCGCGTCTGCCTCGGCGAACCGTTCGCAATGGCGGAAGGCGTACTCGTTCTCGCGAGCATCGCGCAGAACTGGAGGATCCGCTCGGTGAGCGATGAGGTCCCCGAGCTTCTGCCGAGCATCGTCCTTCGCCCCGAGGGCGGGATGCGGATGACGCTCCACTCGAGACGCAGCGCTTGAAACGTCTCCTCGCGGCCGTCATCGCAACCGTCGCCATCTCCTTGGCGCCGGTCGGCGCCGCTTCCGGAAACGACGAGGGAGGTTGGTACCGGGTGACGTTCGCGGAACGGATCACGAGCGCCGATCGGGCATCCCTGGAAGCGCTCGGCGCCCGGTCACTCTTGTACGTGCCGCACGATTCGTACCTCTCGTGGCTGGGCGAGGACGCCCTGGCGCGGAGTCGGGCGCTTCAACACGTTCGGTCGGTTCGCGCCGTCCTGCCGGTCGAGAAGCTCGCCCTCTCGCCGGCGATCGATGGCAGCCTCCCCGTCGCGGTACTCGTCCATGGCGAGCAGATCGCCGAGGTCGAGCAGGCTCTGACCGAGATCGGGGAAATCGGGACGGTGACGGCCCTCCCTGACGATGGGCCTCTCTACGAAGTGACGCTGTTGGTCGGAGCGGGAGATCTCTCGAGCCTGGCCCAGCGGGCGGACGTGCTCTACATCGGGCCGTCGATGAGGGGCCTCTACCCCGACGACGAGGGGACCGCACAGATCATCGCCGGCAACCTCGACGCTCCGAGCAACCGACCCATCCCCGGATATGAGAGTTGGCTGAATTCGGTCGGCCTGGATGGATCCGGCGTCGCGGTTTCGATCACCGACACCGGCATCGACGCGAGCCACCCCGACCTGGAAGGTCGCGTCGAGAAGCCGGAGGACTACTCCGCCCTCCCCACCGGCGAGCCCGTGGACAGCTACGGCCACGGCACGCACGTGGCCGGAATCGTGGCCGGCGACGGGACGCTCCTCCGCGCGCAAGGAGGTTCGCGAGACTTCGCCGGCTTCCTCTACGGCCTCGGCGTTGCGCCGGGAGCGACCTTGCTGGACCAGAACGTCATCTCGACGACCTCGCCTGCAACGGTGTCGAGTGACTGGCCGCCTCGGGACGGTTTCGGATTCGCGGAGATGACGCGAGATGCGCTCCTGAGCGGCGCCGCCATCTGGAACGCCTCTTGGAACACGGGCGAGGGCAACGGCTATCTGGCGAGCGCGCGGATGATCGACACCCTCGTTCGGGATGGCGACCTCCTCGCACCCGGCGCCGAGCAGTTCACGATGGTGTTCTCCGCCGGCAACTCGGGCTCGAGCCTGGCAACGATCACGTCTCCGAAGGAGGCGAAGAACATCATCACGGTCGCAAGCACGCGGTCGCAGCGGTTCACGAAGGTCAGCGGCTCTGAGGGGCGCCGAGACGTCGACATCGTTTCCTCCTTCTCGAGCCGCGGTCCCGCAAGCGACGGGAGGATCCTGCCCACGATCGCGGCGCCGGGAGAAAACGTCGCCTCCACACGATCCAGCACTGCCTCCTCTGCCTGCTTCGAGCCCCCGAGCGACGGGAACTCTTTCGGCCGCTACGCGATGTGCAGCGGCACCTCGATGTCATCCCCGCACGTGGCGGGGGCCGTGGCGCTCATCACGCAATGGTGGCGCGAGCGAAACGATGGCGCCGACCCCTCGCCCGCGATGTCGAAAGCCCTGCTCATCAATTCCGCTCACGACATGGGAGTTCCGGACATCCCGAACTTCAACGAGGGCTGGGGACGGTTGCACCTCGGAAATCTCTTCGATCCCTCGGCCTCACGCGTCTACGTGGACGAGACCAAGGGACTGAGCGCGATCGACCACTGGTGGGATTTCGTCGTAGAGGTCGCCGATCCGGGGCGCCCGCTCAAGGTGTCGCTCGTGTGGACGGACGAGCCGGCGACGCCGGTCAAGAAGGAAACGGACCCGACGCTCGTCAACGATCTCGACCTGTCGGTGCAAGGATCGGATTCGACGTACCGCGGGAACGCCTTCCTCGAGGGCTGGTCCCTCACGGGGGGGAAGCGAGATCGGATGAACAACCTCGAGAATGTCTACGTTCAGCGCCCTGAGGGCCGGTATCGCGTCCGCGTCGCCGCGCACAATCTCCCCGGAGACGGAATCCTCTTCCGCGGCGACGGCACCGACCAGGACTTCGCCCTGGTGATCTCGAACGCGACGGCGGTCTCGGTGGAGCGAGGGAGAGAGCGGGAGGAAACCCGGGCTACGGCTCCAAAAGACGGAAGCCCTGGAGGTCAAGGATCGAGCCCGTGCGTTCTTGCTTGGGCAAGAAGACTGCCTCCACACGCCGACCGATCTCCAGCGCGCCTTCCTCTACTTCTACGAGAAAGTGAACGAACACTGTGTCCGCCCCGTCGAGCCGGACCAGGCCAACCATCGCCGGCTCGTTCAGACGTTCGCCGTCCGGGCCCTGGTAGCCCACAGTGAACGACTCGAGCACGCCCTGAGGGCCAACCGTGACGCCGGGCTCGAGCTCGGCGAAACACCGCTCGCAGAACAGCCGCGCCGGACAGTAGGTGATCCCGCACGACTCGCATCGGGAGGCGAGGAGCCGACCGTCTTCCTTGAGCGCCCGGAAGAACGCCTCACCGGCAATGCCCGGCGTGTAGCGGTGGCGAACCGGGACCGAGCCCGCCCAGAGCTTGACCTTCCCTGGGTCGGAGAGCTTCTCGAGCACTAGGCTTTCCCTCCACGGGGGCGGAAGTACTCGATGTCCAGGATGGAGCCCTCACGATCGCTCTCGGGCTTCCAGACAGCTTCGACCTCCATTCCGATCCGAACGTCGTCGGGCTTCACCTCGGAGATCTTGTGCATGAAGCCCATACCGGGCGTTGGTCCGTCGAGCTCGATCACGGCAGGAATCTCCGGGGGGTCGAGCTGCTGCATGTCCCAGCGGATATAGCAGATCGAGAAGGTATTCACGCGCCCCGTGTCTGGGACCTCAGCCCACGAGTCAGTGGGTCGGAAGCACTCCTCACAGAACATCCGCGGTGGAACAAGGGTGCGCCCGCACTGCCGGCAGACGCGCCCGAGGATCTTTCCATCCTTCAGACCTCGGAGGAACTCCCCGACGGCGATCCCCGCGTCCCATTCGTAGCGAGCATCGACGGCGAAGTCGACTGCGCCCGGGGCGCTCCGAAACTCCTCGTCCGAGAGCCCTCGGGGGCCTCGAGTCGTGAGCGGCGGCGTGTCGGTCATCGCCCCATCACCACCACCGTGCCCACCTGCATGAGGTCTCCCCACGCCTGCGCAACGCCACGCCGCGGGTCCCCAGGGACCTGGCGATCTCCGGCCTCGCCGCGAAGCTGCCAATAGAGGTCCGCGATCTTCATAAGCCCGGCGGCGGCGATGGGGTTCCCGACGCCAAGCAACCCCCCGGACGGGCACGACGGGAGGTCGCCGTCCCGGTTCAATACGCCATCACGCATGGCCTCAGGCGCCTTTCCCTTGTCAAAGAGCATCAAGCCCTCCAGGTGGTGCAGCTCTTTGTAGTCGAAGGGGTCGTAGGGCTCGGCGATATTGATCTCCTTCCGCGGCTCTCGGACGCCGGCCATCTCGTAGGCCTGGCGGGCCGCGTACTCCACATACCGCGGGTAGTAGAGGTCGCGGTTCGTCCAGTACGAGGTGTCGAGATGCCAGCCGACGCCCTGCACCCACACGGGACGGTCGGTGGTCCGGCGGGCCACGTGCTCGGCCGCGAGAACCACGGCGACGGCGCCGTCGGAGATTGGTGAGACGTCCAGCCGTTGCACCGGCCAGGCGAGCACCTCGGACGCTAGGACGTCTTCGACGGTGATGTCGGCCTCCCCGAGCAGCGCCGCGGGATGGTTGGCCGCGTTTCGCTTGTTCTTGACGGCCACCGACGCGATGTCGCGCTTGTCGAGCCCGTGCACGCTCATGTAGCGATTCATCTCCAGCGCGAAGATCCAAAGGAGGTTCGGCCCGAGCGGCCGCTCGAGGATGCTGTCGAAAATCGTCAGAAACGCTCCCTGCGGATGCGGTTGCGTGGAGGACATCTTCTCTTCCGCGACGACGAGGCACGTGTCGAACATGCCGGAGGCGACCTGGTACCAACCCTGGATCGCGACGAAGACGCCGGTGCCACCACCGACGTAGGTCCGGAAGTACGGCTTCCCAAACCCGCCGGCTCCGTCGGAGAGGTATTCCCCTTTCATATGGACGCCGTCGAAGGCATCCGGGGCCGAGCCGAGCGCGACACAATCGATATCGTCGAGCGTCATTCCGCAGGAATCGAGCGCCGCCCTTGCCGCTTCCCAGGCAAGCTCCTTGCCCGTTTCCTGAGCGCGGCGGACGAACTTCGTCATGCCGGCGCCGACGACCGCAACACGCTGTCCCACTAACGCTCCTGTCTTCCGATCGAGGGGTCCGCTCGCTGGCTTTTCGTGCCGTTCATAGAATCCGGGCGGGCTACCCCCTCGAGCTCCCCGGCGTACTCGATGATCTGAACCTGGTTGCCGTCGGGATCGAGGAACGTCGCGAAGCGCGCGTATCCCTCCACTTCTCCGACGTGTTGCTCGAACGCCACGCCGTTCGCTTCCAGGGAGCTCCGCGTTGCGTCCAAATCCTGCACCCGGAAGACGGCCGTGGCTCCACCCGGCTCCGCCTGACGCCCGTCGATCGCGCCGTGAAGCGCAAAGCGAACCTCACCGCTGTCGAACTCCGCCCAGGACCGACCGTCCTGCCGGATGAGGCGAAAGCCCACGATGTCCCGGTAGAACTTCACCGCGCGGTCCATGTCGCTCACCCAGTAGTAGACGTGGTCGAGGGTAAGGGTCATCAGGCCACCGCCTCGTCGCCGGCGAAGATGGCAACTGCGGCGGTCGTGGTCGGCTCTCCGCGCCAGGACTGAGCGACGGCGACCCCCGCGTCCTCGACCTGTCGCTCGCCGGCCTCGCCTCGGAGCTGCAGCACGCACTCGAGCGTGCGGGCCAGGCCGTTGGCCTCGAACAGATAGCCCTGGCCCAGCGAGCCCCCCGAGACGTTTACGGGGAGCTCGCCGTCCCGGCCGAAAATGCCCTCCTCCAGCATGGGCCCCGCCTCCCCGGGTCGGGCCAGGCGGAGCGCCTCGAGGTGCATCAGCTCCCGGTAGGAGTAGGTGTCGTCCACCTCGGCGAGATCGACGACCTCCGCAAGGGTTCCGATCCGCGCCATCCCGTAGGCCCGGTCGGCCGCCGCGCGGACGTAGTCGACCTCGTCCCAGCTCCGGCTCTCCAGGGTCGGCGACCCGGAGGACCACCCGACCCCGACGATCCATACCGGGTCGTCGGTGAGATCTCTGACGCGCTCCTCTGCCGCCAGCACCAGGACGACGCACCCGTCGGCTCGCTCGGCGATGTCGAGCCTCCTGAGCGGCGACCAGACCGGCTCGGAGGCGGCCACATCTCCAGCCGTCACTTTCGTCGGGTACGCGGCGCGCGGATTGTCCAGCGCGTTCCGACGGTTCTTCTCGACGACGAGGGCACAGTGCTCCTCGGTGGCTCGGGAAACCGCCAGGTACCGATTCATCTCGAGCCCGGCCAGGGCAAACACCGGGATGTCCAGCGGGCGGGCGAAGATCGGGTCCAGGGCGAACTGCTGGATGCGCCCGAGCGTCACGATGTCGGACGCCTTGCTATGGCCCTCGATCGCGACGATTTCGGCCGCCCCCGAGCGGATGAGCATCACCCCGGTGGCGACCGCGAAGAGTCCGTCCGCCGAGACCGTGTGCACCGGGCGGAGGGCGGCGCCGATCTGATCGGGAACGTACTCGTCGAAGATGCTGGTCCCCTCGAGGAAGTCCTCCGAGACGCACACGAACGAATCGACGTCCTTCCGGGGATTGACGCCGGCATCGTCGTACGCGCGCATGGCCGCCTCGAAGGTCAGCTCCTTGTACGAGAGCCCGGGAGTCATGGTCGCGAACCCCGCGTGGCCCACCCCGATGATGGCAACGCGGTCGCTCATGAGCGCGCGAAGTCTATCCGCCTTCAGATCGACCGGAAAGACCGGCTCCGGGAATGATGACGGGGCCCTCACCCCGAGCGACGCGGCGAAGAACCTCGTAGACGCCCGTTCCCACGAGCTGCTCGGCCGATCCGGGGAGATCCACCTCGACCCGGACGACGCCGCCGGAGTCGTGCTCGAAGCGGGCCCCCATCGGTTCGAGAACGTCACGAACCGCCTTGTTCGCCTCGAGCGCGTAGGAACGGAACCGCCGGATGCCGTTCTCCAAAGCGCTCGCGCCGAGCAGTTGCAGGAGCAGCGTCCCCAGGCCTCGCCCGTGCCAGTCGTCGACGACCGTCACCGCGGCTTCCGCGACGTCGTGCTCGTCGGGAAACCGGACGTATCGCGAAACACCCACCCCCGGGTTGCCCGGTTCCTCCGCCGAGAAGGCAATCCACGCGAAATGATCGGCATGGTCGACCTCGGTGAGATGACGGAGCATCTCCGGCGTGAGCTCTTGGATCGGCGTCATGAATCGCCGGTATCTGGATTCCGGCGAGAGTCGGCGGAACCCCTCCACGAGATGCTGCTTGTCGTCGGACAAGATCGGTCGCACCCGGACCCGTGATCCGTCGCGCAGGCTCGTCTCGATGGTCCGACGGCGGACGAATTCATCGTCGCTTTGCCTGTTAGATCTCTTCGCCATGCGCGGCGATCCGCTCCTCGTCGAGCACGACGCCGAGCCCGGGCGTCTCCGGGAGCGTCACGAAGCCATCTGCGTCGATCGCAACCGGTTCGGCGAGCATCGCGTCCCGAACCTCCGGCGGCCAGCCGGGCGGATCGATCGGATACTCGCACCAGGCCGCGTTGGCCACCGCTCCCATCACCTGGAGGTTCACGAGCAACCCGATGCCGTTCGTCCAGGTGTGCGGGGCGAACCCGAGGCCCGCCGCCTCCGCCATCGCGGCGACCTTCGTTGCCATCAGGATCCCGCCGGTGAGGACGGCATCCGGTTGCAGGATGTCCACCGCCCGATGCTCGATCAGATCCCGAAAGCCGTGCAGATCCGAAAGCATCTCCCCCGCCGCGAGCGGAACGTTGGTCTTGGCGCGGAGCGCCGCATAGCCTCGGTAATCGAATTGGTCGAGCGGTTCTTCGAGCCAGGCGATGTCGAGCTCCTCCAGCGCCCGTGCGGTCCGCACGGCCCGTCCGAGGTCCCACTCCGGGTACTCGGCGAAGCCGTGAACCCGCCAGCCCTGGTTCGCATCCACCATGAGCGTGAGGTCGGGGACGGCCTCCCGGACGGCGCGAACGAGCGCGAGGTCCTCCTCGATCGTCGGCCAGCGGATTCTGAGCTTCGCCGCCGTGAACCCGCGTTCCTTGAGCTCGAGGATGTCATCGACCCGGCGTTTCGGTTCGCGAAGCTCACCGGTTGACGCATAGGCGCGAATCCGATTTCGCGCCCCGCCGAGCAGCCGCCAGACCGGGAGGCCCGCGGCTTTCCCGATGATGTCCCAGCATGCCGGCTCCAGATGCCAGGCCCGGAGCCCAAGCGCCCGCGTCGCCGAGCGCGCAAGCTTGAAGATTTCCTCGACCTGGGTCGGGTCACGACCGGGCAGGATGGCCCGGAGCAGGTTGACCAGCCCCTTCGCCTCGTCGGCGATGAGCGGCGCCGCGCTCACGCCCTCGATCCCCTCGTCGGTCTGGATTCGAAAGACGGCGCAGCCGTTCGTGGCCATCGGGAACCCGGGCAGCCACGAGGGTGAGAACGGTTCGGGCAGCGGGAAGTGACAGAGGTGGACCCGAAGCCCCGCGATCTTCACTCTTCATCCCCCCTCATTGATCTAGATGAGCGACTTCGCCAAACGCCACCGCGGTGCGGCGCCCGACGTCCTCGACGATCAGACCACCGTGGTGATTGATTCCGATCGCCGTGCCTTCGACAACCCGGCCGTTCGGCCCGGTTGCCTTCACGCGTCGCCCGATCGTCGTGCAGACCATCCGGTAGGCCTCGAGCACGCGCTCGCCGAAACTCTGCTCGTGCGGCCGGTACGCCTCGCGAAACCTCCTGAGAAACGCGGTGAGCAGGGCGCCGGGCGAAACGGCGCTGCCCTCCAACGAAAGGCTCGTCGCCTGGCGCCGGAACTCCCCCGGGAAGTCGTCGGCCTGCATCGAGATGTTCACGCCGATGCCGAGCACGACCTGCTCGACCTGCCCCCCGGTGATGCGTGCCTCCGGGAGGATTCCTCCGAGCTTTCGCTCCGAAGCGAGCAGGTCGTTCGGCCACTTCGAGAACACCTCAACTCCCGCTTCGTGCTTGCAGACGTCGGCCATCGCGACGGCGGCGAGGAGGGCGATGAGCGGCGTCTCGTCCGGCGGGAGCGGCGGGCGTAGGAGGATCGAGAACAGCAACGCTTTGCCGGGCGAGGACGTCCAGCCGCGGCCCATGCGTCCCCGACCTTGCATCTGATGGCCGGCCGCCACGATCTTCCACTCTGCCGCGCCGGCGGCCGCCAGCCGGACGGCGTCGGCGTTCGTCGATCCAGTCACCTCGTGGAAAACCGGCGGGACGGTGATCCCTCCCGCGCGCACGGCATCCGCCAGGCTATCCTGACGCAGCACGCTGACTGAGCCCATGAGGGGCTCGATTATCGCTGAGCGGACCCGTGGTGGACACCCGCATCCTCATCGCGAACCGAGGCGAGATCGCCGTCCGCATCATCCGAACATGCCGCGACCTCGGCATCCCCACGGTCGCCGTGTATTCCGACGCGGACCGAGACGCCCTTCATGTTGAGTGGGCGGATGAGGCCTACCGTATCGGCCCCCCGCCCCCTTCGGAGTCCTACCTGAACGTGCGAGCGATCCTCGAGATCGCGGCGAAAGCGAAGGCGACGGCTGTGCACCCTGGGTACGGCTTCCTCGCTGAGAGTCCCGACTTCGCGAAGGCCTGCACGGACACTGGCCTGGCCTTCCTCGGCCCCCCTCCGGAAGCGATGGAGATGATGGGCGACAAGGCGGCTGCCCGGCGCACGGCCGAGCAGGTCGGCGTCCCGGTCATTCCCGGCGCCTCAGAGCCGGTGACGTTCGAGCAGGCACTCACGACGGCAGCCCAGATCGGCTTCCCCGTCGCGGTGAAGGCGGCACACGGCGGAGGAGGTCGAGGGATGCACGTGGTTCGGGAGCCCGGCGACCTCGAGGACGCCGTCGAACGCTCGGCCCGCGAAGCCGAGGCCTATTTCGGACGCCCCGAGGTCTACCTCGAGCGCTACCTCGAGCGGGCCCACCACGTCGAGGCGCAAGTGATCGCCGACACGCGCGGGAACGTGTCGTTCCTTGGCGAACGCGACTGCTCGCTCCAGCGCCGCTACCAGAAGCTCCTCGAGGAGAGCCCATCACCCGTCATCGACGCCGATCTTCGCGCCCAGATCGCCGAGGCGGCGCTCGCAATCTCCAAGGCGGCCGGGTACGTAAGCGCCGGAACCGTCGAGTTCCTGGTTGAGGACGATGGTTCCTACTACTTCCTCGAGGTCAACGCCCGGCTCCAGGTCGAGCACCCGGTCACCGAGATGGTCACGGGCCTCGACCTCGTCGCCCTGCAGATCGCCGTCGCCCTCGGAGAGAAGGTGGATCTCTCGCCCGAGACCCGAGGACACGCTCTCGAGTGCCGGATCAACGCCGAGGATCCGTCTCGCGACTTCCTGCCCGGGCCCGGGCTCGTTACGCGGTTCCGCCCCCCGTCGGGACCCTTCGTCCGCGTGGACGCAGGAATCACCGAAGGCCGGACGATTCCCGCCGACTACGACTCGCTCGTCGCGAAGCTCATTTGCTGGGGAGAGGACCGGGATGTAGCGATGAGAAGAACGATTCGCGCGCTCGACGAGTTCGAGATCGCGGGCGTTCCGACGACGATCCCATTCCACCGGTGGGTGCTCGAAACGCCGGAGTTCCGCGAAGCGCGCCACACAACTCGGTGGGTCGAGGAGGCACTCGCGGAAGACCGATTCGAGTCGAACGGCCCCACCCCTGCCGAGCTAGATGCCCCGCACCACGCATCCACCGTCGTCGTCGAGGTCGGTGGACGGCGACTGCCGGTCCGCGTTTGGGGCGAAGCATTACCGGCGCCGCCGGCGCCGCCCGCGAGCGACGCGCAGGCGCACCACGGACATTCAGCCGGGACGATCACCGCACCGATGCAGGGGACGATCCTTCAGGTGATGGTCGAGGAGGGTCAGGAAGTTCGGCCCGGCGACGTCATCTGCGTGCTCGAGGCCATGAAGATGGAGAATCACATCGCGGCCACCCAGGAGGGAACCGTCGGCCGGGTCGACGTCAAATCCGGCGACGTCGTCGAAACCGGTCAGACCCTCGTCGAAATCGGCCCGACCTGAGAGCGCGACGTCTCAGAGGATGGCGTCGGCTAACAGGTCGATCTGAGCCAGGTCCGCAACAGAGGGGTCGAAGATGAACTCATCGACCCCGAGCGCCTCGAAAGCCTTCGCCGTTTCCTGTACCCCGTCCGCGGTCTTCGGCGTGTACTGGGCGATCGTATCGGCCATCTCGCCGAGAAACGCGTAATAGTGCCGTAAGTTCGCGGCCGACTCGCTCTCCTTCCCTCCGAGAACGTAGTAGCTGAGCGCCACGATGTACGGCTCCCCTTCACGGCCGGCCTGCTTCCATGCGGCGCGAACCTGCTCTGCAAAGGGGCCGACGGCGTCCGGTGGCGAGCCGCCCGCCGTCCAGCCGATTCCGTGCTCGACGGTCCTCTCGATTGCCTTCTCGGACATCCCGCCGATGAGAATCGGGATTCCATCCCCCCGCACGGGTGAGGGCGACACCGGTTTATCGCTGCCGGCGACCGCTTCCCCTCGCCAGGCCTTCCGCATGGTCTCGAGGGCCTCGTCCATTCGACGGCCTCGATTCTTGTACGGCTGCTCGGCAGCCTCGAAGTCATCGGGTCGGCTTCCGGGGGCAAGGCCGAGCGTGAGCCGACCACCCGAGATCTGATCCACACCTGCTGCTGCCTTCGCGATCATCACCGGGCTGTGCGTCGTGATAAGGAGAATGTTCGTGAGCAACCCAATCCGCTCGGTGACGGCGGCGGCGCCCGCGAGCGTCACCATCGTGTCGTGGCTCGGGTAGGCCACCCGGCCGATCGTGGCCAGCGACGAGAAACCTCGCTCCTCGGCTCGCCTGGCCCAGTCCAGGAGCATGCTCCCCGGAACCCCCGCGATGGTGTTTGGAAGCCCTATTCCGATCTTCACCCTCACTCCTTCCTGCGCCTGAGTGGGTCAACAAATGAATCTGGCGATTCATTTCGCACGCTACTTCTTGGGCACGCCCCAGGCGGCGCGTCCGGTGACGCGCAAACCGGCGCCGCGGATGCCATAGCGGCGGTTCACGGAGATGAGCATCGCGGTGAGGGGCTCGAGGATCCGAGCCATCGACAGCGGGC
>JBOGWA010000127.1:0-15409 GCA_050693155.1 Actinomycetota bacterium | reverse complement strand
CCGGTGCGTGAATCAGAACGCGTTGCACGGAGATGCAGGACTGGCCCGCCTGGTAGTACCCACCGAAGGCAATCCTGGCCGCCGCGTGGTCGAGGTCGGCGTCGGAGTGCACGATCACGCCGGCGTTCCCGCCGAGCTCCAACGTGAACCGCTTCTTCGGATCGAGACCCTTCAGCCGCCATCCAACCTCGTCGGAGCCGGTGAAGGTGACCTTCTTGATCCGCGGGTCGGTTACGAGGGGCTCCGCCCGGGAGCCCGACATCGGCAACACGGAGATCATTCCGGCGGGCAGCTCGGTCTCGCCGACGAGCTCCCCCAGCAGCAAGGCTCCGAGCGGCGTCGCCGTCGCCGGCTTGACGACGATGGGCGCCCCGACGGCGATCGCGGGCGCCACCTTGTGCGCGACGAGGTTCACCGGGAAGTTGAACGGGGAGATGCCGAGGACGGGACCGTACGGGAACCGCCGGATGATGCCGATTCTGCTCCCGGCGGCCTGGTCGACGTCGAGACGCAGGAGCTCGCCGCTCTGCCGGCGGATCTCTTCTGATGCCCAACGGAAGGTCGCAACGGCCCTAGTCGCCTCGACTTTCGACCACTTGAGCGGCTTCCCGCCCTCGCGCGCGATCAGTTCAGCGACGGCATCCCCCCTCTCGGCGAGCCGGCGCGAGACGTGCGCCAACGCCTCGGCCCGAACATGTGCCGGGAGACGCCTGGACTCCTCGAACGTGTCGGCCGCGGCCTGGAGGGCGTCGTCGACATCCGCATCGGTTGGTGTCGCGATCTCCGCCACGACCCGGTCGTCGAAGGGGCTCCGAACCTCAAAGGTCCCCTGGCCGAAGCGCCGGTCGCCCGCAACGAGGAACGGTTTCGTGTCGATGGGAGGCCCCTTAGTCAATCGCCGCCATCACGTGCTTCAGCTCGGTGTAGTGCTCCAGCGAGTACACGGACATGTCCTTTCCGTAGCCACTCTGCTTGAAGCCGCCGTGAGGCATCTCGGGGGTAAGCGGGATGTGAGTGTTGATCCACACCGTTCCGAACCGGAGCTTTCGGGCGGCGTTCAACGCCCGCCCCACGTCCCTCGTCCACACGGACGCCGCGAGCCCGTAGTCGACGTCGTTCGCCCACGCGAGGGCCTGATCGTCGTCCTCGAACCGCTGGACCGTGACGACGGGTCCGAACACTTCGCGCTGCACGATCTCGGCGCTCTGATCGATGCCCGTGATCACGGTGGGCTTGTAGAAGAAGCCGGCTCCGTCCAGCGACTCCCCGCCGGTGAGCACCTTCGCTCCCCCATCCCGGGCGCGGTCGACGAACCCCGAGACGCGTTCGAGCTGCTCCTTCGAGACGACGGGACCCATCTCCGTGCCATCGGCGAGAGGGTCACCGACGGTGAGCGATTCGACGGCCGGAACGAGCGCGCCGAGCAGATCGTCGTAGATGCCCGGTCCAGCGAGGACACGAGTCGCCGCCGTGCAATCCTGCCCCGCATTGAAGTATCCGGCGATTTTGATCCACTCCACCGAGGACTCGAGGTTTGCGTCGTCGAAGACGACAACCGGCGCCTTGCCACCAAGCTCCAGGTGGACGCGCTTGAGCGTGTCCGCGGCCGCCCTCGCCACCGCCTTCCCGGTCGTCACCTCGCCGGTAATGGAGACCATGCCCACGCCGGGATGCTTCACGATCGCCGCTCCGGTCGGCTCGCCGTCGCCGGTGATGACGTTGAACACACCGGGCGGGAAGATGTCGGCGGCCAACCCCGCGACTCGAAGCATGGTGAGCGGCGTCCACTCCGACGGCTTCACGATCACGGTGTTTCCGGCTGCGAGCGCAGGCCCGAACTTCCAGATCGACATCCAGAGCGGGTAGTTCCATGGCGCGATCAGCCCCACTACCCCGATCGGCTCTCGTCGGAGCATGCTGGTGTAAAGCGTCCCGTCGGCCTTGAAGTACTCGCCCGCGGGAAGTCCCGACATCGTGCGGGCGGCTCCGGCAAAGAACCGCAGGTGATCCGTCAGAACCGGCATCTCGTCGGTCATGACGGATGCGAGAGGCTTTCCGACGTTCTCCGATTCGAGGCGACCGACCTCATCGGCGTGCTCGTCGATCATGTCGGCAAGCTTCAAGAGCATCGCCTGCCGCTCGCTAGGGGTCGTGTCGGCCCAGACCTCGTCGAATGCCTTCTGGGCGGCTGCAACGGCTCGGTCGACATCCTCCTCGGATGCCCGCGGGATCTCCGCGATCGTGTCACCGGTCGCCGGGTTTACGACCGGAAGCGCCTCGTCGGTTGAGCCCTCCACCCAGTCTCCGCCGACGAACATCCGCTGCCGATTCATCGTCGTCGCCATCTAGCCCCTCCTTCTTGATCGGGGGACCGCTCGCCTGCACGAAGCCCCGCGCTCCCGCCCTGGCGAGCTATCCCCCCGAGCCCCCCGTTGGACGCTCCGTCCATGAGCCTAGCGCCCACCCCCCAACGCCAGGGGTCGCCCGACCTGGCCGGGTTCCCGCGCGAGGCGCTGAGCCACGAGGATCGGAATGAACGTCACCGCGATTACCACGAGGGCGACGACATTCGTCACGGGCCGGGCCCTGGGCCTCACGAGGCTCGAGAAGATCCAGATTGGAAGCGTCTGCTGCTGTCCCGCGGTGAACGTCGTCACGATGATCTCGTCGAACGAGAGCGCAAAGGCCAGCAGTCCCCCCGCCAAGAGCGCCGTCCCGAGGTTTGGCAAGAGCACATGACGAAACGTCTGCCACCCGGAAGCCCCCAGATCCATCGAGGCCTCCACCAGCGACGGGTTGAGCCTGCGGAAGCGCGCAATGACGTTGTTGTAGACGACGACGATGCAGAACGTGGCATGCCCGATGACGATCGTCCACATCGTGAAGCCGATGCCCGTCAGTGCGATCGTGGAACGCAAGGCGATCCCTGTGACGATCCCCGGGAGCGCGATCGGGAGGATGACCAGGAACGACACCGCCTCCCGACCGAAGAACTTCGTGCGGTAGACGGCGGCGGCGAGCAGGCTTCCCATCACTAGCGCGATCGCCGTCGCGCCGCTTGCGACGAGCAGCGACAGGCGAAGCGCGCGCCAGATCGCCGGGTTGTCGGCAGCAACTCCAAACCACTGGGTCGTGAATCCCGTCGGTGGAAACTGGAAGGCGCCGGCTTGCTCGGAGAACGCGTAGAGAGCCACGATCAGGATCGGGACGTACAGGAAGACGAGCACCGCTCCCGTCGCGATCCGCAGCCCCCAGCCTCGCCCCACCTCTCGCCTCCTACAGCGCCTCGAAGGCGCCGGTTCGACGTGCTCCGATCAGGTACAGCGCCATGACCACCATCGGGACGGCCGCGAACGCAGCCGCAAGCGGAAGGTTCCCCGCGGTCCCCTGCTGGACGAGAACCTGCGAGCCGATGAAGAAGGCAGAGTTACCGATGATCGTCGGAATGATGAAGTCCCCGAGCGTAAGCGAGAAGGTAAAGATTGATCCGGCGACGAGACCGGGAAGGGCAAGGGGAAGCAGCACCTTCCGGAATGTCTTCGGAGGCCGCGCGCCCATGTCGGCCGACGCCTCCAGGTAGGAGTCCGGCACCCGCTCGAGCGCTGCCTCCAACGGCAGGATCATGAACGGGAGCCACGTGTAGACGAACACGAGCCACATGCCGATCAGTGAGTTCGACAGAGAGATTCCTCCGACGACGGGAAGGTTCAGGAAGAAGTCGAGCACGGCGCCCAGCCCGAGGCGATCGACGAACCAGGGAATCACGCCGTCGCGCGCGAGCATGAACTTCCACGAGTACACACGGACGAGGTAGCTCGTCCAGAGCGGCATCAAGACGGCGATGTAGAGGAACGCTCGCATCCGAGGCGACGCGAACTTCGCCATGTAATAGGCAAGTGGGAACGCGATCGCCGCACAGGCGACCGTCACCGCCGCGGCCATCGCGGTCGTCCGGATGATGATGTCCAGGTTCGCCGGCTCGAAGAGCGCCCGGTAGGTCGTAAAGCTGAAGTCTCGAACGACCAGCCCGGTGAACTCCTCCAGGCGATAGAACCCTTGGATGATGAGGGCGCCGAGCGAACCAAGATAGAGAACGCCCAGCCACAAGAGCCCTGGAGACAACAGAGCGAGAATCTTGAGCCAAGGCTTTCGGTAGAAGAGCGCCGAGAGTCGGCGTGCGAGCGACGGCTGGGCAACGCTTACCGCCACCGATCCCTCCCTGCCTCGAGGCAGAGGGATGGGGCCGCCTTCAGCGCGGCCCCATCCCATCCCTCGTTACGCGAGCGCCGAAGCCCGCGGCGGTCGACTACCGACCGCCGATGACCGCGACGTAGTTCGTGACCCACTCGTGGTACGGAACGCACTCCTCCGGACCCCCAGGGACGAAGCAGTCAGCCTGAGGCGTCTTCCAGAACGCGATCTTGTCGAAGTCGTCGATCCCGTTGATCTTGCAGCCCTTGGGCCCGAGGAGCTCGTTCCCCTCGCATGCCGCCGGAACCGACGGAACCGAGCCGAACCACGAAGCGAGATCGCCCTGAACCTTCGGGTTCAGCGACCACTCCATCCAGCGGTAGGCGCAGTTCGGGTTTGGAGCGTCCACGTTCAGCATCGTCGTGTCGGCCCAGCCGGTCGCTCCCTCCTTTGGGATCGTGCTGGCGATCGGGTTTTTCTCGAACTGCAGGAGGTTCACCTGGAACGGCCACGAGGTGGCCGCGGCAATTCCCTCATTGACGAAGTCGTCGATCTGCACGAAGGCGTCGTGCCAGTAGCGAAACACGAGCTCGCGCTGGTCCCGAACGACCTCGAGCACCGCATCGAACTGGTCTCGAGTGAGCGCGTACGGGTCCTCGATCCCGAGATCCGGCTGCGCGCTCTTCAGGTACAGCGCGGCCGACGCCAGCGCGATCGCCCCGTCGTAGGCCTCCAAGCGGCCCTTGTTCGAGGCGCCGTCCGGCAGCGTCTGCTCCTCGTACACGACGCTCCAGCTGTCCGGGGCCTCGGGGAAGACGTCGGTGTTGTACATCAAGACGTCGGATCCCCACTGGTACGGCGTCCCGTAGTGCTCCGGGGCGCCATCGCCGTCCTTGTCCACGGTGTGCCAGGGAGCGTCCTGGAGACGCTCATCCACAGTGCTGTAACTGGGGATGAGGTCGGTGTTGACCTCCTGGACCGTGTTCCCGAGGATCAGTCTGAGGCTCGCGTCACCAGACGCCGTCACGAGGTCGAATCCGGACCCCTCCTGCATGAGGGCCACCATCTCGTCGGAGGTGTTCGCTGTCTTCACGTTGACCTTGCAGCCGGTGTCCGACTCGTACTGGGTTACCCAGTCGTAGTTCTCGTCGGTCTCACCCCGCTCGATGTATCCGGCCCACGCGATGATGTTGACCGCGCCCTCACCCTCTCCGAGCTCTTGCAGCGGACCCGTCGTGTCTCCGCCGCCCCCGGTGGTCGCTCCGTCGCCGCCACAGGCGGCCGCGACGAGCGCGAGGGCTGCGACAAGCGCCAACAGGCGCCATCGTGTTCTCATTGCCCCTCCTCTCCTGGATCCCCCGACCCAGCGTCCCCGCCGGTCCCCTCGACCGGACGATTGAATTGCCGTTTCCACACGAGCCGCACAGCTCGCCCCTTGACCTCCAGCGCCTCCATCGAGGAGGTCGTGAGGTTTTGCTGAAGCACCACGAGCTCCCCGCCGGCATCGAGATCGACGAGGTACCTCGTGTGCGCTCCCAAATAGACGACGTCGCGGACACGGCCGACCGCCGTGCACGTCCCCTCCTCCGCGGCGTCTTCGACGCCGACCATCTGGATCTTCTCCGGTCGGATTGTGAAGGCCTCCGGGTCTCCGGTTAGCGCGCTGGCGATCTCTCCGGAGAGGACGTTGGAAACGCCCACGAACCCGGCGACAAAGCTCGTCGCCGGTCGCTCGTATACCTCTGCGGGCGTGCCGACCTGCTCGATCCGGCCCGCGTTCATCACGGCCAGCCGGTCGCTCATGTTGAGCGCCTCCTCCTGGTCGTGCGTCACGTAGATGAAGGTGAGCCCCACACGCCGCTGGATCGACTTCAACTCGACCTGCATCTGCTGACGGAGCTTGAGGTCGAGCGCGCCAAGAGGCTCGTCGAGCAGGAGGACGCTCGGTTGGTTCACGAGGGCTCGCGCGAGCGCCACCCGCTGACGCTGACCGCCCGAGAGCTGACTCGGCATTCGAGACTCGAATCCTTCGAGCCGCACCAGCCGAAGGGCTTCCGCGACCTTCCCCTGCCGCTCCGAGCGCGGGGCTCCCTTGACCATGAGCCCGTAGTCGACGTTCGCGCCCACGCTCATGTGCGGGAAGAGCGCGTAGTCCTGAAACACGGTGTTGACGTCGCGCTCGTAGGGAGGCAGGTCGGTCACGTCCTGACCTTTGAGGAACACCTTCCCCTGGGTTGGGCGCTCGAACCCCGCAATCATCCTCAGGCACGTCGTCTTCCCCGATCCCGAAGGGCCCAGAATCGAGAAGAACTCTCCACCGATAATCGCGAGATCGAGGGCCTCGACGGCAACGACGTCGCCGAATCGTTTTGTGACCTGGTGGAACTCGACCGCCGCAGTCGGGTCCGGCGTAGTGGCTGGAGCGATGGGTTCCAGTTGCTCGGTCATGGCATGGCCATCACCGACCGAAGACGCGTCACGTCCCCTCACCGCGACTGCCATCCCTTCACCCCACCGCGGCCAGCTCGAAAGCCGAGTTGGACATTTCGTAACAGAAGCAACGGATTCGCGTGGCCCCCGGAAGGTACGAACGTGACGGCCCCGCTTGTACGAAGGGTCCAACGGTTACGTGGCATCGGCAGGGGCAACGATCTCGCGGGCTCGGAGCGCCAGCCAGAATTCGATCCGGTGGTGCGCCGAGTTCAGGTCCCGGTGCGTGAGCTCCTCGACCTTCCTCATTCGATACCTGAGCGTGTGTCGGTGCACGAACAGCTCGCCGGCGGCAGCCTCCCACCTCGCGTTGTGATCGAGGAAAGCGCGCAGGGAAGCAATCAGCTCTCCTCCATGCTCGGCGTCGTACTCGTCGAGGGGGCCGAGCACCGAGTCCGCGAATGCGCGGAGCGCGTCTGGCTCCTGGAGCGTGAGCAGCAGCCGGTACGTTCCGAGCGAGTCGAAGTTCGCGATCGGCCGACCATCTGCCTTGCAGACTTCGAGTGCGTAGCGTGCCTCGCGAAAGCTCTTTGCGACGTCGTCGGGCGCCACGTCACTTCCGGCGGCGACCCGAACGTCGTCACCGACGGCAGCCGACACGTCTCGATGAATGCGATCCAGCAGCTTCGTGCCGTTGGAGGGGACGAGGGCGAAGAGTGCTTCCTCTCGAGTAGCCGTGAGAAAGGCGCCACCCGACCGGGACAGCACGTCCTCGAGAGCCCACGCCAGCTCATCGGGAGACACGCCGCCTGTGAGCGCCAGCACCGTCACCCGCCCGGGCGAGTCGAAGCCGAATTGATGCAGCCCGCGAGTCCTCTCTCGCTCCGAGGCCTCACCTCGCACGAGGGCATCGAAGAAGTCCCCCGCCAGCCGGTGCTCGGCCGCTGCAACTGCGCGCATCTTGTCGAGCTCGATCGCGACGAGGGCGAGAGCGTGGCTTGCGACGATGCGATCGAACTGGCTGAGCGCATCGCGCTTCCCGACAGCCAGGAAGGCTTCCACCCTCCCGCGCGCTCCGACCGGTTGCAATGCGACGTGGTCGCCCCGGTCGCTGAGCGAAAGGCTGAACGCGGAGGCTTCCGGCGGCTCGTTCCCGAATTCCTCCCACAGGCGCGCCGCTCTCGCTCGCGCCGAGCGAGGCGCAGCCGCAAGCACCACGCCGTGCCGATCGAGGACCACGGCCCAGCCGTCGATCGCGGCGGCGAGCGCCTCCGTCAGTCCCATGAGACCTGTGCCTTCGAGGACTGCGAGGGTCAGGGCGTGTTGGGCCTCGAGCGAGCGCTGGAGCACGTCGTACTGTTCGCCGAGGAGGCGGGTGAAGACCGTTTCGGTGATCGCGATGAAGGGCACGGGATACGGGACCTCGAAGATCGGGAAGCGCAGGCGCCGGCCCGTATCCACGACGGGCTTCGGCACACGGCTGAACGAAAAGCCGGTCCCGAAACCGAGACCCGCGAGATCCGCCTCAGCCAGCCGCGACACGTACGCGCGCTGGCGGGCGGGAGATTTCCCGACACCCATTCCCGTCGTAAGCAGCAGCTCGCCGCCCTTGAGCCAGGGAGTGGGATCCTCGAGCTCGCTCACGTGTACCCAACGAACCGAACGATCCA
This sequence comes from Actinomycetota bacterium, assembly GCA_050693155.1. Lineage (GTDB taxonomy): Bacteria > Actinomycetota > UBA4738 > UBA4738 > CALAEC01 > JBOGWA01. Next base: position 7,118 of record JBOGWA010000127.1, on the reverse strand, counting down.
GGCCGACCCGTCCGGTCACCGAGCTCAGCGCGAGCCCGGGGAGCCGCACGATGTCGTCGATCCGAAGCGGCACGGTGCCGATTGTACGATCCGTACAATCTCGCGTGCGACCCGGCCCCTCTCCGCTCCATGTACGGACCGTACAAACGACGCCCGGCGGTTTGAACCCTGCGCCATTCCGGCACCCCCGGCGAACCGCGAAACTAGCCTTGTGTCGGGGGCATTACGTCGCGTCAGCGCGTCTGATAGAAGGAGCCGGGAATGGAGATCGCTCAGGAGCGCCGGCTCGTAACGGAGATTCCGGGGCCGGAATCCCGTGCCCTGCTCGAGCGACGCGCCAGGGCGGTCCCGAAGGCGGTCTTCAACACGATTCCGGTGTTCGTGAAGGCCGCATCCGGCGCGATCGTCGAGGACGTCGACGGAAACCGGCTGATCGACTTCGGGGCCGGGCTCGCCGTGCTGAACGTGGGCAACTCCTCCCCCGCGGTCACCGACGCCCTCCACGAACAGACGGACCTTTTCACGCATACCTGCTTCCACGTCACGATGAACGAGCCCTACGTGGCACTGGCCGAGCGACTGAACGCTCTCACGCCTGGGGAGTTCCCGAAGCAAACGATGCTGGTGAACTCCGGCGCGGAAGCGGTCGAGAACGCCGTGAAGATCGCCAGATACGCGACGGGCCGCTCGGCGGTGGTCACGTTCGACCACGGGTTTCACGGCCGGACGCTCCTCGCGATGACCCTCACCGGCAAGGTGATGCCCTACAAGCAGGGCTTCGGTCCGTTCGCCCCTGAGGTCTACCGCCTCCCTTATGCCTACCCCTATCGCTGTCCGATGGGGCAAACCCCCGAAGCGTGTGGTCCGGCGTGCGCCGACAACGCGATTGCCGAGATGGAGCGGCACATCGGGCCGGAGAACATCGCCTGCGCCGTCATCGAGCCCGTTCAGGGCGAGGGCGGTTTCATCATTCCCGCACCCGAGTTCCTCCCTCGACTCGATGCGTTCTGCAAGGAGCACGGCATCCTCCTCATCGCCGACGAGGTCCAAACCGGGATCGGCCGGACCGGCCGTTGGTTCGGCATCGAGCACTTCGGGGTTGTCCCGGACCTCGTGACCACGGCGAAGGCCCTCGGTGGAGGGCTTCCGATCGGGGGCGTGACGGGGCCAGCGGCCTACCTCGACAGCGTTCATGTTGGAGGGCTCGGCGGCACGTTCGGCGGAAACCCGCTCGCGTGCCGCGCGGCGCTCGCCGTGATCGACCAGATCGAGCGCGACGGACTACTCGACCGCGCCACGAGGATCGGGGCCACGGTCCTCGAGGCGTTCCGCGGGTTCCAGGGCCGCTACGACGTGGTTGGGGACGTTCGAGGGCTGGGCGCCATGGTTGCGATGGAGCTGGTGGCCGATCGGGAGGAGAAGACACCGGCCAAGGACGCGGCCGCGGCCGTCATCGAGCACTGCTACCGGGAGGGGCTCATCGTCCTGAAGGCCGGAACCTACGACAACGTCGTACGATTGCTCCCTCCGCTCACGATCGACGATGCTCTCCTCGAGGAGGGACTCGGGATCATCGAGAAAGCGCTCGCGGCCGTCGGCTAATGACAGAAGGTGACGTCCGGCTCGTCGATGTCTCGAAACAGTTCGGGGCCACGTCGGCCGTCGATCGCGTCAGCCTCGAGATCGAGAGTGGGGAGTTCTTCAGCCTGCTCGGACCTTCCGGGTGCGGAAAGACGACGACGCTTCGGATCATCGGCGGGTTCGAAGAACCCGACAAGGGCATCGTCGAGCTCGGAGGGAAGAACGTCGCGGGGCTCCCTCCGTACCGGCGGAACGTCAACACGGTCTTTCAGTCGTACGCCCTGTTTCCACACCTGAGCGTTTTCGAGAACGTCGCCTACGGCCTGAAGCGCCGGAGCGTCGAGCGGTTGGAGATCGGCGCCCGCGTTACGGAGATCCTCGAACTCGTCGACCTTCCCGGGTTCGAGGGCCGGCGCCCATCCCAGCTCTCCGGAGGACAGCAGCAACGCGTCGCCCTGGCGCGGGCGCTCGTCAACCACCCCCAGGTGCTCCTGCTCGACGAGCCGCTCGGCGCGCTGGACCTCAAGCTTCGCAAGCAGATGCAACTCGAGCTCAAACGGATTCAGCAGGAAGTCGGCATCACGTTCATCTACGTGACGCATGACCAAGAAGAAGCCATGACGATGTCGGACCGCATCGCGGTCATGCGAGCGGGCAGGATCGAGCAGCTCGATCGGCCCCAGGATCTCTACGAGTTCCCGGCGACAGAGTTCGTTGCCGGGTTCCTGGGCGCGTCGAACCTGCTCGCGGGAACGGTCGAGGGACGAGAGACGGACCTTGCGACCGTCGTTCTCACGTCCGGAGAGCGAGTGCGGGTGCCGTCGGACCGTCTGGACGGTCTGGGGCCATCCATCAAGGTCGGGGTTCGACCGGAAAAGGCCCGAGTGATTGCCGCCGACCAAGCACCCGGCGCGGACGAAAACGCGGTCGCCGGAACCCTCCGGGTGACGACCTTCGTCGGCGTGAGCAACGTCCACACCGTCGATACGCCCGCGGGAGACACCCTCACGGTCTATGCCCAGAACGTGGGGACGCGCGAGAGTCCCCCCGCCCCCGGAGAGCGGGTCCTCCTCGTCTGGGGCCCCGAGCACACCTTTGTCGTCCGCGGAGCCGGAGGGGAATCCGGAGAGGGAGGAAGCGATGACTGACCTGGACCGGTTGCTGTCGAGCCTCGGACGGGAAACCCGTCGGAAGATGACTCGCCGCGACCTGCTCCGAATGATGGGGCGAGGGGGAGCCCTGGCGGGCATGGGGGCGTTTCTCGCGGCGTGCGGCGTGCAGGCACAGAAACGCGACGACTCGAGCGGGCCGTCGCAGCTTCCGCCTCTCGCCACGGAGCTCGTGATCGCGAACTGGCCCCTCTACATCAACCAAACCCAGAAGGGCCACAGCGGCACGGTCCAACGATTCGAGAACGAAACTGGGATCGACGTCACCTACCGGGAGGTGATCGAGGACAACGACACGTTCTTCGGGACGATCCGAGAACCGCTCGCCCAGGGCCAGTCGACGGGGTGGGACATCGTGGTGCTGTCCGACTGGCTCATCGCCAAGATGATCAGGCTCGGCTTCCTGGAGGAGCTCCACCTCGACCGGCTGGCGACATTCGACGAGAACGCGGGCTCGGACTACCGGGACCAGCCGTTCGACCCGGGAAATCGCTACAGCATTCCGTGGCAGGCCGGCATTACCGGGATCGGCTACAACCCCGAACTGACCGGCCGAGAAATCACGAGCATCGAGGACCTCTTCGACTCTGCGTTCGAGGGCCACGTCGGGATGTTCCTGGAGATGCGGGACACGTTCGGGCTCGCGCTCCTTTCGCAAGGGATCGTTCCCGACGAGGCCACGATCGAGGAGGTCGAAAAGGCACAGCAGAAACTCCTCGAGCAGCGCGACGCCGGCATCGTCCGCGGGTACTACGGCAACGAGTACGCCGACGGTTTGGCTCGAGGCGACCTGTGGCTCACGATGGCGTGGTCCGGAGACATCTACAACCTGAACTTCGACAACCCGGAGCTCCGGTTCGTGGTCCCCGAGGAAGGCGCCAACCGCTGGATCGACAACATGGCGATCCCCGTTGGGGCCGAACACCCGACGGACGCCCACGAATGGATGGACTTCGTGTACCAGCCCGATGTCGCCGCCGCGATCGCGCAATACGTGGGGTACACGTCGCCGGTTCCGGCGATCAAGGACATCTTCACTCAGGCGGCATCGGACGCCACGAGCGCCGGCGACCGGAGGTTCTACGAGAACCTGGTGGAGAGCCCCCTTGTGTTCCCGACCGAGGAGTTCCTGGCGGACACGCACCAGTACGCGGTCCTCGACGAGGAGGAAGAGGAGATCTGGAACGACCTCTTCCAGGAAGTGATCCAGGGCTAAGTGCGCCGGATCCATCCCGCGTACTGGCTGTTGCTCCCAGGCGGCGTCTGGCTGCTCATCTTCTACGTCGTGCCGACGATCTCGATGTTTTCGGTCTCGCTCCAGGAGGGGTCTCTCGAGCGGGGGTTCCAGCTGACCTGGAACTTCGGCATCTACGCGGAGGTGCTCTCCAAGTTCGACACGCAGCTCCTGCGATCGATCTGGTATGGGCTGATCGTCACGGGCGTGACCCTCGCGATCGGCTATCCGCTCGCCTACACCATCGCGTTTCGCGGTGGCCGTTGGAAGAACGCCCTGCTGTTCATCGTGGTCCTGCCGTTCTTCGTCTCGTTCCTCATTCGCACGCTGTCTTGGAAGTTCATCCTTGCCGACCAGGGCTTTCTCCTCGGTGGGCTGAAGGCAATCGGCCTCGTCGGCGACGACTTCCGGGTGCTCGCCACTCCGCTCGCGGTGCTCTTCGGGCTCGTCTACAACTTCCTTCCGTTCATGACCCTTCCGCTCTACGTTTCCCTGGAGAAGATCGACCGGAGCCTGCTCGAGGCGGCGCAAGATCTGTACTCCAGTCGCGCCACGGCGTTTCGCAGGGTCACACTCCCGCTCTCGCTCCCCGGAGTCTTCGCCGGGTCGCTCCTCACCTTCATCCCGGCGGTCGGTGACTTCATCAACGCGAGCCTGCTGGGCGGGGTGAACACGACGATGATCGGCAACGTCATCCAGCGTGAGTTCTTGACGAACAACGACTATCCGGAGGCCGCCGCCATCTCGTTTCTCCTGATGGCGGCGATCCTCATCGGAGTGGCGGTGTATGCCCGGGTCCTCGGAACGGAGGAGCTGACCGGATGAGCACCCGGCGTCGGGCATGGGGTCTGCCCCTCTACACCGGGCTCGTCATGGCCTACTTGTTTCTGCCGATCGTCGTCATGATCCTGTTCGGCTTCAACGACATCACCGGGCGCTTCAACTTCACCTGGCAGGGCTTCACGCTCCGTTGGTACGGGGAACTCTTGGCCATCCCGGAGCTCACGACGTCGCTCAAGAACTCGCTGATCGTCGCAGGTGTAAGCACGGTCGTGGCGACATCGCTCGGAATGCTCATCGCCCTCGCGCTCACTCGGCATCGGTTTCGGGGCCGCGGCGCGACGAATCTCGGAATCTTCTTGCCGATGGCGACCCCCGAGGTCGTCCTCGGCGCCTCTCTGCTCTCGCTCTTCGTGACCGCGAACGTCGCGCGCGGGTTCGGAACGATCTTGATCGCCCACATCATGTTCAACATCTCCTACGTCGTGGTGACGGTGAAAGCGCGAACCCAGGGATTCAACCGGGAGTGGGAGGAAGCCGCGAAGGACCTCGGCGCGACCCCGTTCACGGCGTTTCGAACGGTCACGTTCCCCATCATCTTCCCTGGCGTCCTTGCCGCCGCCGTGCTCGCCTTTGCGCTCTCGATCGATGACTTCGTCATCACCGTGTTCAACGCCGGTCAGACAACGACGTTCCCGCTCTGGGTCTTCGGCGCCAGCCGCATCGGCGTGCCGCCGCAAGTCAACGTCATGGGAACCCTGATCTTCGTCATCGGCGCAGTTCTCGCCCTCGCGTCGGTTCCGCTCCAGCGCCGACGCTTCCAGGCCCCTACCGCGGCATCATGATGGCGGCGATGGATCTCGAGCGAATGCTCACCCGGGCGCGGGAGATCGAGAAGATCGAGTCCGAGCGCCTACTCGAGCGGACGGTAGGCTCCGCCCGGCTCTTCGAGCGGGCGAAACGGGCGCTTCCGCTCGGGGTCGCATCCTCGTTCCAGGCGGACGATCCATACCCCATCTACCTCCGCGAGGGGAAGGGAAGCCGTGTGTGGGACGTCGACGGGACCGAATACGTCGACTTCCACAACGGCTTCGGCACGATGGCGGTGGGGCACGCCCATCCCAAGGTTCGGGAGGCGATCAAGCGCGCGGCCCGAACCGGGACCCACTTCGCGGTGACCACCGAGACAACGGTGGCGTTTGCGGAGGAGCTCTGCCGCCGGTTCGGCCTCGAGCAGGTCCGGTTCACGAACTCCGGGACCGAGGCGACGATGGACGCCGTGCGGATCGCGCGCGCGGCCACGGGGCGCGACACGATCCTGAAGATCGAGGGTTCCTACCACGGTCACCACGACGCGGTGATGTTCGCCGTGACGTCAAACGCGGACCTGATGGGCGGACGCGATCGGCCGCACGACGCTCCGATGTCCCTCGGGATTCCCGCCGACACGGCTCGCCACACGCTCGTGGTTTCGTTCAACGACGCCGCGGCCCTCGGGCGCCTCTTCGCAGAACGGGGACAGGAGATTGCCTGCCTGATCATGGAACCGATCATGATGAACATCGGCATCTGCCTTCCCGAGCCCGGCTACCTCGAAGCCGTCCGCGAGCTCTGCACGAAGCACGGCGTCGTCCTGATCTTCGACGAGGTGAAATCGGGAGCCACGATCGCGGAGGGCGGCGCGACCGAGCGACTTGGCATCCAGCCCGACCTCGCCTGCTTCGCAAAAGCCATCGGCGGCGGCGTTCCCACCGGGGCCTTCGGGGGCCGAGCGGACATCATGGAGGTCATCGCCCGGGGCGCGGCGCAGCAAGGAACGTTCAACGGCAACCCGCTTGCGGCAGCCGCCGGACTCGCAGCGCTGACCGAAGTGCTGACGAAGGACGCGTACCATCACTTCACATCCATCGGCAACCGCCTCGCGGATGGCTGCCGGAAAGCGATCAGCGAACACGCTCTGCCCGCCCACGTCGTCGACCTCGGCTGCAAGGGTTGCGTGTCGTATCGCTCCGAGCCGCTCCGCAACTATCGGGATTTCCTTGACGCCCACAGTGAACTGTTCGCCGCTTCCTGGCCGTGGCTCCTGAACCGGGGCATCTTCATGACGCCGGGCGACGACGAACAGTGGACGCTCTCGGTCCAGCACGGCGACCGCGACATCGACCGGTATCTCGAGGCGTTCACGGAGTTTTGCACGGCTCTCACCAGGTGAGCCCGATGCGGGTGGGGGTGCTCGGCGCGGGAGCGATGGGGAGCGTTGCCGCCAGGCTCCTCGCGAGACGACCCTCTCCCGACCTGGTCGTTCTGGACGCGGACGAGCTACAAGCCAAGGAGGTCGTCGCCCAGGCCGGACG
>JBOGWA010000126.1:0-12140 GCA_050693155.1 Actinomycetota bacterium | reverse complement strand
ACCGGGCCCTCCGCCTCGAGCTCGACCGAAGGCACCCCCCCGGCCGCCCCGCCCAAAGAGGGCATTGGGGCGTCGACGTCGAGTTGGTCTGACTGCCTTTCCTGTCAGCGCCGGTCGTTAGCGTCACCCAGGTGAGCGGCTTCATCGATCTCGTCCTTCCCGCTTCTTGCGCCGCATGTGGATCGGGGGAATGGCCGATCTGCGGGCGGTGCGCACCGGAAGTCGCTGTCGCGAGCCCGCCCTGGTGTGCACGGTGTGGTCGTCCGACCGAGGAGCCGATTCCCTCCTGTAGCGATTGCCCTCCTCCGCCGATCCAAGCGGCCCGGGCGCCATTTCTCTACGAGGGGCCGATCGCGCGAGCGCTCAAGGCGCTGAAGTTCTCGGGCTGGCGGGCACTCGGACATGCCCTCGCGCCCGCGATGGTCGAGGTGTGCGACCTGGATGCGGAGGTCGTGACGTGGGTGCCGCTTGCCGCGCGCCGCCGCGCGCGACGCGGATTCGACCAGGCGGAAGTCCTGGCCAGGGTCGTCGCGCCAAAGCTCGGAGTGCAGGTCCGCAACTTGCTCCGACGAGTTCGAGAGACGCCACCCCAAGCCCGCCGATCGGCCGCGGAGCGACGCCGAGGGTTGCGGGGTGCATTCATCGCGCGGGCGAGCTCGACCGCTTCGATCGGGAGCGTCCTGCTCGTCGATGATGTCCTCACGACGGGTGCGACCTCGGCCGCCTGCGCTCGGGCGCTTCAGATGGCGGGAGCGCGTCGGGTGGTCGTCCTCACGCTCGCGCGATCCCTGCCACGACCGGCGCCGGCACGCTGCTATGGCATTCCTTAGAATCTTCGGAGTGCCCTCGCCTGGGTCTGTGATTGCCCGGAGACGTTCTCCGGTAGTCGATGCCAGTCGCAGGCGAAACGACCCACGTAAGGCGACCATTGGTTGCTGAGCATGGTGCGACTTAGATGTAAGTCCTGCCTCGGTCGGGGACTCCTCGACCGGGAGAAGGCGCTAAGCGGCCCGTTGGGCGGCGAACCCCTCAGCAGGCGAGTGTGGGGGCAAAGATCAGGTCAGCTGGGTGAGGGCGCAGCGGGGGCCGAGATATCTCGGCCCCCGCCCTTCTGTTCGGGATCGGGGGTCAGGAAAGGAGGCCCGTGAACCTGGTCGTGAGAGGGCGAGGGGCCCATGTGTCCGACCGGGTGCGCGATCTGGTCCATCGAAGGCTCGCGCGGCTGGAGCGGCGCTCCTCTCAGATCGATCGACTCGAAGTGGACTTGATCGCGGAGAAAGACCGGAAAGGCAGCTACCGAGTGGAGGCCTCGTGCCGAACGCCACGACGAACCTTCCGGGCGGCCGGCGAAGGAGTCGATTTCGAGGCCGCGCTCGATCGACTCGTGCACCGACTCGAGCGGCAGATCGTCGACGACCGAGGGCGGCGGCGTGCCCGGCTGATCGAGGGAGCTACCCGCGCGAAGACCTCGGGGGCTCAGGTTCGCGAGCGACCGATCCGATAAGGGACCCGGGCCCGGGCCCATGACGATGCCGAAGAAGCGTTCTCAGAAAGAGTCCACGAGCCAGGAGGCGCTCCGCGTCCTGGTGGTCGATGACCACGCCATCATGCGCCGGGGAATCCAAATGGTGCTAGAGCCCGAAACCGATATCGACGTCGTCGGGGAGGCGGCCGACGGGCACGAAGCCGTCGAGAAGGCGCTCGAGCTGATGCCGGACGTCGTGCTCATGGACGTGCGGATGCCGAGGCGCTCGGGCATTGAAGCCACGAAGCAGATCAAGGAAGAGCTCCCGCACGCGGTCATCCTCATGCTCACGATTTCCGAGGAAGAGAGCGATCTCTACGACGCGATCAAGGCGGGGGCCTCAGGGTACCTCCTGAAGGAGATCGGCACGGAGGAAATCGCCGATGCGATTCGCTCGGTTGCCTCCGGCCAATCCCGCATCTCGCCCGGGATGGCGACGAAGCTCCTCGACGAGTTCCAGGCCATGACGAAACGCAGCGAGGAGCGCGAGCGCGTGCCGGCGCCCAGACTCACCGAACGTGAGATGGAGGTGCTCGAGCATGTCGCCCGGGGGATGGCGAACCGCGATATCGCGAAAGCCCTCTACATCTCCGAGAACACCGTCAAGAATCACATCCGCAATATCCTCGAGAAGCTCCAACTGCACTCGCGGATGGAGGCCGTGATCTACGCCGTCCGGGAGAAGCTGCTCGAGATCACCTAGCAGGGCTCTCGTATAATCGAGAACCGACCCCGGGAGACCCTGTTGGTGCTGGACAAAGTCGCGCGCATCGGCGAAGGCCGGAAACTCAAGCGTCTCGAGGATTTCGTCGGGCTTGTGAACTCCTTCGAGCCCGAGCTCGAAGACCTCCCCGACGCCGAGATCGGGTCGAAGACCGAGGAGTTGAAGCGCCGGGTTGCCGACGGCGCCGATCTTCTCGACGTCCTCCCGGAGGCGTTCGCTTTGGTCCGGGAAGCGGCGAAGCGCACGCTTGGACAGCGTCATTTCGACGTCCAGGTCATGGGCGCGGTCGTCCTCCACGAAGGAGACATCGCCGAGATGAAGACCGGAGAGGGTAAGACCCTGGTCTCGACGATGCCTGCCTACCTCAATGCCCTCGAAGGCAAGGGGGTCCACGTCGTCACAGTCAACGACTACCTCGCGAAGCGCGACTCCGAGTGGATGGGCCCGATCTTTCGGCTCCTCGGGGTTTCCGTAGGCCTGATACAAGCGCAGATGGCGCCCGAACAGCGGCGCCCCGCCTACGCGGCCGACATCACCTATGGAACGAACAACGAGTTCGGATTCGACTATCTCCGCGACAACATGACGATGCGGACCGAGGATCACGTCCAGAGAGGTCATCACTACGCGATCGTGGACGAGGTCGACTCGATCCTCATCGATGAGGCCCGGACGCCGCTCATCATCTCCGGTCCCGCGCAGGAATCCGCGAAGTGGTACCAGACGTTTGCGCGGCTCGTTCCCCGGCTCCGGCAAGAGGTCGACTACGAGGTCGACGAGTCGAAGCGGACCGTCGGGATCACCGAAGAGGGTGTCGGTCGAGTCGAGGAGTACCTGGGGATCGAGAACCTCTACGAGCACGTTCACGCGCCGCTCGTCTCCTACCTCCAGAACGCGCTGCGGGCGAAGGAGCTGTACAAGCGGGACGTCGACTACATCGTCAAGGACGGCGAGGTGCTCATCGTCGATGAGTTCACCGGACGGATCCTTCAGGGCCGTCGGTACTCCGAGGGCATGCACCAGGCGATCGAGGCGAAGGAGAACGTCCCGATCAAGCAGGAGAACCAGACGCTCGCGACGATCACGATCCAGAACTACTTCCGCATGTACGAGAAGCTCGCCGGCATGACCGGTACGGCCAGGACTCAGGCTCGCGAGTTCGAAGAGGTCTACAAGCTCGGGGTGATGGAGATCCCGACGAACGTGTCGATGATCCGGCTCGACGAGCAGGACCTGATCTACAAGGGCGAGGACGCCAAGTGGAAAGCGGTGGTCGACGACGTCGCCGAGCGACACGAGAAGGGACAGCCCGTCCTCGTCGGGACGGTCTCGATCGAGAAGTCCGAGAAGCTCGCAACGCTGTTCGATCGGCGGGGCGTTCCTCATCACGTCCTGAACGCGAAGCACCACGAGAACGAGGCGATGATCATCGCTCAGGCCGGGCGGAAAGGAGCCGTCACGGTCGCGACGAACATGGCCGGACGCGGTGTCGACATCATGCTCGGCGGGAACCCCGAATACCTCGCCCGCCAGGAGATGGCCGCGAACGGCTGGGACAACGACCGGTACCTGCTCTTCGAGATGGACGAGGAGGAACGCGCCCAGTACGAGCGCGAGTACGGCCCCATCCTGGAGCGACTCAGGAAGCAGACCGGGGCCGAACACGACGAGGTCGTGGAGGTGGGCGGGCTGTACGTGCTAGGCACCGAGCGGCACGAATCGCGCCGGATCGACAATCAGCTGCGTGGCCGGTCCGGGCGTCAGGGCGACCCCGGCGAATCCCGCTTCTACCTCTCGCTCGGGGACGACCTGATGCGCCTGTTCGCATCCGACCGGATCGCGGGGATCATGAGCCGTCTGAAGTGGCCGGAGGACGAGCCCATCACCGCCCGGATGGTGACGCGGGCGATCGAGAGCGCGCAACGTCAGGTCGAGTCCGTCAACTTCGAGCGCCGAAAGAACGTCCTCAAGTACGACGAAGTCATGAACACGCAGCGGAGGATCATCTACGGGGATCGGTCGCGGATCCTCCGAGGCGAGGATCTGAAGGACCAGGCGCTCGACATGGTGACGGACGTTGCGACAGGCATCGTCACCGGATACGTGAACCCGGAGGTCTTCCCGGAGGAGTGGGACCTCGAGGGTCTCGTCCGCGAGCTCCAGGGGACGTATCCGACAAACCTTGCGGCGAACGAGCTCAAGGCGATCGAGGATGCCCAGAAGCTCACCGAGAAGGTGCTCGAGGACGCCGTCGCGGCCTACGAGGCCCGAGAGGAGCAGCTCGGAGCCCAGGTCATGCGGGAGCTCGAGCGGATGGTGATGCTCTCCGTCATCGACAACAAGTGGCGGGAGCACCTCTACGAGATGGACTACCTCGAGGAGGGCATCCACCTTCGGGCGTACGGGCAGCGCGACCCGCTGATCGAGTACCAGAACGAGGGGCATCACATGTTCGAGCAGATGAAGGCCTCGATCGTCGAGGAATTCGTCCGCTACATCTACCGGATCGAGCTCGTGCGGCAAGACGAACCCGCTCGTCCTCGCCCCCAGCGCCTGATCGCGAGCCACGGGCAAGAGGCCGCTCAGCAGGCTGGGGGAGGAGGCGCGATGGCCTCCCAAAAGATTCCGCGGAACGCTCCGTGCCCGTGCGGTTCCGGGAAGAAATACAAGAAGTGCCACGGCGCCGTCGCCTGAATGAGCGAGCACAGCGAACGGATCAAGGCCCTCGCCGATCGGCTCTCGAGCGCGAAGGAGTACCTTTGACGTCGAAGCGAAGCGAGCTCAGGTTTCGGATCTCGAACGACAGCTGGCCGAGCCAGGCGTCTGGGAAGACCAGGCCCGCGGTCAGGACCTGACCACCCGCCTTTCTCGCCTCGGCAGAGAGATCGATCGGTACGAGCAGCTTGCCACGCGCCTCGAGGAGGTCGAGGTGCTCGACCAACTTCTGGACGAGTCTCCCGACCCGGAGACCGAGCAGGAGCTTGCTCGGACGCTCGAGGAGCTGGAGTCGGGGATCGGTTCCCTCGAGCTCGAAACGCTCCTCGGCGGTGAGTACGATCGGAACGACGCCGTTGCGAGCTTGCACGCGGGCGCCGGCGGGACCGAATCCCAAGACTGGGCGGAGATGCTCCTTCGTATGTATCTCCGCTGGGTCGAGCGAAACGGCTTCGAGGTCGAGCTCGACGAGGTGTACCCCGGCGACGAGGCCGGGCTCAAGAGCGCGACGTTCATCGTTCGCGGGCCGAACGCGTACGGCCTCCTCTCCACCGAACGTGGCGTTCATCGCCTCGTGCGGATCTCTCCCTTCGACGCCTCGAAGAGGCGGCATACGTCGTTCGCGAGCCTCGACGTGATCCCGTTGCTTCCCGAAGACGAAGAGGTCGAGATCGACCCGAAGGACCTACGGATCGAGACCTACCGATCGAGCGGGGCCGGTGGACAGCACGTGAACGTCACGGACTCGGCCGTGCGAATCACGCACCTCCCGACCGGGATAACGGCCGCATGCCAGAACGAGCGGTCCCAGATGCAGAACCGCGCCGTGGCCATGCGCATCCTGAAGGCCAGGCTCGCCGACCTGGCCCGCCGGCAACGAGAGGAGAAGATCGAAAATCTCCGAGGGGAGCGGCGCGAGATCGAGTTCGGCTCGCAGATCCGCTCCTATGTTCTCCATCCCTATCGGCTCGTGAAGGACCACCGAACGAACGTCGAGATCGGTGACGTCGATCGGGTTCTCGACGGCGATCTCACCCAACTGATCGAGGCAGCCCTCCGCGCGCGAACAGCCGGATACGGCCAACGTGCCTAGCGGCGCATCCGGTGCTGAGAGGGTGTTGTCTACACTACGCGCGGCCGGTCCATCACCTCACGGAGAGGCAGCGAGGGAAGGATGAAGACACGCGAGGTTGTGACGACCACCGAGCGCGACGCGCTCGTCGAGGAGCTCGCGGAGATCGCCAAAGAGCTCCGGATCACCGACATCGAGATGCTGACCGAAGCCGGCTCGGGGCACCCAGGTGGGACGCTCTCCGCCGCAGACATGATCGCGGCCCTCTACTTCTACAAGGTCCGGGTCCGGCCGAACGCGCCCGACTGGCCCGACCGAGATCGCTTTGTTCTTTCGAAGGGTCACTGCATCCCGATCGTGTACGCGGCGCTCGCAAAGCGCGGTTTCTTCGACGCGAGTCTCCTGAAGACGCTGCGGAAGCTCGGCTCGCCCCTTCAGGGACACCCTGACCGGGCGCGGCTCCCGGGGATCGAAGCGTCCACGGGTTCACTTGGTCAGGGGCTCTCGGTGGCGGCCGGCATGGCGCTCGCCGGCAAGCTGGACGACGCCACCTGGCGCGTGTACTGCATGCTCGGGGACGGAGAGGTCCAGGCGGGACAGGTGTGGGAAGCGGCTATGTTCGCGCCGAGGAAGGGACTCGACAATCTGTGCGCGATCGTCGACCAGAACCAGGTCCAGCAAACGGGCAAGGTCGCGGAGCGACTCGATATCGAGCCGATCACCTCGAAGTGGCGCGCGTTCAACTGGCACGTCCGAGAGGTCGACGGACACGCCATGGCCGAAATCGTTGACGCGCTCGACGAAGCCGAGCTCGTCGTGGGGAAGCCGACGCTCATCGTCTCGCACACCATCAAGGGGAAAGGCGTGTCGTTCATGGAGCTCGATTCGACGTGGCACGGCAAGGCCCCCAACAAGGAAGAAGCGGAGAAAGCAATCGCCGAGTTGAGAGGAGACTCCTAGTGGGGGCCGCGACTCGTGATGCGTTCGGCGAAGCCATCGTTCGCCTCGGCGCCGACGAGCGAGTCGTCGTTCTCACCGGTGACCTCCGGGATTCGACGCGGACGGAGAAGTTCGCCGAGACGTATCCGGAGCGATTTGTCGAGGTCGGTATCGCCGAGCGCAACATGCTTGGGATCGCCTCGGGTCTCGCGCTCTCCGGAAAGATCCCCTGGGCGTGCTCGTTCTCGTGCTTCGTGACCGGTCGGTTCGAGACGCTTCGGGTTTCGATCGCCTATCAGGAAGCGAACGTTCGGATCGTCGGCACACACTCGGGCGTCGGGGTGGGGGAGGACGGGTATTCGCAGATGGCGCTCGAGGACGTCGCCGGGATCCGGGCGCTTCCGAATGTGGCGATCGTCAACCCCGCGGACGGGGCGGAAACGGAGCAGGCGGTCGAGTATCTGATGGAGCACGAGGGACCTGCGTTTCTCCGGCTCACGCGACAGTCCGTCGACGACGTGAGTCCAGACGGCTATCGCTTCGAGTTCGGGAGGGCCGTTCGCTATCGCGAAGGGTCGGACGTTGCGATCTTTGGGACCGGCGCGACGGTGGCCGAGGCCCTGAAGGCGGCGGAGACCCTGGAGGCAGACGGCGTCTCCGCCCGGGTACTCGGGATCCATACCATCAAGCCCCTCGATGAGGATGCGGTCCTCGAAGCGGCCGGGAGCTGCAAACGGCTCGTCACGGTCGAGGACCACAGCGCGCATGGGGGTCTCGGTGGAGCGGTCGCCGAAGTTCTCGCGACGAGGGATGGCGGAGCGCGGCTTCGAATCATCGGCACGCACACCTTCGGCGAATCCGGAACGTCCGAGGAGCTGTACGAGAAGCACGGTCTCTCCGCATCGCGAATCGCGGAGCAGACGAGCGAGTTCCTGAGCTCCTCGTAGGGCCTTCCGGGGGTCCTCCCGGACTTGGCGGACACTGTCTGTTAGCATTTCTGCCCCTCCGCATGATCAAGACTGAGCACGTCACCAAGACTTACAAGAACTCCGTCGTCGCTCTCGATGGTGTCTCCGTTGAGATGGGCAAGGGCGAGTTCGTTTTCCTCGTCGGCCCATCGGGGTCCGGAAAGTCCACCTTCATCAAGCTTCTGCTCAAAGAGGAGGAGCCGAGCAAGGGAAGTATCTACGTCGCCGGAAAGAACATCGGGAATCTCCCCTCGTGGCGCGTTCCCTACCTCCGACGCAACATCGGCACGGTGTTCCAGGACTTCAAGCTGCTCCCGGATCGAAACGTGTACGAGAACGTGGCCTTCGCGCTCGAGGTCATCGGCAAGGGCCGTCACATCATCGCGAAGCGGGTTCCGGAGATCCTCAACCTTGTCGGGCTCGGGGACAAGCTGACCAACTATCCGGACGAGCTCTCGGGCGGGGAGCAACAGCGAGTTTCCATCGCGCGAGCGTTCGTGAACCGTCCCCTCATCCTCCTCGCCGACGAGCCGACCGGGAACCTCGATCCTTCGACGTCGGTCGACATCATGAAGCTGCTCGACCGGATCAACCGGACCGGCACCACGGTTCTGATGGCGACGCACGACAACGCGATCGTTGATGCCATGCGCCGGCGGGTGGTCGAGCTCGACGGCGGGCGTGTCGTGCGCGACCAGGCTCGCGGCGTGTACGGGTATGGCGCGTAGGTACAGCTACTTCCTCGGTGAGACCGTCGCCGCCCTCCGGCGAAACGCGCTCGTCACGTTCGCGGCGGTCTCGACGGTGTTTATCTCCCTGTTCCTCCTCGGCTTCGCCCTCCTCGTCCAGCGACAGGTGAACCTGCTCGTGGGCGAGTGGGCGGGCAAGGTCGAGGTTTCCGTCTTCCTGCGCGAGGAGGCCTCCCCGGACGAGGTGGACGCCCTCAGCCGCAAGATCTCAGCCTTTCCCGAAGTCGACCAGGTCTTCTTCGAATCGAGAGAGCAGGCTTACGAGCGTTTCCGGGAGCTCTTCAAGGATTCGCCGTCTCTAGTGGAGAACGTGAGCCCGAGCTCCCTGCCACGCTCGTTCCGCATCAAGCTGAACGATCCCGAGGACTTCTCGGTGATCCGGGCCCGCCTCGCGGGAGAACCGGGGATCGAGGAGATTCGTGACGAACAGGATCTGCTGAAACGCCTGTTTGCGGTCACCGGAGTCCTCCGAACGGGCGTGCTCGCGGTGGGACTCATCATGCTCATCTCGGCTGCCGGCTTGATCGGAAACACCGTGCGTCTTGCCGTCTTCGCCAGGCGCAAGGAGATCGGGATCATGAAGCTCGTCGGCGCGACGAATTGGTTCATCCGAGTCCCGTTCCTCATCGAAGGGGTGGTGCAGGGACTCGTAGGGGCCGCGATGGCGGTGCTCACCCTGTTCGTCATGCGGGTGCTCTTCATCGACCCCCTGCGAACGCAGATCCAGTTCACCCCCTGGATCGGAACGACCGACATTCTGATCACGGTTCCGATCCTGATTGGGTCCGGGATCCTGATCGCGGCGGCGGCCAGCCTCCTGGCAATGCGCCGCTTCCTGGAAGTCTGATCGCTGGCCCCTAACACGAGCGGCCGGGGGTACCCTGACCGAGTGAGATCGGTTCGCCCCTCGATCGTCGCGGTCGCGATCGCCTCGATCCTTGCCGCAGGCTCGTTCGTGGCCGGATCACGTGTCGCCGAGCGCTCTGGCAGCCCGTTTCAGGCGGTCATCCAGGCCGCAGAGGAAATCCACGACGAGGCCGCCGCAGCCATCAGCGAGGCCGAACTCGTCCAGGCCGCGATCCGAGGGATGTTGGAGGCCCTCGGCGATCCGTACGCCGATTTGCTTGGGCCGAGCGAGCTAGGGCTCGTCCAGGACCTCATCGATGGCTCGATCGTCGGGATCGGGGTGTGGCTGCAACACGAACCCGGCGGACTCCGGATCGCCACGATCGTTCCCGATTCGCCCGCACAGGCGAGCGGGCTCCGGGCCGGCGATCTCATCGTCGCGATCGACGGGCACGCAACTCGTGGCGTGCCACTCGCCCAGTCATCGAGGCGCATCCAAGGTGCTGTCGGGAGCGTGGTGCAGGTCGATGTTCGTCGTGATGGCGAGACCCTGAGCTTCCGTGTTGTTCGGAAGCGGATCGGGATCTCCGACGTACAGGCATGGATGCTCGACGGAGACATCGCGTACGCGCGAGTCCTCCAATTCGGGGGCGGTGTCGCGGAGGAGCTGCGTATGTCGATGAACCGGCTTCTTGACGCGGGAGCCACACGGGTCCTCCTCGATCTCCGCGACAATCCCGGCGGTCTGGCCCGCGAGGCGGTAGGCGTTGCGAGCCTCTTCATCGAGGACGGGGTGATCGCGCGACTCGTCGAACGCGGCCAGCCACGGCGCGATGTCTTTGCCGAGGGTGAGGCGCTGCCGGAGATGCCGTTGGCCGTGCTCGTCAACGGGGCGACGGCGAGCGCGGCGGAAGTGGTGGCCGGCGCGCTCCAGGATCGAGACCGCGGAACGATCATCGGCACCCCGACGTTCGGGAAGGGCGCAGTGATCTCGGTTCAGGAGGTCCAGGGCGGCGCCATCCAGTTCACCACCGCCCAGTTCCTCACCGCCGACGGCCATGTGATCGAAGGCTTGGGGATCAGCCCGGACTGGCCCATCCTTCCCGGTGGTCCCAAGGACGCTCAGCTCGAGTGGGCCGTCGAGGTGCTCCGCGGCCGGGCCCCGGCGAGGGCTTCCTCGTCCGAGTAGGAAGAGCGCGTGCCCGAGCGGCAGCGCGCCGTCGCGACAAACCGGCGGGCTCGACTCGACTACGAGATTCTCGAGACGTTCGAGGTAGGCATCGTTCTCTCCGGCGCCGAGGTGAAGTCGCTTCGGGCCGGTCGGGCCTCGCTTGCTGAGGCGCACGGCCGCGTGAGCGGCGGCGAGGTGTGGATCGACAACCTCCACATCCCCCCTTACACCCATGCCACCGGATCCGAAACGGATCCCCGCCGAACGCGCAAGCTGCTGCTTCACCGCAAGGAGATCGAGCGGCTGATCGGAAAGACCCAGGAGCGCGGCCTCACCCTGGTGCCGCTGCGTCTGTACTTCACTCGCGGGATCGCGAAGCTCGAGCTCGGGCTGGGGAGAGGTCGAAGGAAGCACGAGAAACGACAGGCGATCGCCGAGCGTGAGCATCGACGTGAGATGGAGCGTGCTGCCGCTCGTCGGGCCAGGCGGTAGAGCGGCCCTATACTGGAGGCAACTGAATAGGGGGTGAAATGGCTTCGACTCGGGTGGATAACCGCCCGGGGGAAGCGGGCCGAGGTCCCCGGAGTCCTCGTTAAAGAACCGGGACCAACGAAGCGCCAACGATTACGCGCTCGCTGCCTAATTAGTTAGGCGGCCGTCCGCCGCGGGTCGCCTGCATCCGCGGGTCGGGCGTCACTTGCAGGCTCACCCATTCGGAGCTGTCCCGTGGCCGGGTGGGGACATCGAAGCGGGGCTGGTTCGGCGGTCCTCCGCCTGTGGGAGCCGCCGGACGAGAACTTCCGCAGGCTGCGCCCGGAGAAGCCCCAGGTGGTCACTCAAGGACGCGGGTTCGATACCCGCCACCTCCAAGAACGTTCAGACTCTCCGCTGAACGCTGTTGGAGGCGCCTCGGCCTGATCTAGTAGCTTCACCTCGAGCGGAACCGCGGCCGCGATTCGAATTCTTTGCGCAGATCGAGTAGATATGGGCGCCAACTCGGTGTCGGCTCCCGGGATGACGACGTCCGGGGACATGACCACCTCGTACGCGAGCCGCGACTGCACGTGCTGGAACAGGTGGCCCCGATTGAGGAGTCTTGTGCCGGGCTGATACGCTCGCGCGGCCATGGCGAGCGAACCGAAGAACCTGGCGCTGATCCTTGCGCGGCAGATGGCCTCGAACCTCGCCACCGCAATGGCCGTCCTGGACGCGGAGGGGACGCTCGCGTTCTTCAACGAGGCTGCGGGCGGCGTCCTGGGTCAACCGTTCTCTGAGACCGGCGAACTGTCGAGGGACGAGCTGCTTTCGCGCCTCGTGCCCGAGGACCTCCAAGGAAACACGATCCCCATTGAAGAGCTTCCCATTTCGGTCGCGCTCATCAAGCGAGAGCCGGCGCATCGGACGGTCTGCATCACGGGCCTCGATGGGAAG
>JBOGWA010000125.1:0-36984 GCA_050693155.1 Actinomycetota bacterium | reverse complement strand
AACCTTCTTTCGTACCTCGACGCCGGAGCGCTGGCCGTGTACATGGGAACATCACTGGCGCCGCCCGAGGCCGTCGAGTCGGGGGACCTGGCGGAGATCGCCTGGCGTGCCGACCGGGTCCGCGCGGCCCTCCAGAGCCTCAGCTAAGGGCAGTCATATCGGCCGTCCGCCGACGGGCCAGTCAGGCCAGGCGCTCGCCCAGGTACCCGTTCAGCTCTTCGATCGGGACCCGGTCCTGGGACATCGAGTCGCGATCACGGACCGTGACGGCCTGGTCATCGAGAGAGTCGAAGTCGACTGTGACGCAGAGGGGCGTGCCGACCTCGTCCTGGCGCCGGTACCGGCGGCCGATCGAGCCGGCATCGTCGTAGTCGCACATCCACTCGCCCTTGACCAGGTCGAACACCTCTCGCGCCTTCGGCACCAGCCGCTCGTTCCGGGACAGCGGCAGGATGGCCACCTTGATGGGAGCCAGATCCCGGTGCAGCTTCAGGACCGTGCGCTTCTCCATCTCGCCCTTGGCGTTCGGGGCCTCCTCGACCGTGTACGCGTCGCACAGGAAGGCCAGCGCGGCCCGATCCACGCCGGCGGCCGGCTCGATCACGAACGGGTGGAACCGCTTGTCGTGCTCCTGGTCGAAGTACATGAGGTCCTGGCCCGAGTGCTCCTGGTGCGCCTTCAGGTCGAAGTCGGTGCGGTTGGCGATCCCCTCGAGCTCGCCCCAGTCCGTGAACGGGAACGCGTACTCGACGTCCACGGTCCGCTTCGAGTAGTGGCTCAGCTCGTCCTCCTCGTGCTCCCGGACCCGGAGGTTCTCCTCCTTGATCCCCAGCCGCCGGTACCAGTCCATCCGCTGCCCGATCCAGTACTCGTGCCACTCCTCGTCGGTCCCGGGCTCGCAGAAGAACTCCATCTCCATCTGCTCGAACTCCCGGGTCCGGTAGATGAAGTTCCCCGGGGTGATCTCGTTCCGGAAGGACTTGCCGATCTGCGCGATCCCGAACGGGAGCTTCTTCCGGGCCGCGGCCTGGATCGTGGTGAAGTCGACGAACATCCCTTGGGCGGTCTCCGGGCGGAGGAACACCTCGTGGGACTCGTCCTCGACCGGGCCCATGTGGGTCTTGAACATCAGGTTGAAGTTCCGCGGGTCGGTGAACTGGTCGTTGCCGCAGTTCGGGCAGGTCGGCTTCTCCGCCATGTCGACGGTGCCGCCCTCCGCGTGGCCGGACTGAGGCGCGTGGAAGCCTTCGAGGTGATCGGCCCGGAACCGCTGATGACACTCGAGACACTCGACGAGCGGGTCGGTGAACGACTCGAGGTGTCCGGAGGCCTCCCAAACCCGCGGGCTCATCATGATCGAGGACTCGAGCCCGACAACGTCGGCGCGCTCCTGGACCATCGCCTTCCACCAAGCGGCGCGGATGTTTCGCTTCAGCTCGACCCCGAGCGGGCCGTAGTCCCAGAACGAGCGCAGCCCGCCGTAGATCTCCGATGACTGGAAGACGAACCCTCGGCGCTTCGCTAGGGAGGTGATGGCGTCCATGAGGTCCGCCACGAGGGCCTCCTTTCCCGGCCGCCGGCTGCGGCCGCTGGCGTGCCCCGTAGCCTATCGGACCCGAGATCGTGTCGGACCCTCTCGGTAGGCTCCGGGTACCTCCTCCGTTGTTGAAGCGAGGGAGAGGGGGCACAATGGCATTGGATGAGCGATCCCGGCGCCTCCTGTATCAGAAGCTCGAGGAGATTCTCGGGCAACAGGAGGCGTCCACACTGATGGAGCACCTTCCTCAAGCTGGCTGGGACCAAATTGCTACGAAGGACGACCTCTTCGCAACGAGGGACGACCTCCAGAACGAGATCCGACGATTAGAGGACCGCCTCATCGCGAGGATGGAGCTCACGAAAGCGGAACTCATGTCCCACACGCTTCGGACGGTGCTCGTCACGAACGTGACTTCGATCATGACGGTCGCCGGGATCGCGTTCGCTGCCGCTCGACTCTCCTAACCCTTCGGCGACGGCCTGATAGTCTCGGCCAGACTCGTGGAGACCCTCCGGACCGAGACGAACGAGGGCGTGCGCACGATCGTTTTCACCCGCGCGGCCGAATACAACACCATCACGCCGGCCCTTCGGGACGAGCTCGCGCAGGCGATCGACGAGGCGGACGCCGACGACGATGTGCGGGTGATCCTCCTACGGGCGGAGGGCCCCGCCTTCTGCGCCGGCTACGGCCTCGACTGGTCGACCGAAGGCCAGGCGGGCGAGCGGGCCTGGGACTCCGTTCAGGACATGCGTCTGCTTGGCCCGTTCATCGACACCTATATGAAGCTCTGGTACGCATCGAAGCCGACCGTCGCCGCCGTGCACGGGTGGTGCATCGCGGGCGGGACGGACATGGTCCTCTGCTGCGACCTCATCGTCGCCGCCGAGAGCGCCGTGTTCGGATACCCGCCGGCCCGGGTCTGGGGAACCCCGACGACGGCGATGTGGGTCTACCGGATGGGGCTGGAGCGCGCAAAGCGTTACCTGCTCACGGGCGACGAGATCTCGGGGACCGAAGCGGCGCGCATCGGCCTCGTCCTCGAGTGCGTCGCGGACGATCAGCTCCTGCCACGCGCGAGCGAGCTGGCTTCTCGGATCGCTCGGCTTCCGCTCTCGCAGTTGGTCATGCTCAAACTCTTGTGTAACCAGACGATCGAGAACATGGGGTTCCGGTCCAGCCGCACGCTCGGGACGCTCCTCGACGGGGTCGCCCGCCATACGAAGGAGGGGGTGGCCTTCGTCCGGCGCGCGCAAGAAGCCGGGTTCCGGCAGGCCGTCCGCGAGCGCGACGACCCGTTCGGCGACTACGGGTCACGGCCTCGATAGAGTGGGCGGCGTGACAACACTGGCGGGGGCGAATCTCGGGCTCCTTGCGTTGCTCGTCGCCCATGACCTGGATCACGTCTTCAACCAGGCGCCGCGCGACCTCGCCGTGCAGGTGATCGCCACAGGACTCGTCGGCATCACGGCCACGATTGTCGTTCTGGTCCTCGCCCTTCGCCGCCAAGCGCTGGCTGCGCCGGCCTCGGTCCTCGTCGGTTTCGGGAACGCGGTCGGTTTCACGGCCGTGCACCTCGCCCCTCACTGGAGCGCGTTCAGCGACCCCTACCCGACCCTCGATCTGAACCCTCTGTCGTGGCTGCTCATCGCCGCTCCGATGGTCGCCGGGATCATCGTTGGGGTGCAGGGGCTGCGAGCCCTCCGCCCGGCCCGCGCCTGAACCTCCCGGTCGCGTCGAGCTACGTGTCGATGTGCGGGGAAGGAGGGCGCGCTGCCGCGTCGATGATGTCGAGGGCCTCAGGCGGAAGCCCCTGCACCCGTGCCGCCGAGCGAAGCCGATTGAGGTACGCGTCGGTCGGGCGAACGTAGCCCTTCTGGTGCGCGACCCGGTAGGTCACGCAAGCCACAGTCTCGTCCCCGTGCTGCACATCCACATCCCCCCGCCCGTAGAACGTCGGGTGGCCGACGAAGGTGTCGAGGGCGCTCACGTCCTCGTCGCTCATCTCCCACACGACCCCCCAGACGTGTCCGTCCGGGTCGGGCTCGAGGTTCGCGGCGCCCCCCTGCCAGCGCTCGGAGTAGACGTTGAACTCGATCCGGTACCCGTCGAGACGACCGGGACCGAGGGGCTCGGCGTTTGGCGAGTGCCCGGCCATCACGTTTGGGTCCATGTTCGTCCCGTACGCGAAGTACCGCGTCACGAGAGTCCTCCGAACCGCCGGTCGCGCTTCTGGAAGTCGCGGATCGCTTCGAACAGGTGCTCGCGATTGAAGTCCGGCCAGAGGACCGGCGTGAACCAGAACTCCGCGTAGGCCGCCTGCCAGATCAGGAAGTTGGAGATGCGCATCTCGCCGGACGTTCGTATCACAAGATCGGGGTCGGGGAGGTTGGGTTGGTAGAGGCCGCGCGAGATGCCCTTCTCCGTCAGTCGTCCGCTCCGCTTCCCTCGGCGCTCGTCGAGGAGCCGGTTGACGGCATCGACGATCTCGGCCCGACCGCCGTAGTTGAAGCAGATGTTCAGCACCATCCTGGTATTGGCCTTCGTCATCTCGATCCCTTCCTCGAGCTCGCGAAGGACCGAGCGAGGGACCCGGGTGGTACGGCCACTCCAGACGACCTGCACGCCTCGCTCGTTCAGCTCGTCACGGCGGCGCCGGAGGAGCTTCCTGTCGAAGTTCATCAGGAACTGGACCTCGGATTTCGGGCGAAGCCAGTTCTCGGTGGAGAAGGCGTAGACCGAGAGCACCGGGAGCCCGATGTCGAGCGCGCCCTCGACCGTGTCGAAGAGAGCGCGTTCGCCGGCCTCGTGCCCCTTCGTCCTGGGCAGGCCCCGTTGCTTCGCCCAACGGCCGTTTCCGTCCATGACGATCGCGACGTGGCTCGGGAGCCGCGCGAGATCGAGATCGCTTCGGTAGGTGCTCACGTGGCGGTAGGCGTCGTTCGGGCGAGGTGCGGAAGGCTCCGGATCTTGCGCTCGACGTGGTACTCGGCGAACGCGTAAAGGAGAGCGCGCGCCTCCTTTCGGACCCTGACGGCGGGAGACATCGTCCCCGCCGCTTCGAGCTCGGCGCGGGCGAGGCCGTCGAGCCAGGCAAGCGCCTCCTTGTTCGCCTTCACCGAGTCGCGGTCGGCGTGCTCGTCGCAGACGGCCCCTCCCTGGGAGGTCGAGAACCGCCCCACGTCGGTCCGCCCACAGATCGCGCAGGCGCCGAGGTTCGGCCCGAACCCGGAGAGAGCGAGAAGCTTCAACAGGTACGACTCCGCGACCGCTGCGGGATCGCTCGGCCCGGTCTCGATCGCGCGGAGGCCGTTCAGCAACAGAAGGAAGAGCTGCACGTTGCGTTCGTAGTCCTCAGCCACCCGTTCGGCCGCTTCGAGCATCGTCTCGCCGGCGGAGAACAGCGTGAAGTCGTCCCGAATCGCGCGGAACGGATTGATGATGTCGGCCTGCGTCACGGTGTCGAGGTTCCGCCCGCGGTAAAGCATCAGGTTCACATGCGTGAGCGGCTCAAGGCGGGCGCCGAAGCGGCTCTTTGTCCGCCGGAGTCCCTTCGCTACCGCTCGGACCTTCCCCGAGCCTTGGGTGAGGATCGTGACGATCTTGTCCGCCTCCCCCAGTTTGATCGCGCCGAGGACGATCCCCTGATCCTTGTAGAGGGGCACAACAGAATGCTAGAGCAGGGCGACGAGACTGAAGAGCAAGGCGGAGGCGCCGATGCGGAACCGTTCCGGCGTGAGCCACTCATCGCCAAGGCCCTCCTGGACGAGGGCGATGTACTCGAGCGCCGTTCCGGGGCCCGAGATCCCACCCGAGACCTTCACGCCGACCGGGCGACCGGTCTCGAGGCGATAGGCGCGGACCGCTTCGATCATGACCTGTGCCTTCTCCGGAGTCGCCCCCACGCGCGTTTTTCCCGTCGAGGTCTTCACGAAGTCGGCGCCCGCTCGCGCCGCGAGGAGGGTCGCCTCCCGCGCCTGCTCGAGGTCGAGCTCACCGGTCTCGAGGATAACTTTCAGCAGCCGATCCCCGCAGACCTCCTTCGCCGCCGCGATCTCGGCCGCAGCATCGTCATGCTTGCCCGCGAGAAGGAGCGCCCGGTGCAGAACGATGTCGATCTCGTCCGCCCCATCCTCGATTGCTCCCCGGATCTCGTCGAGCCGAGCGTCGAGCGGCTGACCGGGAGTCGGGAACCCGGCGACGCTCGCGACGCGAACCCCAGTGCCACGCAATTCCTGGGCCGCGGTCGCCACGAACTTCGGATACAGCACCACCGCCGCCACGTGGGGAACCTCGTCGGGATGCGGTCGGTACTTCTTCACGAAAGACGCGGGGTCGGCGGCGCGCCGGCAGAGATCGATGACCTGTTGCTCGGTCTCCTTGCCTTCGAGTGACGTCAGGTCCAGGCACCTGACCGCGAGACTGATCCGTTCTTGCGCGTCGGTCATCGCGGAGGGGGCATCGGCGGTGCGCGCTATCCTAGCCGTCTCATGACGGCCGCCGGTGCCGGCGAATCGGTCGACTACGCCGACTACCGGCGAGCCTTCGAGGGGCGCGCGATGCCCTTCGCCTACCTCAATCGCGATCTCCTCGACCAGAACCTGCGAGAGATCGTTGCGCGAGCCGGCCAGACGACCGTTCGCGTCGCCACGAAATCCATCCGAAGCGAGGCGATCACGCGCCACATCCTTGCCGCGGACCCGCGGATTCAAGGCCTCATGTGTTACACGGCGCCCGAGGCGGTTCACCTGGCCGATCGGGGGTTCGACGACATCCTCGTCGCGTATCCCACGTGGGAGCCAACTCACGTAGACGCGGTAGCCCGGGCGGTCGCATCGGGGAAGTCCATCACGCTCATGGTCGACTCCGTCGAGCACGTCCAGCATCTCGACGCGATCGCCGCCCGTGAGAGTTCCACGATCCCCGTGTGTATCGACGTCGACATGAGCCTCGATCTCCCGGGCCTTCGCTTCGGCGTGTGGCGCTCCCCGATTCGCACCGCGAAGAGCGCCGCGACGTTGGCGCAGTGGGTCGCGTCCTCGGAGCACTTGTCGCTCGAGGGAATCATGGGCTACGAGGCACAGGTCGCCGGCCTGCCCGACCGGATACCCGGGCAGACGCTCAAGAACCCGTTGGTCCGTCGTCTAAAGAAGGCGTCGATATCCCGCGTTGCCGCGCGCCGAGCCGCGGTCGTCCGAGCCGTTCGGGAGGTCGGGCCGCTCCGGTTCGTCAACGGCGGGGGAACGGGAAGCGTTGCGAGCACCTCGGCCGAAGACGTCGTAACAGAGGTGACGGTCGGGTCCGGCTTCTACTCCCCAACCCTGTTCGACCACTACGACGACTTCCGGTACGCGCCCGCCGTCGGATTCGCCATCCAGATCGTCCGCCAGCCGACGCCCGACATCTACACCTGTCTCGGGGGCGGCTACATCGCATCGGGAGCCGTCGGGCCGGAGAAGCAGCCCGAGCCGTACCTGCCGCATGGCGCCCGGCTCCTCCCGACCGAGGGCACAGGCGAGGTCCAGACGCCGATCCGCTACCGAGGCCCGGAGCGGCTCCGGCTCGGCGACCCGATCTTTCTTCGCCACGCGAAGGCCGGGGAACTCTGCGAGCGGTTCACCCACCTCCTCGTGCTCTCGGGAGGCCGCGTGGTCGACGAGGTCACCACCTACCGAGGCGACGGACTCTCGTTCCTCTAGGAGCGGCGGTGGCGCGCGAATGGAGCAACTGGTCGGGCTCGGTCCGGTGGCGGCCGGATCGCGTCCTCGCGCCCGGGAGCATTGACGAGATCGCTGAGGTCGTCTCCGAGTGCCGCCGGGAAGGCAGAAAGCTCCGCGTCGTCGGGTCCGTGCACTCATTCACCCCCCTCGTAGCGACCGACGACACTCTCCTCTCGCTCGACGGTTTCCAGGGCATCGAATCGGTGGACGTTGAGCGGCGAACCGCTCTGATCCGCGCCGGGACGAAGCTCGATGCGCTCGGCCCGGAGCTGCTCCGCCATGGGCTCGCGCAGGAGAACCTCGGCGACATCGACGTCCAGTCACTTGCCGGGGCGATCTCGACGGGCACCCACGGGACCGGCGCGGAGCTCGGGAACATCGCCACGCAGGTCCAGGGGCTCACCCTCGTGACGGGAACGGGTGAGGTCATGGAATGCTCGGCGGAGAAGCACCCCGGCCTCTTCAAGGCCGCCCAGGTCTCACTCGGCGCTCTCGGCGTCGTGGCGAAGGTTCGGCTCCGCCTGCTCCCCGCGTATCGCCTCGGATTTCGCTCCGAGCGACGCCGCCTGGACGACGTGCTCGCCGACCTTCCCGAACGGCTCAGCGCGAACCGCCACTTCGAGTTCTTCTGGTTCCCGTACGGGCCCTTCGTGCAGGCGAAGACCGCGAACCCATCCGATCTTCCGGCCGGTTCCGGGCTGGCGCTCCGCGCCCAGCAAGTGATTCTCGAGAACGGCGCATTGTGGCTGGCCTCTCAGGCCAGCCGACTCATCCCGCGGCTGGCTCCCTCGATCAGCCGCCTGAGCGGTCGCCTCGTCGGCCATTCGGGGGGAGTCGCCGAGGCCCACGGCTTTTTCGCAACCAGGCGCGCCGTCCGCTTCAACGAGATGGAGTACAACGTCCCGGCCGAGCGGTTCCTCGACGCGTTCGCCGAGCTCCGAGCGCTCTTCGACCGTCACCGATTCCGCGTGAACTTTCCCGTGGAGTGCCGATTTGCGGCCGGCGACGAGATCTGGCTCTCCCCCGCCTACGAACGGGCCTCCGCCTACATCGCCGTCCACATGTATCGGGGAATGCCGTACGAGGAGTACTTCCGCGCCTGCGAGGAGGTCTTCGACCGCTACGAAGGTCGCCCTCACTGGGGCAAGCTGCACTGGCAATCGAGCGACAGCCTGCGTCTACGGTATCCGCGCTGGGACGACTTCTTGCGAGTTCGAGAGGAAGTCGATCCCGACCGCGTGTTCCTCAACGACTACCTGAGCGAACTCTTCGGCCTTCGAGGCTGAGCCAACTCACAGACATAGGCATCGCGCCTGTATGGCAGAATCGCCGAAGGCCCTCATGAGTGAGAAAGCGAACCCTGGAGCGGCGATCGAGGCATCGGAACGCCATGCGTGGAGGGAGGCGCTCGAGCTGCTCGAAGAAGCCGACCGCTCGGGTGGGCTCGGCTCCGACGAGTTGGAACGTCTGGGCGAGGCGGCCTGGTGGCTGGGCCGCCTCGCCGTTTCCATCGACGCGCGGGAGCGCGCATTCGCCACCTACCGCCAGGCCGGCGATTCGCAAAGTGCCGGGCGGGTGGCAATCGAGCTGGCCTACGACTACGACCACAAGGGCTCGCCATCGCTCTCGGCCGGATGGCTCAGCCGGGCCGAGCGAATCCTCGAGCATGAACCCGAATCCCCGGATCACGGCTATCTCGCCCGCCGGCAAACGGGCCTCGCCGTCGGCCGAGGCGACCTCGAGGCCGCCCTGGAGCTCGCCGACCGCACGCGTGAGATCGGCGAGCGAGTGGGCGACGCGAACCTCCAGGCGCTCGGTCTCCACGACCGGGGCCGCATCCTCATCAGGAAGGGAGACGTGGACGAAGGCTTCGCCCTGCTCGAGGAAGTCGTCGTGGCGGCGGTCTCCGGTGAGCTCGGACCCTGGCCCACGGGAGTCGTCTACTGCAACGCGATCAACATCTGCCGCGACCTCGCGGACTACGGACGAGCCGGTGAGTGGACGGAGGCCGCCGAACGATGGTGCGAGCGGCAGTCGATCAGCGGCTTTCCAGGCATCTGTCGCGTTCGCCGGGCGGAGATCGTCCGTCTCCGCGGCGCCTGGGCCGAAGCCGAGGCCGAGGCGCGGCGGGCATGCGAGGAGCTCGGAGAGTTCTGGGCGGAGGTCGCGGGCGAGGGCTTTTACGACATCGGTGAGATCCGGCGGAGAATGGGCGATCTGGAGGCGGCCGAAGAGGCCTTCCGACAGGCGAGCGAGCTCGGTCGGGAACCGGAGCCGGGCCTGGCGCTTCTGCGCCTCACGCAGGGAAACATCGCCGCGGCGCGATCGGCGATCCGAGCGGCACTTGCGAACGAGAACCTCGACCGGCTTGCTCGGGCACAGCTCCTGCCGGCAGACGTCGAGATCGCGGTCGTCGCGGGAGAGATCGACAGGGCCCGAGCGACTGCGGAGGAGCTCGCCTCGGTCGCGGAGACATATGCGACGACGGCCATGCACGCGTATGCGGGGGTGGCCCGCGGACAGGTCGAGCTGGCCGAGGGGAAGAGCGGAGCCGCCGTGACGACCCTCCGTCGCGCCTGGCAGCTGTGGAAGGACGTGAACGCCCCCTACGAGTCCGCCCAGGCGAGATTGCTGCTCGGCCGAGCCTTTCGGGCGGAGGGAAACGAGGAGGACGCCGTGCTCAACTTCGAGGCCGCGCGCAAGACCTTCGATCGGCTCGGCGCCATTCCCGACCTCCGGCTCGCCGACGAGCTCCTCGGCGACCGGGCGACCGCGGCAGCCGCGGCGAGCAGCCGCGCCGAGCGGACGTTCATGTTCACCGACATCGTCCGTTCGACGACGCTGCTCGAGGCGATCGGCGACGAGGCGTGGACGAATCTCATCCGCTGGCACGACGAGACCCTTCGCTCGCTCTTCGCCGGGCACGGGGGCGAGGAGGTCGACCATGCGGGAGACGGTTTCTTCGTCGCCTTCAGGAGCGCTGCCGCCGCGATTGACTGTGCGGTGGCTGTGCAGCGTCGCCTTGCCGAGCAGCGCACGAGCCAGGGATTCGCGCCTCTGGTCCGGATCGGCCTCCATACGACCACGGCGACGCGATCGGCCCGTGCCTACCGAGGGAAGGGCGTCCACGAGGCCGCCCGGGTGGCCGAGGCCGCCTCGGGAGACGAGATCGTGGCGACGTCCAACACGGCCGCGGACTCGCGGTTCCCGCTCTCCGAGGCCCGTTCTGTTCAGGTGGAAGGGATCGCCGAACCGCTCGAGATCGTCTCGATCGAGTGGGTACTCCCCGTTAGGGGAGGTTCTCGGGTCCGAACGCCACGGGGAGGAGCTCCTGGAGCTTCCGTTCCTCCCGAGCGCCATTCGGACCCTCGGCGATGACGAGCATGTCGGGGCCGAACTCGTGGAGCACCTGCCGGCATCCTCCACATGGCCAGGTTGGGGCGTCGGCGGAACCGACGACCGCGACCGCGACGAGTCGCCCGGCGCCCTCCCCCACCGCTCGCTGGACCGCCGATCGTTCGGCGCACACCGAGAGTGGATACGAGGCGTTCTCGACATTGCACCCCGCGTAGATCGCGCCGTCCTCCGCCAGGACGGCGGCGCCCACGTTGAACCCGCTGTATGGGGCGTAGGCGCGTTCCCGAACAGCGCGCGCCGCTTGGATGAGCTGCTCTACCTGTTCGGGACTCGGACTAGTCAGAGACGGCCTCCACCTGACCGTCGCCGGAGACTCGCTCGATCTTGATCTTCGCGATTCGCCGACCTTGGACACGCTCGGCGGTGAACCGGATCTGCTCGAAGTTGACGGCTTCACCCTGGCTCGGGAGCCGTCCGAGAATCCCCATCATGAGCCCTCCCACCGTGTCCCACTCTTCGTTCGGGAGCGAAACGTCCAGAAGCTCGTTCAGCTCGTCGACGGGGAGCTTGGCGTTGACGAGGTACCGATCGTCGCCGATCGGCTCCACGTTCGGCTCTTCGCGGTCGTACTCGTCGGCTATCTCTCCGACGATCTCCTCGAGCAGGTCTTCGAGCGTGACGAGCCCGGTGACAGACCCGTACTCGTCAACGACGACCGCCAGGTGGACCTTCGCCTGCTGCATCTCTCGGAGGAGCTCGGCGACCTTCTTCGACTCCGGGACGAAGTAGGGATCACGCATGACCGTCGAGAGCGAGGTCGCCCGGCGCCCTCTCGTCGTTCTTCGTCCGTGGAGTCTCCGGAGCACGTCCTTCGCGTAGACGATGCCGACGATCTCTTCGAGCTCTCCCTTGTGTACGGGGATTCGAGAGAAGCCGTGTTTGATGACGAGATCCAGCACGTCGTTCAGGGACGCGTCGTTTTCGATCGTGACCATGTCGGGGCGCGGAACCATCACCTCGCGGACCACGGTGTCGCCGAACTCGAAGATCGAATGAATGAGCTCCTTTTCCTCTTCCTCGATCTCCTCTTCCTCGGAGGCCACCTCGGCCATCGACTTGATCTCCTCCTCGGTCACGAACGGCCCCTCCGGCAGCCCCTTGCCCGGCATGATCAAGTTCGCCAACGTGATGAGGCCTTTCGCGAGGGGGCCGAAGAGCCTTGTCAGCGCCACCGTCATCGGCGCAAGGCGAAGGGCCACCCGGTCGGTCTGAAGGACGGCAAACGTCTTCGGCGTCACCTCCGCGAGCACGAACAGCAGGAACGTCATGGCAACGGTCGCCACCAGCTCACCCAATTCGCCGATCCGCCTCACTGCGATGATGGCGGCGATGGTCGTCCCGGCCAGATGCACAGCAAGCGTCAGGAGCAGGACCACGTTGAGATAGGGAGGTGGACTCTCCGCGATCTTGACCAGCGAAACCGCGCCCCGCTTTCCCTCGTCGCGAAGACGGTAAGCGCGCACGCGGGTCACGCGGGTGATGGATGTCTCGGCGGCCGCAAAGATCGCCGATAGGAAGATCAAGACGAAGACGCCCAGGATGCCGAACCAATCGCCGCTGGTCACGGCCGCACCTCCGCCCGGACACCCGAGTACCGCTCCTGACGCTCCCACATCTCGGCCCGATCATCCTCGGTCTCGTGCTCGTAGCCGAGCAGGTGGAGGATTCCGTGGACCAGGAGGAGCCGGAGCTCGGCGGCTCGGTCGGGGTTCTGGGAGGCCGCGACCTCGGGACAGATCACGACGTCGCCGAGCAGGGTCGGCTCTCCATCCGGCGGCGGCCGCTCCTCCTGCGGGAACGAGAGCACGTCGGTTGGGCCCGGTTCCCCGAGATACCTTTCGTGCAATCGAGCCATCTCATCCGGCTCCACGAGCGAAACGGAGAGCTCGACCCCGAGTGCGCCTTCGCCAGTAAGCGTCTGTTCGGCCAGCTGCGCGAGCGCGTCGGTATCCACCCCGTCGGGTTGGCGGTTCGAGATGAGAACGCTGGGTCTCGGTGGGTCGTCGCTCACCGCTGCTCGCCCGCTTTTTTCGGCGTTCGCTCCCCGTAGCGGCGGTATGCCTCCACGATGTCCTGGACGATCTTATGCCGGACCACGTCGCTGGCTCCGAGGTGGACGAACTCGATGGCCTCGATGTCCTCGAGGATCTCCTCCACGACGACGAGCCCCGACTGCTGCCCGGCGGGCAGGTCGATCTGCGTAACGTCTCCGTTCACGACCGCCTTGGACCCGAAGCCGAGGCGCGTAAGGAACATCTTCATCTGCTCGGGAGAGGTGTTCTGCGCTTCGTCGAGAATGATGAACGAATCGTTCAGGGTCCGGCCGCGCATGTACGCAAGCGGCGCGACCTCAACGGTTCCGCGGGCCATCAACCGCTGGAACGCATCAGCGTCCATCATCTCGTACAGCGCGTCGTAGAGCGGCTTCAGGTACGGATCGATCTTCTCGTAGAGCGTTCCCGGGAGAAAGCCGAGCCGCTCCCCGGCCTCGACGGCCGGGCGCGTCAGGATGATTCGGGAGACCTCACGCTCCTGGAGCGCCTTCACCGCCGTCGCCACCGCGAGGTACGTGTTGTGGTTCACGAAACCGTTCGCGACAAACGAGTGCGTCTCCGGGACTGTAAGGTCGTAGACGTCCGCTCGAGAACGCTCGATGCCCACGATCGAGAGGAACAACTGCCTGCCGTCGCCGAGCAGGCGCAGCGTATCCAGCGCGGGCCCCGAAGCCCCACCCCCCTCCAGAACGCCGACGAGCTGACGGAGCTTGGCGGGGCTCGGCCGCCGACGCGTCACCCGATAGTCCTGGAAAAGCCTGTGATCAGCCCGGGCGAAGCGAGCGGTCCCTATCGCCTCGCGCAGCAGCCCGGATACGTTCGGAACCACATCTATGTTCGTGTTTCGCTTGGCTGCCCTGAGCAGACGCCTTTTCCGCTCCAGCCCGATCCCAACGAGCGAAGCGAAACGGTCGGCCTCCGCCCCATTGATCGTTAGCAATTGAGAAACGTGCGGTCGACCCCCGTAGGTCCCCCGTTTCAACGTTCGACCTGACACGATGCCGAGGTTCAGGAGCACAATCTGCACCTGGCGGATGAGATCCTCTGACACCGAGGAAAGCGTGATTCGCCCGTCGCGTGCCTCGACCGATCCGTCTGCGTCGAACAGTCCGCGAAGAAACGCTGCAACGATGGCTTCGGGCGCCTCGAGGATCGACCGGGGAATCACCTTCGTGCGGGCCGTCCCCGTGGACATCCCCAGGTGGGCGAAGAGAGCCTTCAGTTGAGCACTCTGGATGATGTGGTCATAGGGTCGCCCGCGGCCGTTCGGGAAGACGTGGAGCCCGAACCGAGCCGCGATCCGTTCGAAGGCCTCGGCGAGCTCGGGATCCGCCGTGGAGAGGATCACACGGTTGCCGAACGACAGGCAGCCGTCGCCCGTGAGCACTCCCATCACGTATGCCAGGTCGAGGTCCAGCTCCTCGAGCACAACCGGCTTCGAAGTGTTGTCGTGCCCGGAGCGCACGTACTGGAAGTCGATGGAGGTACGACGGCCGAACAGACGCTGCCCGCGTTGGAGCGCAAGGGTATCTCCAGGCTGCAACTGGTCTGCTCGTCGCCACACCAGTTCCCCGTTCTCAGCCAATGCGAGCAGCGGATGCTCAGGGGTTGCCTCGATAGAGAAGCCCAGTTGCGTCCAGACGCGGAGCGTGTCGGTTTCCCCCGCATGGTAGAGATGGCTTGTTTCCTCGATCCCGTCCACACCGCTGATCGAGACAGAGAGTGGCGCGATCCCTCCCGCGGGAAGGCTCTCGGCCAACCGCTGGATCTCGATCATCCCGCGATCAGTGGGGACCATTGAACCTGCGGCGATACACTTCCCAGTTCCCGCCGGCCCGATTGCGAGCGTCAGCGTCGAACGGCGGATGGCGTCGACGTAGTTCTTCTGCCCGACGGTCTTCGCCGCGATGCTCCTGCCCCGAGAGGTGTGGAGCACCTCCGTCATGACCTCCGAGGGCCGGACGCCTTCGCGCTCGATCATGTCGATCGTTCGCGCGACGGTCGACGGCGTGAGCTCATGCCCCCGATCGAGGAGACTGAGGAGCTCCCCAAAGAGAGCGCCGACTCGCTCGGCCTCGTTCTCGGCGCCCGTGATGATGATCTCGTTCCCGCGGACGAGGATCTCGGAAACGAACGCGTCCTCGATGACCTTCAGGAGCTCGTCTCGCTGTCCGAGAAGGGCGACCATCGATTGGTTGCCGGGGACGAGGATCTTTACTTGGGTGGTTTCGGCCAACGCTGTCCGGGGCCTCCCCGGTTGGAAAAGGGGCCGCTGCGCGACCCCACTGGGCGCCTGATTATACCGTCACCCCGCATCGCCAATTCTGCGCCTCCACGCGCTAGCCCGGCGGCCAGGACATCGGTCGACCGCCGAGGAGGTGAAAATGCAGGTGGTGGACCGTCTGGCCCGCATGGGGGCCGACATTCGTGACGACCCGCCATCCCGTACGGTCGATCCCTTCCGCTTTCGCTAGGTGCTCGGCGACCTGAAACATCTCAGCCACGACGCCGCCGTGCTTTTCCTTGATCGAGCGCGCTGATTCGATGTGGTCCTTCGGAATGATGAGGATGTGCGTCGGCGCCTTCGGGTTGATGTCCCGGAACGCGACGACGTCGTCGGAGGCGTGCACGATGTCGGCCTCTTGCTCCTTGTGAACGATCTGACAGAAGAGGCATTCCTCCATGTCGGCCACACTAGCCGAGTCGACCGAACCGGGAGAGGGCGAGGGCCGCGGCGACGACCGCCGCGGTCTCGGTGCGGAGGATGTTGCGGCCCAGCGAGCCGAGGATGGCTCCCTTGTTCTCGGCCTTCCGAACCTCCGGTTCCTCGAGCCCTCCTTCGGGTCCGATCGCGAGGGAAACCCGCTCGGCACGATCGGGAAGGACCTCGGCGAGCGGAGCGGTCGCCGCTTCCCAGAGGACGATGGTGGGACCCGCGGACAGCGCGTCGCGGACCGCGACCTCCCAGGGGATCGGGCCGGAGACGACGGGAAGGAAGGCGCGCCGGGACTGCTTCGCGGCCTCCGTTGCGACGGCCTCCAGGCGCGGCGTGAGGATCCGAGCGCGATCCCCGCGGAAGCGGCGAACGCTTCGCGCGGTCTCGACGACGACGATCTCGTCGGTTCCGATCTCGGTGAGCTTCTGCACCGCCCAGGTGAGACGTTCCCCCTTCGGGGCCGACACCATGACCGCGAGCGTCGGCTCCGGCCGTGCCGCGACATCGCGCGTTTCTACTTCCGCTTCGAGCTCGTCGCCGGCCGTCCGGACCAGGACACACGTTGCGATCGCACCCCGACCGTCCGATGAGGTGAACCGGTCTCCGGCCGTGAGCCGCAGCGACCTCAGCGCGTGTCGCGCTTCGGAATCGCGAAGGACGACCCGCTCCCCGGGCTCGGGAGCGCCCGCAAAGAAGTGCGGCAGGCTCATCCCCGAGGACGAAGCGTTCCCCGGACGGTCCCTTCGCCCGGGCGCTCGTCTCGGAGATCGGCGAGCGCCTCGACCGCCGCGCGCTCCTTCTTCGAGAGTCGCGCCGGGATGTCGACGTCGATCTCGACATAGAGGTCGCCGCGTCTTCCGCCGCCCGGATGTGGAAGTCCACGGCCGCGAAAGCGAACCACCTCGCCCGACCTCGTCCCGGCGGGAATCTTGACGGCCTCCTCACCGTCGAGGGTGGGAATCGTCACCGTCGTCCCGAGCAGCGCCTGCGTGACCGGGATCTCCAACGTGCAGACCAGATGCTGTCCCCGTCGTTCGAAGAGCGGGTGGTCGGGGACCCGAAGGGTAACGTACAGGTCGCCCGGAGGCCCGCCGTTCCGTCCCGCTTCTCCTCTTCCCTCGATCCGAAGCTCCATCCCGTGGGCAACTCCGGCCGGGACCTCCACCTCGATCTCGTCGACGGCGGCAACCCGGCCGCTCCCTCGGCACTCGGGGCACGGAGAGGCAATTTCCTTTCCCGAGCCCTCACACGCGGGACACGTTCTCGTTTGCATCAGCGTTCCGAAGACCGTGCGGCGGACGTCGGAGAGCTGACCCGATCCACCGCAGGTGGAACACGTGGCCGGGGCGGTCCCCTCGGCCGCTCCCGTTCCTCCGCAGCGTCCGCAGGCGCCGAGAGTCTCGACGCGCACGTCCTTGGCCACCCCGAACGCGGCTTCCTCGAACGTGAGATCCAGGACAAGACGCAGATCCTGCCCTCGCCGAGCAAGCGTGCGCGGGGCGCGGGCGCCGCTTCGGCGGAAAGCCGACCCGAAGAACATCTCGAAGATATCGGCGATGTCGCCGGTGAAGTCGAACATGTCCGGCGTGAACCCCTCGCCGCCGAACAGGTCGTACTGACGACGCTTCACCGGATCGGACAGCGTCTGATACGCGAGATTGATCTCCTTGAACCGTTGCTCGGCGCCCGGATCCTGGTTCACATCCGGATGCCATTCACGGGCAAGGCGCCGGTAGGCGCGCTTGATCTCCTCTGCGGCGGCGTCGCGCGAGACTTCGAGGACCTCGTAGAGGTCGCGCGTGCGGGCCATTGCGCCCGCCTATCCGGCCAGCGGCCCGATGACCTCCGAGACGCGGCGAGCAACCGCTCCGACGGTGGACATCGCCTGTGCGTAGTCCATGCGCGTGGGACCGACGACCGCAACGGTCCCAACAGGGGTGTTGGCCGCAAGGTAGTGAGCGGTGACCACGCTCGCCGCGCGCATCGCCGCGAGTGGATTCTCCCGGCCGATGCGAACGATCACGCCGCCCTGCAGGGGGAAGCCGCGGAAATAGCTCAAGACGGCCCCTTCCTCCTCCAGGGTTTCGATGACGCGCTGCGCCGTCCCGGGGCGCTCGAACGCATCCTCCGCGGCGATGTTGGATGCGCCGCCGACGAAGACATGCCCGTACCCGGGCTCCTGTTCCAGCCTGCGGAGAGTCTTCGCGACCGCCGACAGGAGTCGTCGGTCGTCGCCGCGGGCGGTGGTCACAATCGCATCGATGTGGGCGGCGGCATTCGCGTACGAGACGCTGGCGAGCGCTCGTTCGAGAGCATGGGAGGCTCGAGACACCGCTTCGTCGTCCGGGAGGTCCTCCGTGTCGAGGACGCTCCGCTGGACGTGCCCCGTGCTGCCGACGAGGAGGAGGAGCACCGCGCTCCCCACCCGAAGAAGCTCCGCGCGAACGATCCGCCTGTTCTCGATGACCGGGGGAAGGGCGACAGCCGCATACCGCGTGAGTCTCGAGAGCAGAAGCGCGGCGCTTCGAAGCACCTCGTCGAAGTCCACGGTCGGTTCCTCGGGGAAGGC
Organism: Actinomycetota bacterium; assembly: GCA_050693155.1. Lineage (GTDB taxonomy): Bacteria > Actinomycetota > UBA4738 > UBA4738 > CALAEC01 > JBOGWA01. The sequence continues at coordinate 18,968 of JBOGWA010000125.1, read as the reverse complement.
TCGGATGGCCCGTCGACTCGTTCCCGCAAGGGAAAGCCGCGTCGGAAGCATGTCGACGAAGAACCGGTATCCGCGATCCGTCGGGATCCGTCCCGCGGAGGTGTGCGGCTGCTCGAGATAGCCCATCTCCTCGAGCGCCGCCATCTCGTTGCGCACGGTCGCAGCGCTCACACCGAGGCCGTATCGCTTCGCCACCGTGCCGCTGCCCACCGGCTCCGCGGATCGGACGTAGTCGCGAACTACAGCCTGGAGCACGGCCGACTTCCTCGGGCTGAGCGTTTGCTGAGCGTTCATCTTCACCCGACGTTTTAGCACTCTCGGCCCCAGAGTGCTAGAACGGCGTCCTAGGACGCTCGGCTTCCGGTCCCGGTCTGAAGGACCGCAATGAAGGCCTCCTGCGGGACGTCTACCTTTCCCACGCGCCGAAGCCGCTTCTTTCCGGACTTCTGCTTTTCGAGCAGCTTGCGCTTCCTCGTCACGTCTCCTCCGTACAGCTTCGCGGTCACGTCCTTCCGCGTCGCCTTCACCGTCTCTCGCGCGACGATCCGATTTCCGATGGCCGCCTGGATGGCCACGTCGAACAGCTGGCGGGGGATGAGCTCCCGCAGCCGCTCAACCATTCGACGGCCGAACGCCTGGGCCTTCTCCCGGTGAACGACCGCGGAGAACGCATCGACCGGTTCACCGTGCAGCAAGACGTCGACGCGAACGAGATCGGCGGGCTCGTATCCCCACGGCTCGTAGTCGAGCGAGGCGTACCCGCGCGTGCGTGACTTCAGGAGATCGAAGAAATCGAAGATCACTTCCGCGAGGGGCAGCACGTACCGAATCTCCGCTCGCCCGGGGGAGAGATACCGCAGCTCCTCGAGCACTCCGCGGCGTGCCTGCGCGAGCTCCATCACGGCGCCGAGGTATTCGGCCGGCGATACCACGGTCGCGAGGACCGTCGGCTCCTCGACCCGGTCGTAGGTTCCCGGGGCAGGCATCTCGGACGGGTTGTGAACCGTCTCGATGTTCTCGCCACGAACGATGTGGAACTCGACGTTCGGCGTCGTCGCGATGAGCGAGAGGTCGAACTCGCGCTCGAGTCGTTCGCGGACGATGTCCATGTGGAGGAGCCCGAGGAAACCGCATCGGAACCCGAACCCCAGCGCCTTCGAGGTCTCGGGCTCGTAGACGAGGGCTGCGTCGGAGAGGCGGAGCCTGTCGAGCGCGTCTCGAAGCACCGGGTAGTCGTCCCCCTCGAGGGGATAGAGGCCGCTCCAGACCATCGGCGTCGGCTCGCGGTACCCGGGAAGCGGCTTCGCGGCCGGCCGGTCGGCGCGCGTTACGGTGTCGCCCACCTTCGCCTGCCGGACGTCCTTCACGCCCGTCACGAGGTATCCGACGCTTCCGGCCTCGAGCTCCTGCGTCGGCATCGGGTCGGGGGCGAACACTCCAACCTCCTCTCCCTCGCTCTCGAGAGCGGAGGCCATCATGCGGATGCGCGCCTTTGAAGGAAGACGCCCGTCCACGACGCGAACGTAGGAGATGACGCCTCGATACGGGTCGTAGGCGGAGTCGAAGATGAGCGCTCGAGTCGGCGCGTCGGCGTCGCCGGCCGGTGGTGGGATGCGCTCGATCACGGCGCGCAGCAGATCCGGCACACCCTCGCCCGTCTTCGCGGAGAGCCGAAGGATCGCTTCATCGTCGACGCCCGTCAGCTCGGCGAGCTCACGGACCGCCTCGTCGACGTCGGCTTGAGGAAGATCGATCTTGTTGACCGCCGGCACGATCGCGAGCTTCGCTTGCTCGGCGAGCTGATGATTGGCGAGCGTCTGCGCCTCGATTCCCTGGGACGCGTCGAGGAGCAAGATCACGCCTTCGCATGCCGCCAGCGCTCGAGAGACCTCGTAGGTGAAATCGACGTGGCCGGGCGTGTCGATCAAGTTGAGGACGTACCGCTCCCCCGCGTGCTCACAGAGAAGTCGAACGGCCTGCGCCTTGATCGTGATGCCGCGCTCCCGTTCGAGGTCCATTCGATCCAGGAACTGCTCGCGCATCTCTCGGTCCGGCACGGCGTGGGTGAGATCCAAGAATCGGTCCGCGAGCGTCGACTTCCCGTGATCGATGTGGCTGACGATCGCGAAGTTTCGGATGTGGGCGGGGTCGCTCATTCGAGCCATCGTACTTACCCCTTCGCTGCTAGAATCCGCCGCCGTGGCCAACATCCAGTCCCAGATCAAGCGCAACCGTCAAAACGAGCGCAGGCGGCTTCGAAACAAAGCCGTCCGGGCGGAGGTAAAGACCGCCGAAAAGGCGGCGCGGCAAGCGGTTGATAGCGGGGATGCCGAAACGGCGGGAGCGTCGATCAGAGACGCTTCCCGGCTCCTCGACAAGGCTGTTGCGAAGAGCGTGGTGCACAAGCGAACCGCCGCGCGTCGGAAGTCCCGCCTCGCAAGACGCGGGCAGCGCCCCGCCTAGCTCGCGATCCCGGCCACCAGCTGAGCCAGAACGACGTCGCCTGCGGCGCCCATCTTCAGCGCGCGATCGGCCTGCACGATCCGCCCGTGAAAGCCGGCCAGCTCCTCCTGGTTGTATCTTCGAGCCTGATCCCGGTAGCGTCGAGCCTGCCAGTCGAAACGCAGGCCGGCCGCCTCCGCAAGCTTCGCGGGCGGCATCTTCGCCGGAAGCGCGGAGACTCGGAGGAGGTCCCGCAGTCTCGCGGCGATCCCCCCAAGGATGGCGAGCGGCTCGTCACGGCTCTCGAGCATCGCAGCGAGGTGCCGGAGGGCGGTCGGGAGGTCCCGCACAAACGCGGCGTCGCAGAGGTCCCAGATCCTGCGTTCTCCGAAACCACGGAACTGGGCGGCGACGGCCGTTGGAGTGACCCCCTCGTCGGGAAACGCCGAGTTCACCTGGGCGATCGACTGGGCAAGGACGGCGGGGTCTTCCCCTACCGTGTCGATGAGAACCGAGATCCCGGCCGAGGTCGCGGGCACTCCTTCCGCCCTGGCCCGGTCGGATACCCATTCGCTCAGGTCGCGACGGGCGATGGCGACTTTTCGAGCGGGGGCGAGGCCCTTGAGGCGTCTCGCAAGAACCGGAGGAGGTCCCTTCGCCCCCGACCCGACCACGGCGAGGAGGATCAGGCGCGTGTCGGGAGAGGGCTGCGCGGCGTACCGAACGAGCTCGTCGACGGCTTCCTCCGGGAGCGCCTGCGCCGTCGTTACGACAATGGCTCGCGCCTCTCCGAAAAGGGACGGCGTGGCCAAGTCCGAGGTGGCGGTTCCAGGGGTCCATTCGGCAGCGTCGACGAATCTCGGTCTGGTGTCGGCAAGCTCGTGCTCGGCGGTCTCGCGGAGGAGGAAATCGCTCTCTCCCCACAACAGCTCGACGGGCTCTGGTTTCGACGGGCTCACCGGCCGTCCGATTCTATGAGAACCGCCTCGGAAGAAAATCGGAGCGTGATGTCTCCCGAGAGATCGGTTCGCACGATTCGTGCACCCGTCTGCGAGAGAAGCCGGAGCACCCACGGGACCGGGTGCCCGTAATCGTTCTCCCCCACGCTCACGACCGCGATCTCGGCCCCGACCCCGACGAGAAACTCTTCGAGAGAGCTCGCCGATCCGTGGTGGGGAACTTTGAGAACGTCCGCCTGGAAAAGATCACGGTCGTCCAGGAGATCCTGCTGGCCGCCGGTTTCGACATCCCCGGTGAAGAGGACCGATGCCCCGTCGAGGCTCACCCGGAGAATGATCGAGTCCTCGTTCGGTTCGCCGAAACAGCGATCGGGGCCGACCACTTCGACGAGCATCATGCCGACGCGGAATCGCTCCCCTCCCCTCGGGTGGATGGTGGGAACCTCCTCGGCCTCTGCAGCCTCGAGATAGCCGGAATCGAGCGAATAGTGATCCTGCGAGTCGCCGGAACAACCGGGCTCGAGAAAGAGCCCAACGGGGAATCGAGCGAACACCGCCGGGAACCCCACAACGTGATCCGCGTGTCCGTGGGAAGCAACCGCGAGATCGATCCGGCGGACCCCCAACCCTGCCAGCTTCGCCGCGACCTGCTGTTCGTCCGGGCCCGCGTCGATGAGGATCGTCCCGCCGTCGGGGCCTCGCACGACGGCCGAGTCGCCCTGTCCGACATTGAAGAACGTGATGGTGAGTGAGGATGGAGGGCCGGATCCGGCCGCGCCCGACCAGACCGCGCCCAGCACCAGGACGAGCGCCACAACCGTGCCAACTCGCCGTCGCCCCCGCCTGAGGCGCCATGCGGCGACGATCGCGGCGAGACCGACCGCAATCGGGATCGGCGCTCCCTCGGAGACGATCGCCGGGAGCGAGGCGTGAGCGAGGCGATCCGCGAGACCGACGAGATAGGCCAGTGGGAGGGTCGCCACCTTTCCGAGCGCGGCGCCGAGCGGCGCCCAGGCGAGCCCGACGCCCGACGCGAGGAGTCCCATGAGCAGCGCGATCGGCACTGCGGGAAACGCGAGAACGTTGGCAAGCACCGTCACCGTCGGCACGACGTGAAAGGCGACGAGAAGGAGCGGCGTGACTCCAACCTGAGCGCCGACCGTCGCGCCGATCGCAACCCCGAGTGAGCGCGGCAGGAATGCCAGACGCCGAGAGATCGGCCCGGCGAGCGCGACGATTCCCGCAGTCGCCGCCACGGATAGCTGAAACGCGAGCGACCAGGCGAGCGCCGGATCGGCGACGAGGAGCACGAGGACGGCTCCGCCGAGCAGAGCCGCCGTGTTTCTCGGCCGACCCGCGAGCACGCCGGCGAGAGCGATCGCCGCCATGAAGCTCGCACGCAGAACCGACGGCTCCCAGCGGGTAAGAAGCGCGAAGAAGCCGATGGCCGAGAGGCCAAACGCGACCTTCGCGACCGCACGAAGCCGAAGGAGCATCGCGAGGCCGAGAACCGGGGCGAGGAACATGACGACGTTCGCGCCCGACACCGCAACGAGGTGGGCGAGCCCGGTTGCCCGGAAGTCCTCCTCGACCTCGGGATCGAACGTCGAGAGGTCGCCGATCGAGAGCCCGAGCAGTAGGCCTGCCTCGCGCGACGGAAGCGCGCGCTCGGCCCCCCTTCGCAACTCTCGCCGCACCGCATTCGCCGCTCGGAGAGCCGGATTCGTGGCCGGGCCGACGGGCGAGAACTCGAGCGCATCGATGCTCGCCGCGACGCCCCGGCGCCAGAGGTAAAGACCGAAGCCTTCCGACCGGTCGATCGCCTCAAGGAGTCCCCGCCCGGCAACGGGTTGACCGGCCTCGACACCCTCGAGCGCATCCCAGCCCCCAACCCATACTCGAAGCCCCAGCGTCAGCTCTCGATCGACGAGCCGGAGCCGATCGACCGAGACCTCGATCCCCCAACCGCGGTCGAAGAGTCGAAGATCGGATGCTGCCGTCCCGCTGAATGCCACCGCTTGGCCTTCGAGCTCCGGAGGTAACCGTCGCGAGGCCTGACGGACCGCCGCCCACCCTCCGCCGAGGAGCGCGAATCCCACAACGACCGCGGCGACGCGAAGCCACGCCCGACCGTGTGAGTCCCTCTGGTCCGCGTCCGCCTGGGGCTCGCCGCCGATCCCCGCCGCAGACAGGATCCTCGCCCTCGCATCCGGCTCCGATCGCTGCTGCTTACCGGTCGGCTCCCGGCCCGACTCATCGCGGCCCTGCTCGGAGCCCAGAGCTACGGCGCCAACGAGCAGGAGGACAACGCCTGCGGCCACGGCCACGACTCCGGCCGGCGGCTCCATCCGATCCCCCAGCATGATCCCGCCGCCGAAACACGCCGCCGCGAGCGGCAGGATCCAGACCCGCTTCACACCGTCACGAGGTCGCGGATCTCTTCGAGGGTCGCCTCCCCGATCCCGCTCACGTTGACGAGCTCATCCACCGAAGCGAACGGTCCGTTTTCCTCCCGGTAGTCGATGATCCTCTGCGCGAGCACCTCCCCAATTCCGGGCAGTGACTCCAGCTCTTCCGCAGTCGCCACGTTGATGTTGATCTTCCGCGTGACCCCTGGTCCTGACCCGCTCTCTGAAGAGCTCGACGACTCCCCTCGGCGCGGCACGTAGACCTGCTGGGCGTCGACGAGCAGCGCTGCCAGGTTCAACAGGTCCAGATCCGCGCCGACACGAGGACCGCCGGCACGATCGATCGCGTCGATCACTCGATCGCCGAGGTGTAGTCGGTACACACCGGGTCGATGCACCCAGCCCGCAACGTGGACGATTATCGGAGAAGCTCGAGGTGAAACACTCGGGCCCGGAACCGGCGACTGCGACCCGGCTCCCACTCGCTCCACCGTGATCGGCTTGGGAAGCGAGCGCACGAACCAGAGTCCCGCGCCGGCCAGAATCCCGGCTCCGAGAACAACTAACAGCATCATCTCCCGCCGGCCGAGGCCGGCAATCCATTCCCTGAATCCCCCATCCATGCCCGGGTTGCAACCTATCGTGGGGCACTGACATGCTCACTGCGCCATGACGATCGAGATCGTGAACCCGAAGATCGAGGAGTATCTGCGCGACCTCCTCGTCCCCGAACCGGACGACGTCCGAAGGGAGATGGAGGCGGAAGCTGAAGAGCGGGGCTTTCCAATCGTGGAGGCTCATGTCGGCCTCACCATGGAGCTGCTCGCGCGCGCCATTGGCGCCCGGCGCGTCTTCGAGATGGGCTCCGGCTACGGGTACTCGGCGTATTGGTTCGCACGGGCGGTCGGGCCCGAGGGAGAGGTCCACATGACCGAGGGCGATGCCGGCAATCAGGACAAGGCCGTGGCGTATCTCGGCCGTGCGGGCCTCGGCGATCGGGTCCGCTCCCACGTCGGCAACGCGTTAGACATCATCGAGGAGGTCGAAGGCGACTTCGACGTCGTCTTCTGCGACATCGACAAGGGGGACTACCCGACCGCCTGGGAAAAGGCCCGCGATCGGGTCCGCGCCGGCGGGCTGTATCTGTGCGACAACGTCCTGTGGTCCGGCCGCGTCGCCGAGGAAAACGTCGCCGAGGACGTTGCTCCCGGGTGGACCGACGCGATCCGTGCCCACAACCAAGCCATCGTGGCCGACGACCGCTACCACGCAACGATCCTGCCGATCCGGGACGGCGTGATGGTTGCCCTCCGAACAGGGAGCCGCAATGACTGACCAGGCGGAAGCGAATCGAGCATTGATCGCGCGCTTCTACGAGGCGCTCGACCGGGGCGACGGAGCAACCATGGCCGCGTCGTATGCGGCCGATGCGCGATTCGAAGACCCGGCGTTTGGGGAGCTGAGCGGCGAGGAGGCGGGCGCGATGTGGCGCATGCTCACGTCTCGCGCGGGTGATCTCCAGGTCGAGCTCGCCGAACATACGGCCGACGCCGAGCGGGGAAGCGCGCGTTGGATCGCGCGCTACACGTTCACCGCGACCGGGCGCCCCGTCGTGAACGACATCCGAGCGACCTTCCGTTTCGCCGAAGGACGCATCGTCGAGCACGTTGACCGGTTCTCCTTTCACAAGTGGTCTCGGCAAGCCCTGGGACCGGCAGGCCTCGTTCTCGGGTTGCCCCTCCTCCGACGCCTTCCGCGGAGCCGTTTTCGCGCGGAGCTCAACCGGTTTCGCGCCCGAGAGAACCGCGGGAACGCCTGATCTACGACGAAGACCGGCCTAGCCGGTGACGAAGTTCACGAGCCGCGGGGGGCGGGCGATCACGCGTGCCACCTCGCGCTTCCCGATCGCGCGCTTCGCGTTCTCCGACCGACGGGCGAGGGCAACACACTCCTCCTCGGATGCGGCGACCGGAACCGTGATCGTGTCACGAACCCGACCGTCCACCTGAACGACGAGCGTCGTCTCCTCCTCGCGAGCAAGCGTCTCGTCGAACGCCGGCCACCGCTGCGCGTGCACGCTCTCCTCGCCGCCGAGCCCCTTTCGCCAGAGCTCCTCGGTGATGAAGGGGGCCAAGGGCGCGAGCATCAGGACGAGCGCGCGCGCGGCCTCACCGGCCGGTTGACCGGCATCGAGCGTCGAGCGGATCTCGTTCGTGAGCTCCATCAGGCGGGCGACGGCGACGTTGAAGCGGCGCCGATCGAACAGATCGGTAACACGCTTGATCGTCCGGTGTGTGAAACGCCGGAGCTCCTCGGGGTCGGCGCCAGCTTGCTCGGCGGTGTCGTGCACCGCGCGCCAGACGCGGCCGAGCCACGCGTGCACGCCCGCGAGAGAGACGGTCGCCCAGTCGAGGTCATCCTCGACGGGCCCGGCGAACAGCATTGTGAGGCGAACGGTGTCGGCCCCCCACTGCTCGATGAGCGGCGCCGGCTCCACGAGGTTTCCGCGGCTCTTGCTCATCTTCGCGCCCTGCATGACGACCATTCCCTGGTTCAGCAGCGCCGGGAACGGTTCGCGGAAGGGGACGAGACCCAGTTCGTGGAGAACCTTCGTGAAGAATCGTGAGTACATCAAGTGCAGGATCGCGTGCTCGATTCCTCCGGTGTAGTGATCGACAGGCATCCACCGCGAGACGTTCTCCGGATCGAACGGACGATCGCCGTCGTCCGGGGAGCAGTACCGGAAGAAGTACCAAGACGAGTCGACGAAGGTATCCATCGTGTCGGTCTCGCGGCGAGCGGCGGCGCCGCACCGCGGACAGACGACGTTGAGGAAGCCCTCGTGTTGCGCGAGTGGGCTCTCACCCGTGGGTGAGAAATCGACGTCGTCGGGCAGCAGGACCGGGAGGTCTTCCTCCCGAACCGGCACCTCGCCGTCCTTTGGACAGTGGATGATGGGGATCGGGCAGCCCCAGTAGCGCTGCCGGCTGATGAGCCAGTCCCGCAGGCGGTACGTGATCGCGGGCCGGCCTTTCCCTTGCTCCTCCAACCACTGGATGACCTTGGGGATCCCCTCGGGAACCGTGGTACCGTCGAACGGCCCGGAGTCCACCATTCGGCCCGCCTCCGGGCGCGCCTCGGGCATCGTCGCGCCGTCGAGGCGCTCTCCCTCGGGCTGGATGACCACCCGGACGTCGAGACCCTGGCGCCGGGCGAACTCGAAGTCCCGTTGGTCGTGCGCCGGCACGCCCATGACGGCGCCGGTGCCGTACTCCATCAGCACGTAGGGCGCCACGAAGCACGGAACCTTCTCACCGTTCACCGGGTTCACGGCGTGCACACCGAGCCGGATCCCCTCACGTGACTCCGCCTGCTCGCGGCTGGTGAGCGGCATTGCCTGAAGCTGGTCGAGCAGCCGCCCGACCGCTTCCTGCTCGCTCCCCGCCTCCGCAAGCGTCGGCAGGAGTGGGTGCTCGGGGGCGAAGACGAAGAAGGTGACCCCCCAGAGCGTGTCCGGCCGGGTCGTGAAGACCGTGACCTTCTCCCCGGTTTCCGCGATCTCGAACTCGACCTCGGCGCCTTCCGAGCGGCCGATCCAGTTGCGCTGCATCGTGAGGACCCGGTCGGACCACCCGGTGAGCTCCTCCATGTCGTCGAGTAGCGCCTGCGCGTAATCCGTGATCTTGAAGAACCACTGCGTGAGGTCCTTCCGTACCACGGGGGTGTCGCACCGTTCGCACAGACCGTTTACGACCTGCTCGTTTGCAAGCACCGTCTGATCGTTCGGACACCAGTTCGTCGGAGCGAGCTTGCGATAGGCAAGGCCCCGCTCGTGGAGCTTTAAGAAGAGCCACTGTGTCCAGCGGTAGTACTCGGGATCGCAGGTATTGAACTGTCTCGACCAGTCGAAGGAGACCCCGTAGCGCTTGAACGACGAGCGCTGGAGGTCGATGTTGTGATACGTCCATTCCTTCGGATGGATGCCTCGCTGGATCGCGGCGTTCTCCGCGGGAAGCCCGAACGCGTCCCAGCCGATCGGGTGCAGGACGTTGTACCCCTGCATCCACTTGAACCGGGCGAGCGCGTCCCCGACGGCAAAGGCTTCCGCGTGGCCCATGTGAAGGTCACCCGACGGATAGGGGAACATGTCGAGTGCGTAGAACTTCGGACGCGGATCCTCGTCGCCTCCGGCCGCGTACAGGTTCTCTCGGTCCCAAACGGACATCCATCTTGGTTCAAGCGTCTTCGGATCGTAGGGACGCATATTCGTCGTCATGAGGGGACCGGGGCGGCCGTTGCTGTTGTTCGCGGCCCCAGGCACCGATATCGTAGCCGGGTTTGCAGCCTCCGCGGCTGCACAGCGCCATGGCTAACGACCCGATCGACCAGCACGCGAGCGACCTCACCCAACAGAGGTCCGGGACCGCCGTCACCGAAACGTCGGTCCGCGAGGAGCCGCTCCTAGACCGCGCGTCCGAGCCGGCATCACTCCGCGTCATCGTCACGAAGGCATGGCACTTCCTCACGGCGATCTTCCTGTTCATCCTCGCGATCCAGCTCATGAAGCGCGGAGCGCAGCTCCTGGCTCCGCGGATCGAGGGATCGTTCCCGGTCGACAACATGGTGAGCACGATGGGGCTCGGCTGGCTGGGCGCCTACCTCGTTCTCTCGGGATCTCCGGTCGCCGCCGCATCGCTCGCGTTGTTCGCGGCGGGCGCACTCAGCCGGGCCCAGACGTTCACGATGCTGACCGGGTCACGCCTCGGTGCGTCGTTCATCGTCCTTCTTGTCGGCTTCCTGTACGCGATGCGGAGCGAGAACCGCCGGGAGAGCATCGGAATGGGCGTTCTGGCGCTCGCGATGACGGCGATCGTGTACGTCCCGGGGATGTTCCTGGCGTACGGCCTGCTCAAGACGGGCGCCCTCGACGGCATTCGGTGGACGGCGTCGGGCGAGCTTATCAGCGCCATCGATGCCGTCTGGGGGCCGATCGTGAATTTCGCCGACCGCTGGCTGCCCGCCCCACTGCTGTTTCCGGCCGGGCTTGCCGTCATCCTCGGATCATTCAAGCTTCTGGATCTGGTCCTGCCGTCGCTCGACGGTGAGCGGCAGGTGGGCCGTCGTGCTCATTGGCTGAAACAGCCGTGGCCGATGTTCCTGCTCGGGATGCTCGCGGCGTTCCTCACGCTCTCGGTCGCCGTCGCGCTCACGGTTCTGGTGCCGCTCGCGAGCAAGGGCTACATCAACCGCAGGCAGGCGCTTCCCTACATCGCAGGGGCGAATATCTCGACCCTCGCCGACACGCTCGTGGCAGCGATGATCCTGGGGAACCCGGTCGGGGTTCAGGTGGTGCTTGCCGAAGCGATCGGCGTTGCGGCGATCACGATCCTGCTCTTGGCGCTCGCCTATCGTCCTCTGACCCGAACGGTGATCGCCCTCGACGATTGGATCGTCGACAAGACGCCCCGCCTGGTAGCGTTCGTCGCGATCCTGTTCGTTTTTCCGGTCGGGCTGTTGTTCTCCGGCCGCCTCGTGTAGTTAGTCTTCTTTTCTTCCGAGCGCGGAGTCCAGGACGTCCTTTGGAATCGAAGCCGCGCTGGACAGCCCTTTCCGGACCGCGTCCGCGGTGTCCTTCGAGATCTCTCCCGCGGTCTCGATCGCCTGCTCGACGGTCCCCTTCGCCACCTCCTGGACGCTCCGGCCGAGCTTCCCGGCGCCTTCGACGGCGCCCTCGACGGCCGCCACGGCCGACCCCACGACGTCGGAACCGAGCTCCTGCGCCTCACGAATCGCGATCTTCACCGCGGTCCGCGCGCCGCTCACGATGTCTCCACCGACCTCGGCGACGGCGCCGACAACCCCGGCAACGACGGCGCGCGTCGTGTCGGTGATCTCGGCTCCAGCCTCCTTCGCGCCCCGAAGAGCTCCCCGAACGGCGTCGGTGATCACCCCGAGGGCCGCCCCGGCGACCTCGCCGACGCCTTTCAGCGTATTGACGATGAGGTCGGTTACCGTCTGACGCACGGTGTTCACAATGTCACCGGCGCTCTTCACGGTCGTCGTGACCGCCTCCTTCGCCTTCTCGAAGATTCCGTTCGGCATTCGCACCTCCCTTTTCGGACTTCTCGGACTATAACCCGCGGAATTGGGGCCAAGAAATCGGGGGTTGACGCTCCGGTAACGTCGCCGTATCCTCTGTCGACCATGTTGAGTCTCGTACGCACCTGGGCGTGGCGTCACTGGGTGGGGCGGGACTTCGTCACGACCTGACCGAGCCAACCAACCGCTCCACCCGAGACCTCCCTCATCGGGAGGTTTTTCATTTGGGGAGGTTTTTCATTTGCCCCATATGCGATGAAAACAGCTGAGATCCAAACCGACCTCATCACCCCACTCGGGGCGTATCTCCGCCTGCGCGAAAGGGGGCCGAGCTTCCTTCTCGAGTCGGTCGAAAAGGGCAGGCTCGGTCGGCACAGCCTCGTCGGGTGGGGCTCCGAGGTCGTCTCGTTCGAGGAGGCCGAGAGCCGGCTCGCACTCGGATCTCCCGTCGTGGGCTACCTCGGCTACGACTACATGGCGAAGTTGGAGCCCATTCCGCTGCCCATCAACGGACCCGATCTCCCCGAAAGCCGATTTGTGGCCGCCGACAGCCTGCTCCGGTTCGACCACGTGACCGGCGTGGCGGAGGTGCTCGCGGGGAACCGCGACGAGATCGCCGGCCTTCTTGCTGGACCGGGGGGGTCCGGGGGGGTTGCGAACCCAGGCTATGAGCGGCGCGACCAACGCGGCACGCAATCCCCCCGGTCAGATGGCTCGGGGCCCGGCGCCGTTCAGCGCTTTCCCTCACGGGAGGCGTACGAGGAGTCCGTCCGTCGCGCAAAGGAGCACATCCGGGAGGGAGACGCCTATCAGATCGTGGTTTCACAGCGGGCGGAGCGGCGGACGGAGCGCTCCGCCGTCGAGCTCTACCGGAGCCTCCGGCGGATCAACCCCTCCCCGTACCTCTTCCTGCTGGAGCTGGACGGCCTCTCCCTCATCGGTTCGTCGCCCGAGACGCTGGTGAAGCTGGAAGGGCGCCGCGCCAGCGTGAACCCCATCGCCGGGACGGCCGGCGTGGACAAGGGCGATCTCGAGCGGCTCCTGGCCTCCGAGAAGGACCGGGCGGAGCACGTCATGCTCGTGGATCTCGGCCGGAACGACCTCTCCCGCGTGTGCCTGCCGGGGTCGGTGAAGGTCGAGCGGTTTCTCCAGCCAGAGCGGTATTCGCACGTGACCCACCTCGTCTCCGAGGTCGCCGGCCAGGTTCGGAGCGACGTCCGGCCGCTCGACGTGCTCCTCGCATGCTTCCCCGCCGGCACGGTCTCGGGCGCACCGAAGGTTCGGGCCATGCAGATCATCTCGGAGCTCGAGGGATACCGGCGCGGTCCCTACGCCGGAGCGGTCGGGTACGCCCTTCCGGGCGGCGATCTGGACACCTGTATCGCCATCCGGATGATCGTGCTTTCCGACGGGCTCGCCCGGCTACAGGCGGGAGCAGGGATCGTGGCCGACTCCGACCCCACGGCCGAGCACGAGGAATGCCTGGCGAAGCTCGCCGCCCTCGAGGCGGCCATCGACGACGCAGAGGGACGCCGATGATTCTCCTCATCGACAACTACGACTCGTTCACCTACAACCTGGCGCACCTGCTCCAGACCCTCGGGTCCGAGGTCGAGGTCGTTCGAAACGACCGGATCGACGCCGGCCGCGCCGAGGACATGGAGCCCACCCACCTCGTGGTCTCCCCCGGTCCGGGCCGTCCCGGCGACGCTGGCAACGCGCTGGACATCATTCGGCGCCTTGCCCGGCGAACACCAACGCTCGGCGTGTGCCTCGGCCATCAGGCGATCGTCCAGGCCTTCGGCGGGCGAATCGATCACGCGCGGGCGCTCGTGCACGGCAAGGCGAGTCGCATCGAGCATGACGGCCGCGGGCTCTTCGAGGGGGTGGCGAGCCCGCTCGAGGGTGGTCGGTACCACTCGCTCGCGGCAGTCGAGGTCCCGAGGATGCTCGAGATCTCTGCGACCTCCGAGGAGGGGGAAGTCATGGCCGTGCGCCACCGCGAGCTGCCGATCGACGGAATCCAGTTCCATCCGGAGTCGGTGCTCACCCCACTCGGCCCCGCCATCGTCAGGAATTTCCTGGAAAACGGAGGTGCCCGGTGATTCAGGACGCGATCCGAATGCTGCTCGACGGCGAAGGCTTATCGAGGGGCGAGTCGCGGCAGGTCATGGACGAGATTATGGGGGGTGACGCGACGCCGGCCCAGATCGGCGGCTTCCTCGTCGCGTTGCGGGCGAAGGGCGAGACGGCCGACGAGATAGCCGGGTTCGCCGAGTCCATGCGATCGCACGTCCTGCCCGTACGGCCGAAACGGACGGACCTCATCGACACGGCGGGAACGGGCGGCGACGGCGCGCGCACCCTCAACCTCTCCACCGCCGCGGCGCTCGTCGCCGCAGCGGCCGGCGCCGCCGTCGCGAAACACGGAAACCGCGCCGTCTCGTCCGACTCCGGGTCTGCCGACGTGCTGTCGGCGCTCGGGTTCAACATCGAGCTTCCGCCCGAGCGGATCGCCGAGTCGATCGACTCCCTCGGGTTCGGATTCCTGTTCGCTCCGGCCCACCACCCGGCGATGCGCCACGCGATGCCGGTACGAAAGGAGCTCGGGACTCGGACCGTGTTCAACATCCTTGGCCCTCTCACCAACCCGGCGGGCGCCACCGGTCAGGTGATCGGAGTGTTCGCCAAGGACCTCGCCCCGACAATCGCCAAGGTCCTCTCCCTGCTCGGGACGCGACATGCGCTCGTCGTCCACGGCGCCGGCGGGATCGACGAGCTCTCCCCTGCGGGCGAGAACCTCGTCTACGAGGTGACGAACGGCACGATCGACGAACTGGCCCTAGATCCTGCGTCGCTGGGAATCTCTCCGTGCGATCCGGAGCACCTCAGGGGCGGCACGCCTGAGGAGAACGCCGCAGCCATTCGGGCCGTCCTCGGCGGTGAGCGGGGGCCGAGACGTGACGCCGTGCTGCTGAACGCGGCCGCCGCGCTGCGAGTTGCCGGGAGCGCCGAGACGCTCGGGGAAGGCCTCGCGCGGGCGAGCCAGGCGGTGGACTCGGGGAGGGCCGCCGACCGCCTCGACGCGCTCGTCGCGTTTTCGCACGGGGAGGCCACGTGAGCCGGTTTCGAGACGCCCTGGCCGGACGGGACCTATCCGCGGTCGCGGAGGTCAAGCGCCGCTCGCCCTCGGCGGGTGATCTGCGGTCGGACGCGGACCCGGCGCTGCTTGCATCGTCGTTCGATCGCGCTGGCGCCGCGGCCATCTCGATCATCGTCGATGAGGCCTTCGGTGGATCGCTCGACGACCTCCGCGCCGCCAGGGGCGCGACGAGACGCCCGCTGCTCGCGAAGGGGTTCTTCCGAACCGAGGAGGATCTCGTCGCCCTGCGACGCGCGGGCGCCGACGCAGCTCTACTAATCCTGCGCGATCTCGACGACGATCTCGCACGGGGGCTGCAAGAGCACGCTCGGCAGCTCGGGATGGACGCGCTCGTGGAGGCGCACGATGCGGGCGAGCTCGATCGCGCGGTCGCGCTCGGCGCAGACCCGATCGGGATCAACGCCCGCGACCTCTCGACCTTCCAGATCAACCGCGAAGCCCAACTAGCGCTCGTAGCGGAGGCGCCCCGCGATCGCGTGGTGATCGCCGAGAGCGGGATCGAGCACCGATCCCAGGGAGTCGAGGCCGAGCTCGCCGGCGCCGAAGCGATCCTCGTCGGCTCGGCCCTCATGCGGGCTCCCGACCCCGCCGTCCGACTCGCCGAGCTCGCCGGGCGCCCGCTCGTGAAGATCTGCGGTCTGACGCGGGAGCATGACGTTGCCGGGGTCGCGGAGGCCGGAGCCGACTTCGCCGGATTCATCCTGGCCGAGAGCCCCAGACGGGTCTCGGCGCCACTGGACGTTCCCGAGACCCTGCGTTCCGTCTCCGTCTTCGTCGGGGCCGTGCGGGAGGTGTCTTCGGACTTCGTCCAGCTCTACCAGAAGGAGAACGGCCACCGATCAAGAGACGGACTGCTGCTCCAGAACCAGGCAACCGTCGCGAAGATCCTCGATCTTCCCTGGGAATCCGAGGACGACGGTCACTGGGTCCGCGCGGCCGAGATCGCGCGCGGCGAGCGGATCGTGCTCTCGGGCGGGCTCACCCCGTCGAACGTGGCCGAGGCCGTCCAAACGGTTCGGCCCTGGTGCGTCGACGTCAGCCGCGGCGTGGAATCCTCCCCCGGGTTCAAGGACCATGGCAAGGTACGGGAGTTCGTCTCCGCGGTCCGGGGGGCGGCGTGAGCGAGGCGATGGTGGGTACCTACGGGCCGTACGGCGGCCGATATGTTCCCGAGACGCTCGTCCCCGCCCTCGACGAGCTCGAACGCGGGTGGCGATTGGCGCGCGCGAATCCCAGCTTCCTCGAGGAGCTCGACCGCCTGCGGCGCACGTACGCGGGCCGGCCGACCCCCATCTACCTCGCCGAGCGTCTGGCGCCGGGCAGGCGCATCTACCTCAAGCGAGAGGACCTCTGCCACACGGGGGCGCACAAGATCAACAACGCACTCGGGCAGGCGCTCCTCGCCCGGCGACTGGGGAAGACCCGCATCGTCGCGGAAACCGGCGCAGGGCAGCACGGGGTCGCGACCGCGACCGTGTGCGCTCGCTTCGGCCTCGACTGCGTCGTCTACATGGGCTCCGAGGACATGGTTCGGCAGCGCCCGAACGTCGAGCGGATGCGACTGCTCGGAGCGGAGGTCCGCCCGGTGGAGTTCGGTACCCGGACGCTGAAGGAGGCCATCTCCGAGGCAATCCGCGACTGGATCACCAACGTCGAGACCACCCACTACCTGCTCGGCTCCTGCGTCGGGCCGCAGCCCTACCCCGAGATCGTCCGGGACCTCCAGGCCGTGATCGGAAACGAGGCCAGAGAGCAGTTCCAGGAAGCGGAGGGCCGGCTCCCGGACGCGGTCGTGGCCTGCGTCGGCGGCGGTTCGAACGCGATCGGCTTGTTCGCCGGCTTCCTGGAGGACTCAGGAGTCCGCCTGATCGGCGTCGAGGCGGCGGGGGCGGCAAGCCTTGCCGACGGCCGGGCGACGGTGCTCCACGGATCGCGGTCGAAGGTCCTCGCGGATGAAGACGGGCAGATCCTGGACACCCACTCGGTCTCTGCCGGGCTCGACTATCCAGGGGTCGGCCCCGAGCACGCGTACCTACGAGACAGCGGCAGGGTCGAGTACGTGACGGCGACCGACGAGGAAGCGCTCGCCGCCTTCCACCTCCTCGCCGAGCGGGAAGGAATCCTTCCGGCGCTCGAGCCTGCGCACGCGATCGCACGAGCTCTGGAGATGGAGGAGGAGCTCGTCCTGATCGGCCTTTCGGGTCGCGGTGACAAGGACCTCGGGGTGGTCCTGAACTTGGGAGGGTCCGGGGTTGTGGCGCGCCCAGAGTCAACACCCGACGTGGCGCAGAGCGAGCCACCACCCCGGTCGGAAAGGTGAAACAGCTGTCTGTCTACCTGATGGCCGGGAAGGAGACCCCCGACCTGGCCGAGGCGGCGGTCGCGGGCGGAGCCGATTTGCTCGAGATCGGCTTCCCGTTCTCGGACCCGCTCGCGGACGGTCCGGTCATCCGGCAGGCGGCGGAGCGTGCCCTGGCCGACGGGATGCGGACGAAGGAGTGCCTCGCCTGTCTCGAGGAGGTCCGCACTCGGGTCGAGGTTCCTCTGGTCCCGATGACGTATGCCTCGCTGCTCGAGGCCTACGGATACGAGCGCTTCCACGAGGACTCGTTGGCGGCCGGAGCGACGAGCCTGATCGTGGCGGATCTGCCCATCGAGGCGCGGCCCGATCTCCCGAGGGTCCAGCTCGTGGCGCCCACGACGCCCACGAAGCGAATCGGCCTGGCCGCCGAGCGCACCGACGGCTGGCTCTACCTGATCGCCCTCACCGGGACCACCGGGCCGCGAGACCAAGCATCCGATCGGCTTCCCGACCTCGTCACCAGGGCTCGGTCGGTGACCGACCTCCCGCTCCTCGCCGGGTTTGGGATCTCCACGCCGGCGCAAGCAGCAGAGGCGGCAGCCATCGCCGACGGCATCGTCGTGGGAACCCGCGCGATTCAGGTAGCCGACGACTCGGGACCGGCCGGCCTCGAGCGCTACATCGCGACCCTTCGCGATGCCGTGGACGCACCGGGGCTCGACTAGACTCTTTCGCCCGGATCTCAAGGTAGGGAGGAAGGCGGACCATCGCGGCGAATCACTGAAGCGAGACTTGCCCGCCACGTTGCCCGCGGCTTTCCTCATAGGTGAGGAAGACAGGAGGAATCGTGAGAAGGATCGTCGCCATCGCAGTCGCCGGCTTGCTGATCGTGGGCCTCTTCGGAGCGTCGGCAGAAGCCGCGAAGAAAAAGAAGAAGCCGAAGCTCGTTCCAACCACGCTCTACATGCACGGCGCCTCGCCGCTCGGCGAGGTGGACAACAACCCCGTGACGGCTGAGTACATGCCCATGGACTCCACAGAACCCTCAGGAGGCGAGGCGAAGTCGCAGCAGATAACGCAATATGGCGTCGGCCCAAACACCGAGTGCGCCGGCAACAATTTCTTCCCGGTCTGGGTCGGAGATCTCTCGGGTCAGATCGCCGGCGACATGAAGATGACGATCAATGTCATCAGCAATGGGGGCCAGGTGGAGCTCCGTGTCTGGGGCGACATCAACTCGCTTCTCTGCAACTCGGCGATGTCGGCAGACTATCCGACGCCGGACGCGGCCGGACTCGCCGACCTCCCTGCGGGACAAGCAACCGTTGAGGCCACAATCGGCACTCTTGCTCCTTTCACTGTGTCGAACCTCCTCATGGTGCAAGTGAGCCCCATCGTACCGTCGACATTCGTGGGCCGGATACTTTACGACTCAGCGGACGCCGCCTCGGCACTGGAGTTCGGCTGCGCGCCACCCAAGGGTCAAAAGACCTGCACGCCGTAGGGGCGCGCGAAGGACGGAACCACAAGCGTTCAGGCGGATCGGAGCCTTGCGACGGCCTTTCTGAGCGCGGTCTGTGCCGCTCTGGCCTCGT
>JBOGWA010000124.1:0-12578 GCA_050693155.1 Actinomycetota bacterium | reverse complement strand
GCTCGTCTCCGTGCGCTCCGGCGCCAAGTACTCGATGCCGGGGATGATGGACACGGTCCTCAACCTCGGCCTGAACGACCGCTCGGTGCTCGGCCTCGCCGCGCAGGCGAGGAGCGACCGCTTTGCCTTCGACTCCTACCGCCGCTTCATCCAGATGTTCGGCCGCATCGTCATGGGCGTCTCGCCTGAGCTGTTCGAGGAAGAGCTCGAAAAGGCGAAAGAGAAGAAGGGCCCGAACGCGAAGGACACCGACCTCGACGTCATCGACGTGCAGAACCTCGTCGAGCGATTCAAACGGATCGTGCGCCGGCAGACCGGCCGGATGTTCCCGAACGACCCGGTGAAGCAGCTCGCGATGGCGATCGAGGCCGTGTTCCACTCGTGGAAGAACCCGCGCGCGCAGACGTACCGCAAGCAGTACCGGATCCCCGATGACCTGGGCACCGCCGTCAACGTCCAGGCGATGGTCTTCGGCAACCTCGGAGAGGACTCCGGCACCGGCGTCGCGTTCACCCGCGATCCGTCGACGGGGGAGAAGGGGAACTACGGCGACTACCTCCAGAACGCGCAGGGTGAGGACGTGGTCGCGGGGATCCGGCGCACGCTTCCGCTGACCGACCTCGAGAAGCTCAACCACCAGGCGTACCGAGAGCTCCTCTCGACGATGGCGAAGCTCGAGCGCCACTACCGCGACATGTGCGACATCGAGTTCACGATCGAGAAGGGCAAGCTCTGGATGCTCCAGACGCGGGTGGGCAAACGCACGGGGGCGGCGGCCGTGAAGATGGCCGTGGACATGGCGAACGAGGGGCTCATCTCGAAGGACGACGCGCTCCTGCGCGTCGAGCCGGAGCAGCTCGACCAGCTCCTGCATCCCCAGTTCAACCCGCGCGAGTCGGTGAGCGTTCTCGCGAAGGGCCTGAACGCTTCGCCGGGCGCGGCCGTCGGGAAGGCCGTCTTCGACGCCGACACTGCGGAGGCCTGGGCGTCGCGCGGCGAGGCGGTGATCCTCGTTCGGCGCGAGACGAACCCCGACGACCTGCACGGCATGATCGCGGCGCAGGGGATCCTCACCTCGCACGGCGGCAAGACCTCGCACGCGGCCGTGGTCGCGCGCGGGATGGGAAAGCCGGCCGTGTGCGGTGTGGAAGCGATCGACGTGGATGTGAAGCTCCGCGAATTCAGCGTGAACGGCACAAGTGTGAAGGAAGGCGAGGTCATCTCGATCGACGGCTCGACTGGCCGGATCGTTCGCGGTTCGGTGTCGCTCGTCGAGCCCAAGCTCTCCGATGAGTTCGAGACGCTCCTCGGGTGGGCGGACGATTTGAGGCAATTGAAGGTGCGGGCGAACGCCGACGACGGGCCGTCGGCCGCGCAGGGACGGAAGTTCGGCGCCGAAGGGATCGGGCTCTGCAGGACGGAGCACATGTTCGGCTCGCCGGGCGATCCTCGGCTTCCGACGTTCCGGCAGGTGATCCTCTCGGCCCCCGCCGCGCGTCAGGCGCAGGCCGAGCTCGAGGAAGCCGACCGCGAGCTCGCGGCGGCCACCGGGAAGCAGAAGAAGGCCGCGCAGGAGCGGGTCAAGCAGGCGAAGGCGGCGCTCAAGTCGCCGGAGGTGAAGCCGTACTTCGACGGGCTTTCGAAGCTGTTGACCGCGCAGCGGAAGGACTTCGAGGCCATCTTCAAGGCGATGGACGGGCTTCCCGTCACGATCCGGCTGCTCGACCCTCCGCTGCATGAGTTCCTTCCCTCGTCGAAGGAAATCGAGCTCGCGATGGTGACGCCGAACAAGGCGGCCTCCCGTGAGGTTCTGAGGGAGTTCGGCGGCAAGCGCGGCGCCGAGAAGGTGCTCCGCGAGGTCGTCGCGCTCGAGGAGAACAACCCGATGCTCGGGCTCCGCGGGTGCAGGCTCGGGATCCTCTATCCCGACATCTACAAGACGCAGATCCGCGCGATCCTCGAGGCTGCATGCAACCGCAAGGAGAAGGACGGCGATCCGCAGGTGGAGATCATGGTGCCGCTCGTCGCCTCGCGGGAGGAGCTCCAGACCGTCGCCCGAGACATCCGCGAGGTCGCCGAGGAAGTGCTCGAGCGCCGCGGCGTCGAGCTCGCCTACACGGTCGGGACGATGATCGAGCTCCCGCGGGCGGCGATCGTCGCCGACGAGATCGCCGAGGAAGCCGAATTCTTCTCGTTCGGCACGAACGACCTCACCCAGACGGCGTTCGGGTTCTCGCGCGACGACGTCGAGGGGAAGTTCATGGCGCGGTACCTGGACCAGAAGATCCTGAAGCAGAACCCGTTCGAGACGATCGATGATCGCGGCGTCGGCGACCTCGTGAAGACCGCGTGCCAGGGGGGCCGGAAGACGCGAGAGGATCTGAAGCTCGGAATCTGCGGTGAGCACGGTGGAGACCCGGCCTCGGTCCGCTTCTTCCACGACGTCGGGCTGGATTACGTGTCCTGCTCCCCCTACCGGGTGCCGCTCGCGAGGCTCGCGGCCGCCCAGGTCGTGATCGGCGAGCAGGAACAAGCCTCGAAGTAGCCGCGTCGGCTGTGGGCCGGAATCACCCGTCTGAATCCCCCGATTGGCCGATTACAGGCGTGATCTCTCGGCATAGACTCCGGCCGCTGAGGTAAACGGCGCACCTCCCTCCGCCGCAACGAAGCGGAAGAAGGAGGTGCGGCGTGCCAAATGGAAGAGCTCACGAGAGCGGATCCCGGGCTCAGACGCGCGGGGTCGGCCGACTCATTGTGGGGGCGTTGATCGTGACGATCGTTGCCTTTCCGGTTCCGGCGATGGCATCGCACTGGACCGGCTGGAGCCACGACCACTCGAGCAACGGCATTCCACCCCGTCCGCAGGGATACAAAGGCCTGAAGGCTACGTTCGGCCAACCCTGTAGCGGCTCCGCAGATGACGCTTCGACCTACTTCCCATCCGCCTACGGAAGGAACAGCGGCGGCTATGTGCAGTACCACCCATATCTGGCAGTCAACGTGGCAAACAACATCCGCGGCCACATTGGATCGGCCCATCGTGACGGTGCCGTGGACTACCTCGTCTCCGGCTACTACTGCCGCTACATCGACGGGACGACGAAGTACTCAACTCACTCGTTCGGAGCAGCGATCGATACGAACACCGCGAGGAATCCGCAAGGGCAGAGCACGTGGAACGGCATCGGCGCCGACGGCAAGAACCACGGGAAGTACATCCCCAACACGTGGAGGGGTGCGGATCCTGGTCATCGCTTCAAGTGGGGGATCACCTTTTCGAATCCAGACCCCATGCACTTCCAGTACGTGACCGGATACTAGGAGGCTTCGATGAAACGAAGGATCTGGGCAGCGGCGGGGCTTCTTTCAATCCTGATCGGGTCCGCGATCGCGGTGGCCGGGCCCGACTCTTCCTCGAGTCAAGGGTGCGGGGATCCCGCGCCGAGTGAGTCGGCAGACGAGAACTCAGAGGTCGCGACTGGCCGTGGTGTGGCGGGCCTCGTCGGGAACAAGATCGCGCTCGTCGACCGTCAAGGCGATCGCGAGATCTTCTCCCATGCGGGGAGCCGGCCCGGCCTGCTTCGCCATCTCGCGAACCGGGGCGATGTTGGAACTGCATACGTGAACGATCTCAAGGGTGCAGATTCTCTTGTGGTCGTCCGCCCTGAGGGGGTGACGCAGATCGCCGAGCCGGGCGAGGTGACTCATCCAGCCTTTGGCCCAAACGGCGAGCTCGCCTGGGCCCTTGATATGCGATCTGTCCGGCTCCTCTCCACTGGGACCAGCTCGCCAGAGACAATCCCTGCCCCGGAAGGTGCATCTGCCATCTTCTCTCCAGTCTTAACGGCCTCCGGTGAGATTCTTGCCGTCGTCAAGGAACAAGTTGAAGGCGATCTGGGACACGACGACCTACTGAACAACTTGTACAGCTACGACGGGACTCTGGGATTGTGGACACGGCTTACTTCTTTCGGTTCAGACGCGAGCCGCTGGTCGCTCGTGCGTACGCCGATTGTGGATGAGGACGGCTCGATCCTCTTCGTGCGAATCGAAGGGCTTAGGACAGGAGAGGAGCCAGTCCGGTACGAGCTCTGGCGCCTCGCCGACGACGCAGCTACAAAGGTCACTGACCTACCTGGCGAGATGTTCCTCGCCGATGTCAGGAGCGGGGTTCGGATCTGGAATGTCGAGAATCCGGAGACGGGCGAATGGCACCTGGCTGCCGAAGGGGCCGAAGGGCTTGAGGACCTCGGCTGTGGAGCCGTTGCTGTTGATCCACGAACCGGCCTGGACCCGGATCTGTTGGAGGCCGAACGTGGACCTCGTAACGCCCTTCCGCAACCAGGGCATGATGAAAGCGGTCCCACTGACGTGGACCTGGCCGTCTTGCTGGGCCACTTCGGGACGAGGCAGGAAGCGGTCGCGGTTGCAAGACTCGTGGAGCTCAACTCTTCGTCGACCGTCGTAAACCATGAAGCGGCACCCGCGGCCGTTGCTCCCGGTGATTGGGCAGTTGTCTGGAGACTCCAGCCGGGTGCGGACGCTCAGCATGAACTGGCGCGTCACCGTGCAGAGTTCCCTGGCTATGCGGATCGCATGTGGATCGTGGTCCTCGGGTCCTCGTGGAAAGAATGAGGCGGGGCGTGGGACCGGGCTTCTTGCGGGCGGTACATTCGCTGCAGTGAAACGAGTGCGGCGACTAGCGAAACGCGGGATTTCATCGGCATCCCTGCTTGGTGCCCTCGTTCTTGCGATCGGTGCGTGCAGCAATGAAGTGATCGAAAAGCCGCAAGCGAACGAGAGCCCAACTCCTCAACCTTCGGGGGGTCCGGATCTTCTTGTGGATGTTGGACGCGGTCCTCGAGGCGTGGCGGTGAACGCGAGGATCAACATGGTCTATGTGGCGAATGGGAACTCGTCCGATCTTTCGGTTGTGGATGGTGCCCGAAATCGCGTCGCCAAGACGATCCGCTTCGAAGGCTTCCCGACGGATGTTGCCGTAAACACGGCTACGAACCTCGTGTATGTCACGACCGTGAATCCCGATCGCCTCATTGTTGTCGACGGGGACGTCAATCGCGTGGTTGCTTCTAAGGCAATACGCGGGGACCCTTACAAGGTTGCCGTTGATGAGCTTCGGGATCGCGTCTTTGTTGCAAGTCCTGGGCGGCGGACCGTAACCGTACTTGATGGGGCCACTCTGGATGAGCAAGGCCTGATCGCATCTAGGGGTGCGGCTACCAGCCAGGTTGACCTGAACGCCGCGGCGAATCCTGTCTACGTGGGCCACGGGAGTTCCGGGATCGTGGACGTCGTCGACGGGGATACCCTTCAGGTTCTCGATACCGTCAAGACACCGGGCGGAATGACGGCGCTCGCGGTGGATTCTCGAACAGGCACGGTCTTCACGGCCAGTGGTGGATCGAACCTCGTAACGGTTATCGACGGTGGAACGAATCGGGTGGTACGACGAGTCAATTTAGGTCCATATCCGAGCGATATCGCCGTAGACCCCGTATCCGGCCGAGCCTACGTCGCTCTCCAGGCGTCCTCCCCGTCCGAAGGCAAGAGCGATCCAGAGCACTCCGGAATCGGTGTGATTGACACCGCGACGAACGACGTCATAACCAACATCTCAGTTCTTGGTGGACCGACGGCCATTGCGGTGAATCCGGAGACCGGAACCGTCTACGTTGCCAATACCGAATCGGGGAAACTCGCCGTTATCCGATCGCCGGCTGGGACCGCTGAGCCGGAATGGGTCGCGGTGTTTGAAACCGCGAACGACCCTAACGACCTGGACGACGAGACACAAAGGCTGCTACCGATTCTTCGGAAAGCTCTCATTGTTGGCCCGACCGGTTGCGAAGGAATCGCTGATGAGCTGGGGGTTCGCTCAAACGTCTACTTCCTCGGGGCTGTTGCGCAAACTCGACGTGAACTGGATAGGGCAATCGAGAAGGCAGATCGCGAACCGATCTTGGTCGTTCGCACACGGCCACTCTGCGGTTTCTAGTAGGGGCGGTGCTAGGCTCGATTTGTGGGGTTTGTTCGGCGGCATCCCGTTCTCGTCACGCTGCTGGCCGTCGTTCTCGTGCTTTTCTCGGTACTCGCCGCGAGCGCGGTTTCCGTCTGGCGGGCCGCGCACACGGATGAAGCCCGGCGGATCGACAGCGCGGACATCATCCTCGTCCTCGGGGCGGCACAGTACGGAGGGATCCCGTCACCCGTCTTCCGCGGTCGGTTGGAGCATGCCGCGTTGCTCTACCAGAAGGACTTCGCCGACCGGCTCATGGTGCTCGGGGCGGGACAGCCGGGGGACGAGCTCACCGAGAGCGAGGCGGGGGGACGCTACCTCTCCGCTCTCGGGGTTCCCGACGAGAACATCCTCTACTCGCCTCACGGCAACACGACACAGGAAAGCCTCGAGCAAGCGGCGACGATCATGGGCGATCAAGGACTCGACAGCGCCTTTCTCGTCTCCGACCCGTGGCACAACCTGCGGATCCGGCGGATGGCGCGAGATCTCGGAATCGAGGGCTACGTCTCGGCGACCTGGCACTCGGCGGCGAAAAGCCAGGCGACACGACTGAGCGGTTATGTTCGTGAGACGTTCGCGTACCTCTTCTACAGATTCACCGGTCGGTAGGGATCGTTCGGAAACGGAGCTGTCGGAGGCGCGTGCTACCCTGAATCGCGTGGGGAAGATCCGGGAGCGCCAGGAGTCCTGGGAGCGCGAGTACCTCTCCGAGTGGGCCACCCGCTCCGCGGAGTCGAAAGGCCGGGAACGCGAGGAACAGCCACACGCGATTCGAACCGCCTTCCAGCGCGACCGCGACCGTATCGTTCATTCGAAATCGTTTCGTCGCCTGAAGCACAAGACGCAGGTTTTCATCGCTCCCGAAGGCGACCACTACCGGGTTCGCCTGACCCACACTCTCGAGGTCGCACAGATCGCACGCACGATCGCAAGGGCCCTCCTGTTGAACGAGGACCTCGCGGAAGCGGTCGCGCTCGGCCACGATCTCGGGCACACGCCGTTCGGCCACCTGGGAGAAGAAGCGCTCGCGCCGTTCCTCGGCCGTCCGTTCCGACACAGCGAGCAGTCGCTCCGGGTCGTCGATTTCCTCGAACGTGACGGCGGCGGCTTGAACCTCACCTGGGAGGTCCGAGATGGCATCCTGAACCACCCGTGGTCGATGCCGGAGCCGTCGACACCCGAGGGTTGGGTTG
The DNA here is from genome assembly GCA_050693155.1 of Actinomycetota bacterium. Classification (GTDB taxonomy): domain Bacteria; phylum Actinomycetota; class UBA4738; order UBA4738; family CALAEC01; genus JBOGWA01. The sequence goes on along the minus strand of JBOGWA010000124.1, from coordinate 5,345 downwards.
TGCGGCTCGCGGATCGGATCGCCTACGTCAACCACGACATCGACGACGCGATTCGCGCAGGCGTGCTTTCGGAAGAGGATGTGCCGGAGGACGTGGCGTCGGTCCTTGGCCACTCCCACGGCGATCGCATCGAAACGCTCGTCGGCGACATCGTCGAGCAAAGCGGAAACGGCCCCGAGGTGCGGATGTCGGACCCGGTGAACGCGGCGCTCGAAACCTTGCGGGAGTTCATGTTCGCTCGGGTCTATCTCCGCGACGAGGCGCAACGCGAGCACGAAAAAGCGATCCGTGTCGTCCGCGAGCTCTTCTCCTACTACCTGGAGCATCCGGACGAGATTCCTGCGGAGTACGGACGGGCGCCCGGCGATCTCCCGACACGGGTGGCCGATTACATCGCCGGCATGACCGACCGCTACGCTCTGAAAACCTACGAACGACTCTTCCTCCCTGAGGGATGGCTGATCGACTGATCGAGGTGAGGTCCTTCCCCCTTCGCTCCTGATGGCGCGTATCCGTCAGGAGGACGTCGAGGCCGTCCGCGAGCGGACCGATATCGTCGCGCTCGTCCAGCAGTACGTGGGCCTGAAGAAAGCCGGGCGGTCGTTCTCCGGCCTCTGTCCGTTCCACACTGAGAAGACGGCTTCGTTCACGGTCGACCCGGGCAAGCAGGTCTTCTATTGCTTCGGCTGCGGGAAGGGCGGAAACGCCTACCACTTCCTCATGGAGATCGAGGGTGTGACGTTCCCGGAGGCCGTCGAGCGCCTCGCGGGACAAGCCGGGGTCCAGCTCCGCTATGAGGGGGCCTCATCGGACGATCAGCGCCGGATGTCGAGGCGCCAGGCCCTCTACCGCGCCAACGAGCAGGCGGCCGCGATCTATCACCGCCACCTGCTCGAGGCCAGGGAAGCGGAGGAAGCGCGCCGGTACCTCGCCTCCCGCGGGATCACGAAGGAGTCGGTCGTCGAGTTCCAGATCGGGTTCGCTCCCGGACCTCCCGATTTCCTGCTCCGCGCCATGTCGGGCAAGTTCTCGGGGGAGATCCTGATCGAAGCGGGCCTCGCGCTTAAGGACGGTCGCGGGAACGTCCGCGACCGGTTCCGCACGCGCGTCGTGTTCCCGGTCCACGACCTCTCGGGCCGCTCGGTCGGATTCGGCGCGAGGCTTCTCAAGGGCGATGGTCCGAAGTACATGAACTCGCCGGAGACACCGATCTACCGAAAGGGAGAGCTCCTCTACAACCTGAACCGGTCGAAGGTAGGAATCACGACAAGCGCCGAGGCCGTCGTCGTGGAGGGGTACACGGACGTGATCGCCCTGCATCAAGGCGGTGTGCAAACCGCGGTGGCAACGTGCGGGACGGCGGTTGGAGAGGATCATTTCCGTCTGCTCTCCCGGTTCGCGAAGCGCGCGATTCTCGCGTTCGACTCCGATGAGGCAGGCGCTCGGGCCGCCGAGCGCGCGTACGAGTTCTTCGAGCAGTACCCGGTGGAGGCGCAAGTGCTCGTGCTTCCCGAGGGCCTGGACCCGGCAGACCTCGTCCGCGAACGGGGACCCGACGCGTTCAGCGAGCTCGCGGGCGACGCTCAGCCGCTCGTCGAGTACATGGTCCAGCGACGACTTCGGGACCAGGATCTGGAGAGCCCGGAGGGGCAGACGCGCGCGGTCCAGTCGGCCCTTCCGATCATCGCGGGGCTGGAGGACCCCGTCCGCCGGGACCGATACGCGGGTATGCTTGCCGATCTCGCAGGCGTGAGCACATCATCGGTCCTCCTCGAGCTCGAGCGCGCCCCCCGTCCCGCGGAGCAACGCGGACGCCCGGCGCCGCATCCGGCCGCCCCGGCAAAGCGACCCGCGCGACCGGGCCGGCGGAGCCGCGAGACCGAGGTCGAAAAGGAAGCGCTGAAGCTTCTCGCTCAGCACGGTGATCTCTGCGTCGGGCACGTCGAGCGGGTCGGGGAGGAGCACTTTTCGGCCGAGCGAAACCGGAAGGCGTTCGGACTCTTGCGAAACGGCGGCGGAAGTCCGGCGGAGCTCGTGGAGAAGGGTCGCGACCAAGGTCTCGGTGACCTGATGGCGGAGCTGACGGTTGACCCTCCGAAGGGCGAGGCAACGGCCGAGTACGCTGAGCGAGTGTTCTCCCGTCTGGAGGAACTCCTCCTCTCGAGACGCATCACTACAATGAAACAACGCTTGGAACGCCTAAATCCCACCAAGGACCCGCAGGCCTATGACGCCCTCTTCGGAGAACTGATGACCCTGGAAGGGGAGCGCAGGCGCGTCCGCGAGCTGGCGGGCGAGGGAGCGTAGGTCCGTGGCCGAGCCCGCAACGAGCGAAACGACCCTGCTCGACGAAGCCAAGGAGCTCATCACCGCACGAGGCCGGGAGCGCGGTGGGTTCGTTACCTCAGAAGACCTCATCGATGGCCTCCCCGTCGATGACCTGACCCCCGAGCAGGTCGAGGAGTTCCTCACCCAGATCGAGGAGTACCTGCGCGAGCAGGGGATCGAAGTTATCGAGGTGCCGGGCGAAGACCTCGCCGAAGAAGCGAAGGCGCAGGCCTCCAAGGACGACGACGCCCTCAAGGCGCCGACGAACGACCCGGTCCGCATGTACCTCAAGGAGATCGGGAAGGTTCCCCTCCTTACCGCGCCGCAAGAGGTCGACTTCGCGATGCGCATCGAGGGCGGCGAGTTCGCGAGCGAGCTGCTTCTGGATTACGAGGACGGCGAGCGGATCGATCCGCGGGGACTCGCGAACGTCGTCGAGGCGGTCGTGCGAATTCGCGAGCACCAGGAGCGCCAGTTCGGGAAGGTCGAGGGGATCGGCCGCGAGCAGATTCCGCGGACCTGGCGACCGAAGGGGACGGAACAAACGCTCGAGTTCCTCAGGAAGGTCGAGCTCGACGGACAGCTCGCGAAGAAGAAGTTGATCGAGGCGAACCTCCGGCTCGTCGTCTCGATCGCGAAGCGCTATGTCGGCCGTGGGATGCTGTTCCTCGACCTGATCCAGGAAGGCAACCTCGGACTCATCCGCGCGGTCGAGAAGTTCGACTACTCGAAAGGCTACAAGTTCTCCACGTACGCGACCTGGTGGATCCGCCAGGCGATCACACGCGCCATCGCCGACCAGGCCAGGACGATCCGGATCCCCGTGCACATGGTCGAGACGATCAACAAGCTCGTTCGCATCCAGCGGCAGCTCCTCCAGGACCTCGGCCGCGAACCCAGGCCCGAGGAGATCGGCCGCGAGATGGGGATCGGCGCGGAAAAGGTCCGAGAGATCATGAAGGTTTCCCAGGAGCCGGTATCGCTCGAAACGCCGATCGGTGAGGAAGAAGACTCGCATCTCGGCGACTTCATCGAGGATGCGGAGGCCGTGGTTCCCGTGGACGCGGCCTCGTTCATTCTTCTCCAGGAACAGCTGGAATCGGTGCTCCACACGCTCTCGGAGCGGGAGAAAAAGGTGATCCAGCTACGGTTCGGGCTGATCGACGGACACCCGCGGACGCTCGAAGAGGTCGGCCGCGAGTTCGGCGTCACCCGCGAGCGGATCCGCCAGATCGAGTCGAAGACGCTCTCGAAGCTTCGCCACCCGTCGCGGTCGCAGAAGCTCCGCGATTACCTCGAGCAGTAGGGACCCCAAAGCGCTGCTGCTAGACTGACCCGGGCGCGTCCGTGCCCATCATTCCGGGGTAGCTCAATCGGTAGAGCGGCCGGCTGTTAACCGGTAGGTTGCGAGTTCGAGTCTCGCCCCCGGAGCTACCGCCTCAACACCCTCAGCGCCCAGCTTCCCCATCCGAAGCTGTGCCCGATCGTTCCCAGGATGGTGAGCATGCGCTCTAGATCCCGAGCGGACTCGAGCGGTCCGCAGTCGATCGGGTCGTAGCCCATGTCCTTCGCGAGTGAGGCCACGGTCTCCTTCGCTTCCGTGTCATCACCGGCGAGGAACACCGAGGCTGCCACCCCATCGAAGTCCGCGCTCTCGTTCGCTACGGGTGAGAAGATGGTGTTCCAGCCCTTCACCACGCGGGCTCCCGGGGTCTTCTTCTGGATCTCTTCGGCGTTCGACGAGTCTTCGTGGAGCTTGACCTCCCCATCGACGTAGGGGTTCGTGATGTCGACGAGCACCTTGCCCCTCAGGTCGCCGAGGTCGCCGAGCGTCTCGTCCACTGCAACCCAAGGAACGGCGAGGAACACCACCTCAGCGTCCTTCGCGGCCTCCGTGTAGCTCCCCCCCGACGATGCGCCGAGCTCCTTCGCGAGGGACGTAGCCCGCTCGGGGTCGCGAGAGCCGATGATCACGTCGTGCCTGGGTACAAGCGAGCGCGCAAGGGCTCCGCCCATTCCGCCCGCACCGATGATGGCGATCTTCATATCTGAGCCTCCCTCATGAGGTTGTTGCTCGTTCGTACCGGCGGTCAACCAGATGTGAACCGAGTTTGTTCCCGGAGCATCAGCGCCTGGTTCGCGTGAGCGCCACCAGAAGAAGCCCGAGGCCGAGCGCAATTGCACCCAAGATCGCGGTCGATTCGGCGATGTCTCCTAAGAGCGAGCCCGGCTCGTCCTTGACGAAGAATTGAAGCCACCCAGCGAGCAGAAGGATGGCGATGCTAAGGCCGACGACCACCCAGCCCGCTGCTCGAGCGGCGAGACGCCAACCCGACCGAGCTACGCGAAGAACTCCTCCTCGGCCTTTGAGTCGAGGACGTGGCTCCAGACCTCCGCGATCTTGCCGTCACGGATGTGGGCCACGACGCCTGCCTTGTTGTCGTAGGACCCCTTGCCCTCTCGTTCACCACGATCGGTATGCAGTGCCACGACGTGCTCGTCATTCGCCAGGACGTCGTGTAGCTCGGCCCGGAGGGTGTTCCCCGTCAGCTCATCGACCTGGCCGAAGTGCCCGAAGACCGCGTCCTTGCCCCTGAAGTCACCCGAGATGGCGCTGGTGCCGGGCGAGTGAAACACGATGTCGTCGGCAAAGAGCTCACCTAGGGCATCCAGGTCCCCGGCGTTGAACGCGTCGTACGCTTTCCGCATCAGGTCTTCGTTCGGATGCGCCATCGCTCCCCCTTCTGTCGGTTTGCCAACCCTAGGGCACGGATCGACAAGAACACAAGACGCGTCACGGAGAGTTCACCCGATCGAGTGCGCTCGTTAGAGTGAGACAGGAATCGGGGCGGTAGCTCAGTTGGACAGAGCAGCGGACTCATAATCCGTCGGTCGAAGGTTCGAGTCCTTCCCGCCCCACGAGCGAAGCGGGCACAGCGCGTAGCAGAAGTGCTACACTCCGAGCATGACTGATGTGCCTGCTCGAGATCTCCGCAACGACGTGAGCGGTGTGCTCC
>JBOGWA010000123.1:0-6190 GCA_050693155.1 Actinomycetota bacterium | reverse complement strand
TCGACAACAAGTCATGCGCGATCGACGACGTCTGGACCGCCGTCAGGTTCGTCGTTCGCCTCGAAGACCGAGGAGGCTAGCGAAGCGTTGTGAACTCGGCCTCTTCCACGGCCGCGAGCATCTCGCGAATGTCGTCGTAGGACGAGTCGTCGACCGGAGCGAAGCGCCGGACGAGCCCGAGCTGAAGGCTCTCGCGGCCCGCCTGGTCATCGCCGAGATCGAGGATGGCCGACTGAATGTCCTCCCTGAGGGGGTCGGGAAGTCGCCGGGCGACGGTGACCGGCTGGATCGTCGATGGGCCGAACGTCTCGACGACGCGAAGCTCCTCGCGAAGCTCTGGGCGGTCCCTGACCGCGACCTCGAGCACCTGTGAGTCGATCGCCGAGGCGTCCACCTTCCCCGCCCTTACGAGCTCGATCGAGCGCTCGTGGAACCCGGTCTCGACTACCTTCGTGAAGAATCCGTTCGTTTCGCCGAGCCGCACGAGGTGATAACGGGTGATCCCATAGCCGGAGTGCGACATCGGTTCGTTGAAGGCCCAGCTCGACCCCCGCAGGTCCTCGAACGACTGGAACGGACTGTCGGCACGGACGATCACGTCGGAGAAGTAGATCGGCCGGTCCTCGTACCGGTCTCCTTCGAGGACGGGAGCGGCAATCGGCTGGACGGGAGCCTCGCGGCGTCGCGAGAGCAGCACGTAGGGCAGGCTGCAGACGAAGCATACGTCGTCTTCCTCGGCTGTGTCGAAGCGCGCGTAGTCGTCGCACTCGACGAGCTCCGTCGGTAGCCCGAGCCGCCTCCCGACCTCGTCGGCAACGAACTGATACATGGGCTTGACGTTCGGAGCCAAGCAGGTCGCGAAGCGGAGCGGCCGCATGGCGCCAAGTATGGTGCCATCGTGACCGACCTGGTCGATCTCATCGTCGTTGGCGATGTCATGGTCGACGTTTTGGTCGATGCGGAAACACTCGCGTCCGGGGGGCACGTCCCCGGAGCCGTTCGCATCCGCCCCGGTGGGGCCGCGGCGAACGCCGCCGTCTGGGCAGCCTCCGAGGGAGCTCGCGTTCGGCTCTACGGCAGGATCGGGAGCGACCTTGCCGGATCACTCGTCCGCGAATCTCTCGAGGCCCGCGGCGTTGAGACCGAGCTCGCCATCGACGATGAAGCGCCGACGGGAACGATCCTCATCGCCGGTAACCGGGCCGTCCGCTCCCCGGTCGCGGACCCGGGCGCGAACACGTCGCTGGCCCCGAGCGACCTCCCCGTCCGGCTGGTCGCCCGCGCGTTGCTCGTTTCCGGCTACAGCCTGCTCGATCCGTCCTCCGAGCCGGCGGCTCGGGCGGCCTTGGAACGCGCGGAGACGGGGATCCTTGTCGTGGACGCGGCGTCCGCTTCTCTGATCGATGCATACGGCGCGGAGCAGTTTCTCGAGGCAACCGAGCGCGCGACTGTGCTCCTTGCCGACGAACGGGAAGCCGAGGCGCTCACCAGGGCAACCGGAGAGGAAGCCGTGCAGAAACTCGCGTCCCGGTTCCACACAGTGGTGGTGAAGCACGGGGCCGGCGGGGCGATCCTCGCCCGCGGAGACCGCCTCCTTCGAGTGGAGCCGTTGAATGTCACCGAGACGGAGGCGACGGGATCCGGAGACGCGTTCGCGGGCGTGCTCCTCGCCCATCTCGCGCACGGGAACTCCGAGGAGAAGGCGCTCGACGCCGCCTGCCGAGCCGGCGAAGCGGTCGCCACAAGCCTCGAGCCCTGGCCGGAGCGATGAGTCGACCGATCAGGCTCGCGGCTGCGATCGGCGGGATTTGGGGAGTGATGGGGTACCTGATCCTCTGGGGCCACACGCCTTTCGAGACGCACCATCGCTTCGTCGCGAGCCCCCTCGGGACGCTTGTCTTCCTTCCGGTGCGCGCCGTCCTGTTCTCGATTCGTTTCGTCGAGCAACACATCGTTCGGCACGGGTTCGAGTTCCAGCAGAACAATTGGTGGATCGGGGCCGTTGCAACCGTTCTCGGAGCGACGATCGCGGTCCTCCTCTGGCTCGTTACCCACGCCGCCGTTCGCCGCGTGCGCGCCTAGCGCACTCAGGAGCCCGCAAGCCGAAGCCGTCCCTGAGGTCGAGGAGGTTGGTGGGTACGGCGTCGGTCATGCTCGCGCGCGATCTCGCGGTGGAAGCGGGAAGAACGTGCTCGTTCGCCTGATGTAGGCGCGGTAACCGGGGCGCGTCCTCACCATTCGACGCTCGAGGGGCGGCACCCCCGAGACTCTCGTAAGAAAGAACGTCATGACCAGAGGACTCACGACGGTCCACCACCCCATCGTGGAGACGAGGGAAACGGCGAAGAATCCCCACCAGATCAACGCCTCCCCAAAGTAGTTCGGGTGGCGTGTGTAGCGCCACAGCCCACGATCCATCACCGTGCGGCGATTTCGCGGATGGGCCTTGAAGCGCCTCAGTTGCCGGTCGGCGATCGACTCGAACGCCAGGCCTACCGCCCACAATCCACCACCGAGCACGTCGACCCATAGGAACCGCTTCGGCGTCCACGACATCTGCGCGAACTGCACCGGCAACGAGACTATCCACATCAGGGCCGCCTGAAGACCGAAGACCGTTACGAGACTCACGAGCCCGAAACGCGCCCCGTACCGTTTCCGCATCGCCGCGTACCGGTAGTCCTCCCCCTTCCCCCAGTTCCGGCGGAAGAGATGGAAGGCGAGTCGCAGACCCCACGCGGCCGTGAGGGCGAAGACGTAGAGACGGCGAGGCCCGTACCCGTCCGCCAGGCCCAGCGTGACGAGGCCGAGGACGATGAAGCCGGGCCCCCAGAAGACATCGACGATGCTCGCATCGCGCAATCGGAGGCTGGCGGCCCAGAGGCCGATCATGGCCGCAACCGTGACGGCGGCGTTCACGCCGAGGATGAGGGCCGGGGATTCCACGACGGCCAGTAAACGCGCCTTCCCGACTCGCCGTCAATGGAACACTCGGCAATGGAACACTCGGCGAGTCATCCACTAGGTTGAGTCCGTGGGCGGGAGCTACGCGCCGATCTCTGACTATGGGTTCATCGGCGACTGCCATTCGGCGGCACTCGTCTCCCGTGACGGATCGATCGACTGGTGCTGTCTGCCGCGGATCGATTCGGCGAGCTCGTTCGGACGAATCCTCGACGCGGAGAAGGGCGGCTTCTTTCAGATCGCGCCGGAAAACGACGAACACGAGATCGCTCGCCGGTATCTCGACGACACGCTCGTTCTCGAGACGACGTTCCGAAGCGACGTGGGCGAGGCTCGGCTGCTCGATTGCTTCGTCATGCGTGAAGGTGGTCGCCACCGCCCCCGACGGGAGATCCTGCGCGTCCTCGAGGGGATCAGTGGAGAGATGGAGTTCGTCATTCGCATCGAGCCCAGATTCGATTACGGTCTCACGCTTCCCCAAATCACCGAAGATGGGACCTGTCACGTGTGCATAGGCGGTAGCCAAGGCGTCCTCATTGGAGGCGATCCAAGGATCCACCCGGACGGTCGCCATTCGCTCACGGGCAGGGTGACCGTCCGCGAAGGCGAGCGGTCGCGACTCTCGATCCGGTTCCGGGAGCCACACGTGCTGGATGCCGAGGAGCCGGCGCCGCCGACGGCCGAAGAGATCGACCGGTCCCTCGAGCAGACGATCGAGTGGTGGCGCACCTGGTCGGCACGGGGGAGCATCTCGGGACCCCGGGCCGAGGACGCACGTCGCTCGGCGATCGTATTGAAGGCGCTGACGCACGCGCCGAGCGGAGCCATCGCTGCGGCCGCGACGACCTCGCTTCCGGCAGCTCTCGGCGCCAAGCGGAATTGGGACTACCGCTATTCGTGGATCCGCGACTCGATCATGGGAGTCCGCGCACTCGGGCGGCTCGGCCACGTCTCTGAGGCGGGCGCCTTTCGGCGATTCGTCCAGCGCGCTGCCTCCGGAAGCGCGGAGAACCTTCAGGTTCTCTACGGCGTCGAAGGCGAGCGGCTTCTCCACGAGATCATCCTCGATCACCTCGAGGGATACCGCGGAACGAAACCGGTTCGAATCGGAAACGCCGCATTCGATGACGTGCAGCACGATCAGTACGGCGAGTTGCTCGACCTTGCCTGGCGGGCGCAGCAAGGCGGACGCGCTCCGGACAGCGAGTACTGGCGCTTCCTCGTCGAGATCGTGGAAACCGCGATCGACCTCTGGCCACAACCCGATCAGGGCATCTGGGAGATTCGCGGAGAGCCCCTCCATTTCGTCCACTCGAAGGTGATGTGCTGGGCCGCGGTCGATCGGGGGATCAGGCTCGCAGAGGCGTGCTCGCTCGACGCGCCGCTGGCACGCTGGACCAAGACGAGAGACGAGATTCGAGCGACGGTGGAGGATCGCGGCTTCGACCGCGACCGAGGCGTGTTCATCGCTGCCTTCGAGAATCCAGCGATGGACGCCGCGCTCCTGTTCCTGCCGGCCGTCGGGTTCGTCGAGTACGGCGACGAGCGGATGGTGCGTACCGCAGACGCGATCCGGGAGGAACTCGTCGACAATGGACTGATCCGCCGGTACCTGCTGGAGGACGTGGACGACGGCCTCGAGGGCCGGGAGGGCGCCTTCATCTGCTGCACGTTCTGGCTCGCGGAATGCCTCGCCTACCAGAAGCGCTTCGATGAGGCGCGCGAAGTCTTCGACCAGGGAGCGACGGCCGCCAACGACCTCGGACTGTTCTCGGAGGGTTTCGACCCGGAGCGTGGTGAGATGCTCGGCAATTTCCCCCAGGCGCTCTCGCATCTCTCCCACATCGCGGCGATCATCGCCCTAGAAAGCGCGAGGGATGGCTAGCAGGGGCACGATCGTCTGCGTCCACGGCGGAGTCGGGACGAAACCGCCGGCCGAGCGTTGGCTCGGATACGCCGTGAACATCGGGCGGGCCGAGCATCGGGCCCTCGACGCCGTCGAGGCCGCCGTCCGGGCGCTGGAAGACGACCCGCATCTCAATGCCGGCTACGGCTCCGTCCTCAACGCGGCTGGGGAGTTGGAATTGGACGCAGCAATCGCCGACGGAGTGACCGGCCAGTTCGGGGCGGTTGCAGGCGTAAGGGTGCGCAACCCGATCTCGCTGGCGCGGAAGGTGCTCCACGAAACGCCGCACGTCCTCCTCGCCGGAGCGGGCGCGATGGCACTCGCCTCGCGCGAGGACATCCTGCGCGAGACGACGCCCAACCAGCGGGGCCGCTGGCTGCGGGCACAGGCCGAAGCGAAGCTGGACCCATCGGCCTATGCGGAAGAGGGGGGAGACACCGTGGGCGCCATTGCCCTCGACGCCTCGGGCGCCCTTGCCGCGGGTTCTTCAACAGGAGGAGTCTTCGCCAAGATGCCGGGCCGGATCGGCGACTGTCCTGTGTTCGGGGCCGGCATCTATGCGGACGCGCGCGTCGCAGTCGTCGGGACCGGGGTCGGGGAGGTCTTCCTCGAGACGCTCGCCTGCCTTCGGGTTGCCGGATTGGTGCAGGCCGGGGCCCATCCCCAGCGGGCGTGCTCACACGTCGTCCAGCAGCTCCAACGTCGGCGCCGATTACCCGCCGGCCTCCTCGCCCTCGACGCCGAGGGCCGCGTGGGCGCCGCCTTCCACGGCAAAGCGTGGACGGTCGAAGGTCGGGGCGGTCCCGTCCACGCGACCCGGCTCGATGGCGAGCCCGACGCCTCGGCCCCCGATCGCTGAGCAAGAGCGGCCGCACGGTCGGCGTCGACAACAGCGATCTTGGATCGAGCCGTAGGATCCGTACTCGGGTTGCGGCTCTGCACGCGCAGGGCCACGATAAGCGCGGCCAGTGTCTATGAGATGCGCCTATTGCGGCCTCGAGAATCCGGAGGGAGTGGAGCGGTGCGCCCGCTGCGGAAATCCGCTCGCCGCCCCGCCGCCCGAACCTCCCACGGAGCCGATCCGGCCGCGGCCCCCGCCGCCCGAACCTCCCACCCAGCCGATCCGACCGCGGACGCCTCCCGAGACCGGGGTGCCCACGCAACGCTCGTCAACTGCGAATCTCGCATCGGACCGGGGGCTGACCTCGCCGGGTGCGACCTCTCCGACCTAGACCTAAGCAACCTGGATCTGAGCCGAACGAATCTGGAGGATGCCAGCCTCGCCGGATCGGATCTGTCGGGCTCGAACCTGAGCGATGC
>JBOGWA010000122.1:0-14467 GCA_050693155.1 Actinomycetota bacterium | reverse complement strand
AAGCTCACACGCAAGAGTCCGGTCACCGAGCGCGCGCCCGAGGTCATACGCCGACTGAAACGGGAGTACCCAAATGCGACGGTCGCGCTGAAGTTCACCAACCCACTCGAGTGCCTGGTCGCGACGATTCTCTCCGCTCAGTGCACGGATCAGAGAGTCAATGAAGTGACCGCGATGCTGTTCAAGAAGTACCGAAAAGCCGAGGACTACCTTCGGGTCCCGGAGTCGGAGCTGGCTGCCGACATCAGGCCGACCGGGTTCTTCAACCAGAAGACGCGCTCGATCCGAGGAGCGTGCCGGATGCTCGTCGAGGAGTTCGACGGCAAGGTTCCCGATACGATGACCGACCTCATCAAGCTTCCCGGTGTAGCGCGCAAGACGGCGAACATCGTTCAGGGAAACGCCTATCCGGAGAAGCACCGTAAGGACCCGGACGCTGGGATCGCGGTCGACACGCACGTGCGACGACTCGCGAACCGGCTCGGGTTCAGCGCTCAGAAGGATCCCGACAAGATCGAGCAGGACCTGATGAAGATCATCCCAAAGAAGGACTGGTTCTCATTCACCTACGTCCTGATCGAGCACGGTCGCGCCGTCTGCAAGGCGCCCACGCCGCGATGTGAGGAGTGCGCGGTGAACCACCTCTGTCCCTCCAGCCTCGTCTGATCGGGTGCGTTAGGTCTTGCGGGCGAAGCGCCAGGCGAGAGGGAGCGCGCCGGCGGCGATGAGCAGCTTGATCGTGTCGCCGACGATGAACGGGTAGAGCCCGAATTCCAGCGTCTTCAGGATGCCGATGTCGAGCGACTGCTTGAGCCACGGGATGCCGACGAGGTAGATCACGACGTTCCCAAGCAGCATGACGCTGATGGAGGATCGAAGGCTCCGGTCCCAGCCCCGGTTCGCAAGCCATCCCATGAGCAGGGCCGCGGCCAGGAACCCCCAGAGGTAACCGCCGGAGGCCGTCGCGAGGCTGAGGATATCCGCCCCGCCCGTCGCCTCCGCGGCGAAGGGCAAGCCAACGGCGATCTCTGCCAGGTAGAGCGCGAGCGTCAGTCCACCGAGAAGCCATCCGTAGGCCGTTCCAACCAGCAGGACGCCGAGGGTCTGGCCCGTGATCGGGACGGGTGTAAACGGCAACTTGATCGTGAGCTGGGCAAGGCCGGCGATGAAGAGACTTCCGACGGCGACGAGTGCGACGTCGTACGCGAGCGCGGCATTTCGCTGGCGAGGTCGCGCGATTGCCTGGGCGAGTGCGGTCACGGCTCCTCCTTCGTGGGTTGCATGCCCGCGAGTTTCACGGGGGACCGGTCCGTGTGCAAGTCTTTTGCGCCCCTTTGCCGGCGGTACCATCGCCTTCGCATGGCCCTGACCGACGTTCTCGCCGATCGAACGATGCTCGCTGCGCCGGAGGCGGAGCATCTCGTGCGCCTCGCGACGGAATGGCAGCTCCTTGCCGATCTGTCGTTCTCGGATCTCTTGCTCGTCTGCCGGTCGAAGAAGGAGGGGGAGCTCGTCGTCGTCGCGCAGATGCGGCCCTACACGGCCCAGACCCTCTACCAAGAGGATCAGGTCGGGCGGACGCTCGAGGAAGCGCAGGCGCCGTTCGCCGGCCCCGCGCTTCGCGAAGGACGAATCGTCCGCGAAGGAGACCCCGTTTGGCGCGAGGGCACTCCCGTGCGAGTCGAGGCGATCCCCGTTCGGTTCAAGGGCAACGTGATCGGCGTGGTTAGCCAGCGAGCCAACCTCTCCGCGGCTCGGACTCCGAGCCGCCTCGAACTGACCTACCTACGGACGGCGGGCGACCTTGCGCAGATGATCGCCGAAGGGACGTTTCCCTTCGCCGGCGTCGATCCCGACCCTTCGCGTCTGCCGCGCGTGGGAGACGGGCTCCTGCGCCTCGATGCAAGGGGAGTCGTGGAGTACGCGAGCCCGAACGCGACATCGGCCTACCGTCGGCTGGGTGTGACCGAGAACCTGCTGGATCATCCGCTTGCCGACTTCGATCCGGACGCACGACCGGTCACGGAAGCGCTCCTTTCCCGTCGCCCGACCGAGAGCGAGCTGGAGCGCGGAGGAAGCATCGTGCTTCGAAGGACGCTCCCGCTCGTCGTCGGAGGCGAAGTCGTCGGGGCGCTGCTGCTGCTCCGAGACGTGACCGAGCTCCGGCGCCGAGACCGACTCCTGGTGCTCAAAGACGCGATGATCAAGGAGATCCACCACCGGGTAAAGAACAACCTCCAGACCGTCGCGAGTCTCCTTCGACTGCACTCGCGGCGCATCGACAATCCCGAGGCGATCAAGGCGCTTCGCGAGAGCGAGCGACGCATCCAGTCGATCGCAATCGTTCACGAGAGTCTCTCGTTCGAACGCGGTGACATCGTGGACTTCGACCAGGTCGCCCGACAGGTCGTCGCGATGCTCGGCGAGGATCTCACCGGCCCCGGCGTGGACGTCTCGCTCGAGGGTTCCTGTGGCCCCGTCCGGGCCGAGCTCGCGATCCCGCTCGCCGTCGTCCTCACCGAGCTGTTGCAGAACTCCGTGGATCACGCGTTCGACGAGCGAGGCGGACACGTCGGAGTCGTCCTCGGCCGTGGGGACGGCCGGCTCGACCTCGAAGTGCGAGACGACGGACGCGGTTTCCCCAAAGACTTCGACTTCGAGCGATCTGGCCTCGGGCTTCAGATCGTCCGCGCGCTCATCGAAACCGAGCTCGGGGGGACGCTTACCTTCGACGGGGCTCGCGGGACGCGAATCCGGCTCTCGCTGCCGCTCGAGCGGACTCAGTAATTCAGCAGGGCCACGAGGGCGCCCGCGACCGCCACGGCGAGCGCCGTCAGGAAGAGGGTCACGAACCTCCGGGAAACGGGAAACGCCTCGTCGGAGAACCCCACCGGTTCGTGCGAGGGCTCTGGCGTGATCCGAGAGGCCATCCGAGCTCGAGTCTAGGTCGGGACGGGAACCCGGCGCGCGACCGCTTCGCGCCGGCGAGCGCGGCGGAGCGCCCGGCGCTCCTCCTCGGACAGGCCGCCCCAAACACCTGCGTCCTGACCGGTGGCGAGGGCCCATTCGAGGCACTGATCTCGGACATCGCACTGCAAGCAGATTGCCCGCGCGCGTTCGATCTGTTCGGCGGCGGGGCCTGAGGTTCCGACCGGGAAAAAGAGCTCTGGATCCTCATCCTTGCATCTTGCCCGGTGGACCCAGTCCAAATCCAACCCCCCACTCGCGGAGCCGTCGCTGGCCCCGTCCCCAATTTGGCACGAACGCTCTGACCTCGGAGAAGCGCGGCGGAAGTATAGTGGCCGGGACTCCGGGTTGACAATGCCTGATTTTCCCCCCGCCCTGGACGGCCGATCTCTTGTCGTCGCGCACCGGGGAGCCTCCGAGCGGGAACCGGAGAACACACTCGCGGCCTTCCAGGCCGCGCTCGATGTAGGCGCCGACGCGATCGAGCTGGACGTGCGCCTCTCCGCCGATGGAGTGCCCGTCGTGATGCACGACGCCGACGTCTCCCGCAGCACCGGCGGGACGGGGCTCGTCCACGAGCTCACGCTTGCGGACCTCAAACGGCTCGATGCCTCGGGCGGGAGCGACGGCCATGCTGAGATTCCGACGGTGGCCGAAGCGCTCGAGTTGATCGGGACCTCGACCGGCACGGGAGTGATGCTCGAGATCAAGAATCTGCCCGGGGAGGAGGCATTCGATTCGCCGCGCGAGGCGATCCTCGAGGGAACCGTAGGTGTGCTCCAGGATTCGCGGTTCCTCGCCCCTGTCGTCGTCGCGTCGTTCAATTGGCTCACGATCGAGCGCTGTCGCGAGATCGCGCCCGGTGTTGCAACCGGCTTCATCACGATCGGTGCGATCGACCCACGAGCCGCCCTCGACTACGCGCGAAGCGCCGGTCATGAGATCGTGCTCCCGCAGGTAGTCGCGCTCCTGGACGCGGGCAGCGAGTTCGTGGCGGAAGCTCACCGTCACGGCATTCGGGTCGGGACCTGGACGGCCGATGACGAGGAAACGCTCACGACCCTCTTCTCCTGGGGAGTCGACGCCGTCGCATCGAACCGCCCGGACCTCGCTGTCTCCATCCGCAACCGCCTGACGGTCTAACTCTCTTCCTAGCAGAGGATGGAGAGTGCGTTGGGGACGGACTCGATGAGGGCGCGGGTCGTCTCGCCGATGTACTCCCCGTCCATCTGCATCGGGAGCGGCTCGTCGCAAGAGATCTCAACGCGCTCCTGATCGTGGACGTAGAGCGCGTGCCGACTGCGGATGTGCCGGTGCGAGCCGAACGTCCTCACGACCTGCTTGAGCAGGAACATGACCCGGAAGCGGTCGAGCGCGAAGCAGTCGATCCCGCCGTCCAGGTCGGCCTTAGGACAGATGTGCATCTCCAGACGGCCGAGGTAGGTGAACGGCCTCATGTTTTGCGCGATCGCGAGGAAGAGACCGTCCCGGCGATGCTCGAGCTCCGGCCCCCAACGAACGTGCACGAGCGGGCGTCGGCGGCTGTAGCGAAAGAGGGCGATCCGAACACCCGACCAAACGTAGTACCCCTGCCCAACGGCCTTCTTGAGCCGCTGCCGGCGCTCAACCTGGCGGACGATCGCTCCGTCGAATCCAACCCCGCAGGCAAACAGGAAGTAGCGTCCGTCTGCTCGCCCGAGCGAGATTCGGCGAGGCGCCCGATTCCGGAGGTTCAGGAGATGGGACGTGGCCTCGATCGGATCGTCCGGGATCCCAAGCGACCGGGCCAGCACGTTGGTGCTTCCTCCCGGGATGACGCCCAGTGCTACGTCGGAATGAACGAGACCGTTCGCGATTTCGTTCACCGTTCCATCACCGCCGAGTGCGACGACGAAGTCGTATCCATCGTGGACCGCTCCGCGCGCGAGGTGGGTCGCGTGCCCGCCTCGCTTCGTCCGCTCGACGTCGAGCTTGAACTCCGACGCAAGCGCTCGTTCGATCACCGCAATGCCCCCAGGGGTCACCGTCTGGGCGTTCACGTTTGCGATCAGGAGCATGCGCACGGCGAGGGATTCTAGGGGGGTTCGGGGGAGTAGCTCGCCAGGGGTGCTGGTGAGGATCGTCGAGAAGGCGAGCGGTCCCCCGATCAGATGTCCTCCTAGAATCTCGCGACGTGGCTCGGGCGCGGCGGGCGAACCTCCGACAGGCTTCTGGTCTTCCCGACGAGTTCGTTCCGGTCGCGATCGAGGTCGAGCGGGCACGAGCGACGCTTTCCGGGGCCATGCCGACCGCGCGGCGTGAAGGGACGGCGCCGGCCGAGGCGCTCTTCGCGTTCGAAGCGGCGCTCCGGCAAGTCCTCGGTTTGATGGATGGGTGGCGACCGCGGGAGCCCAACTCAATGCTCGAAACCTGGCGCTCGTGTCGGGTTGCGCTCGATCAGTGTCTGAAGGCGGCGGAGCGGCTGCGCTTGGAAGCCCCGCCACTCGATTTCGAACAGCAGGCCCTGCTGTTCGGGGACCTGATCGCGCCGCTCGACGCATTCGACGAGGCGGCGCGAATCCTCCGGAAGACCTCGAGATGAGCGCCGCCGAGACGCTGTCGCGTTCGATCACCGCCGTGTGGCGAAATCTCCGCTCGATGCGGACGGCGCTGATCCTTCTGCTCGTCCTGGGGCTCGCGACGGTGGCGGGATCGCTGATCCCGCAGGCTGAGGTCAGCCCACAGCGAGTCGCGGAGCTCGTTCGCAACCAGCCGCTCCTGGGTCGGATCGCCGATTCGCTCGGGCTCTTCGACGTCTTCGGCTCATGGTGGTTCACCCTCGTTTACGTCCTCGTGATGATCTCCCTCGCCTCGTGTCTCATCCCGAGGTCGAGGGGATTCGTCCGAAACCTGCGGCGCGAGCGACCCCGAGTCGGCGACCTCGAAGGAATGCGGCATTTTGTTAGGTCCAGGGTCGGGCGGTCTCCCGAGGCCGTTCTCGAGGACGCCCGAAATCTCCTACGCCGGCGTCGCTTTCGCGTGACCGCTGAGAACGGCGTGCTTGCGGGCGAGAAGGGGCTCCTTCGAGACGTGGGGAGCCTCCTGTTCCACGGCTCGTTCTTCCTGCTGCTTGCAGGGGTGGTGATCGGGAAGGGCTTCGGGCTCTCCGGGCAGGCCACGGTGATCGAGGGAGAGACGTGGGTCGAGGCGCACGCCAACTACGACTTCCCGCCTCAAGAAGGGCGGTTCTTCTCCGAGGGGATGCACCGCGGGTTTCAAATCAAGGTGCTCGACTTCGACGTCTCGTTCCACCAGAACGGCGTGCCGAGGGAGTTCGTCTCCGCCGTCGAGGTGCGCGGCCCCTCCGGCTCGCCGCGCCGCGAGGAGATCCGAGTGAACGACCCGCTTCGGATCGAGGGGGTGAACGTCTACCAGGCCGGATACGGATGGGCTCCGGTGATCGAGGTCCGCCGCGGAAACGACATCCTCGCGAGAGGACCGATCGTGTTCGTCACCGACGAAGCGAGCGACCCTCGCTTTCCGTGGCGGGGCGTTGTCAAGCTGCCGTCGCTCCAGCCGCAGATCGGGATCGAGTTTCGGCTGCTTCCCGACGCGGTCGCGTTCATCCGGGGAGCCCCGATGCTCGAAGCCCGGAACCCGTTCCTTACCTACCGCGTTTACCGGGGAGACCTGGGCCTGACCCGGGCCCAGAAGATCTTCCGGTTCGACAAGGCGGGACTCGCGCAGCTCGACTCCGGTGGAGTCGGGCTCGGACAATCGGCGGAGCTGCCGGAC
This sequence comes from Actinomycetota bacterium, assembly GCA_050693155.1. Taxonomy (GTDB): domain Bacteria; phylum Actinomycetota; class UBA4738; order UBA4738; family CALAEC01; genus JBOGWA01. Next base: position 7,726 of record JBOGWA010000122.1, on the reverse strand, counting down.
GGTCTGGAGCTGTCCTTTTTCGAGCTCCGCCGGTACACGCAGTTCCAGCTGCGGCGCGACCCCGGGATCTGGATCGTGCTGGCGGCCGCGGTGCTCGTGCTCGCCGGACTCCTCCCGGCGCTTTACTCGAGCAGGCAGCGGATCTACGTCCGAGCCGCGGCAGAACCTACCGGCGCCCGAATCGAGGTCGCCGGCTTCGCGCTTCAGCGAAAGGCGGCGTTCGAAGACGAGTTCCGGGCGCTCACAGGCGAGTTGCTGTCAACTAGAGTAGGTGGCCGATCGTGACACTCACCACGACCTCGAACCTCACCTTCGGGATCGCCCTCGTTCTCTACCTCGCTGCGATGGTTGGGTACTTCCACTACCTCGCATTCCGGAAAGACCGGGTCTTCAGGTCTGCGAGGGCGACCGCCCTGACGGGGCTGGGGACCCATGCGATATCGGTGACGCTTCGGGGTGTCGCCGCCGGCCGAGTCCCCTGGGGGAACCTCTATGAGTACGCCACGCTCGTTGGTCTCCTGATCGTGGCGGTGTATCTGTTGCGGGTGGAGCCTCAGACGAAGGTTCGGACCGTGGGAGGGTTCGTCCTCGCGGCCGCCGTGCTCGCGATGGCAACCGCGATCGTCGTCTACGTGCCACCTGGTCCGCTCGTGCCCGCCTTGAACTCGTACTGGATCCGGATCCACGTGGTTGCGGCAATGGCCGGCTCGTCGCTCTTCATCCTGGGCACGGTGTTCAGCGTGCTCTTTCTTGTGAGCGACGCGCGGGAGCGTCGTGGGGCGGGCCAACAGGTTGTGGAACGGGCCCCGGTGCTCACCGCCGTGGGGGCCGGCCCTTCTGGGACGGGTGGGCTCCCGCACGACTATGCGGCGGGCGCGGACGAGCCCGCGTCGAATGGGGCGGACGGCCGCACCCGGACGCAGTGGCTCCCGGCATCGGGCGTTCTCGACCGTCTCGCGTACCGCACGATCGCCTTCGCGTTCCCAATCTGGACGTTTGCCGTCATCGCCGGCGCAATCTGGGCCGAGCTGGCGTGGGGACGGTATTGGGGCTGGGACCCGAAGGAGGTCTGGTCCTTCATCACCTGGGTCGTCTTCGCCGGGTACCTCCACGCGCGGGCGACGGTCGGATGGCGGGGTCGCCGAGCGGCGGTGCTCGCGATCGTTGGGTTCGCCGCGCTCGCGTTCAACCTCTACGCGGTGAACCTCGTCATCTCGGGGCTCCACTCGTACGCGTAGCAGGGACGGGGGTATCCTGGAGGCGGAGGTGAGCCAGATGGATCCGAAGGCGCCGCCCTACTGCCCCGACTGCCCTCCCGCTTAGGTTTCCGCGCCTCCGAGGACGCTACGGAGACGTTCGAACTCGTCGGTGCCGATCTCGCCTCGGGCTAACCGCTCCTCGAGGATTCGCTTGGCGTCGCCCTGTGACCGGCGCCCCGTGAATCGGAGGACGGCCCACACGGCGACTCCGATCAGTGCGAGCAGGGGCAGCACCATCCCTCCCCACATCACCCACATGCCCATATCCATTCCTCCCATGTGCCCCATCCGCCAGCTCCTTTCTATGTAGCTGTCTCGACGCCGATCTTGCGTGTAGGCCGATCCATCAGGGCGCCCCCTCCGGCGCCTCGATCCGGAGGTCCGAATCGAAGGCATCGTACCGATGGTGCATGAAGTGTCCCTGGGCCCGCATCTCCGCTTGCAGCACCAGGCCGGAGGGGTTGACCCATAGGCGGTGCCAGATCGGAGTCTCGCCGGCCGGTCCGAAGAACGAGACGACCATGGTCGCCCTCCCTTGCACCTGCTCCTCGCCCAGCATTCGAGGGGCGACGATGAGCTGCGCGTCCCAGATGAAGAGCGGGACTTTCGCCGGAGTGAGGGCCCGCTCCTTCATCCAGGGATCGTCCGGGCCGTCCCGCCGGTACCGGAAGCCCCCGACGAGGATGCTCTGGAAACCGGCGTCGGCGTCGATCGCCATCCGGTCCGGCGCCTGGAACGCGTACGTCACCCGGACCGTGGCCCGCCCGGAGGAGAGGGTCTCCTCCACGCGAAGGGTTCGCAGGTCGAGCATGCGGTCCCGGGCGCCCGCGAACAGAGTCGGATTCGACGGGTCCGCCACGAGAGAGTGGAGATCGCCACCCACGAAGGGGTCTTCACCGGAGCGATCTCCCGGCTCTCGGAGGGCCAGGAAGACCATGCCCCCCACGACGAGCCCAACGAGCGGGGCCCACCATCCCCAAGGGCCGATACCCCGGCGGCCGCGGCTGCGACTCGAGCGTCCGGAGCGGCTCGGCCCGCTCGTGCTGCCTCCTTTGTTCGCTCGCGTCTTACTCATCGGTGATCCCCCCAGTTGTCGGCGTAGCGGGAGTCGGTAACGTGGTCAAGGAGCACCTCCTGTTCGTCCCGTGACTTGCCTAGGAAGACCCGCGCGCTGCGGGCTTCGCAGATCAGGCGATCCGCGGAGGCATGTCGGGGGGGTCGACCAGGAGCAGCGGATGCAGGTGCGTCGGGCGGGACACGATCACCCTGCCGAGTCGGGGCCGGGCGAGGGTGAACAGGGCGAGCACCGCGAGGCAGAGTCCCCAGCCGGCGGCAGCTCCCTGGGCTGCGCACGCCGGGCAGGGGTCCATCGCCGACGTGCCGAGGGCGAAGGGCGCACTGAGCAGCACCATCAGCAGGACCAACAGCAGGATCAGCGCAATCCTCACCGCGCCGTCCACTCTAGCAGCGCTCACGTCGGGTTCTCCGCCAAGACCTCGTCCAGGGAGTCGTGGAGCAGGCTCTCGGTGACGATGCCCGTGTAGTGAAAGACGATCCGGCCCTCCCGGTTGATGATGAAAGTCGAAGGCAGGCCGAACAGCCCGTAGTCGAAGGCGAGTTCGCCGGCCGGATCGAACACACTGGGGAACGTGATGCCGAATTCGTCTTGGAACGCTCGAGCGGCGAACCGGTCGTCCCGGTAGTCGACGCCGAGGAACTGGACCCCTCGATCGCGGTATGCCTCCCAGACTCTCTGTAGTCCCGGCGCCTCGACCCGGCACGGACCGCACCAGGACGCCCAGAAGTTGAGAACGACGACATCGCCGGCGAAGTCGCTGAGCGAAATGGTCCTATTCCCATCGAGAGCCTCGAGCTCGAAGGGTGGGGCCGGGCGGTCGTCGACCCGCGCCCGCGCCTGATAGTCGGCGACGGAGATCCCGCCGGCTTGCTCTGATTTCCCCACCTGCTCGCGGGCGGCGTTGGCGATGAATCCTCCGAGCAGGACGAGAACTGCCAGCCCCCCGTAGAACCACCACGGACGCCTCCTGCTCGTTCCTCGGCCTCGCTTCCCACCCCGGAGGTGATCGTTGGGTGGGGAGTTCGCGTTCAATTCGTCACCGCCTGGGCTCGCTATTCGACCGTGACCGTGCCGAACATCGTGGTTGGGTGGACGTCGCAGCGGAAGAAGTACGATCCTGGCTCCGGCGCCGCGAACGAGTACTCGGCCTCCGCGACACCGGTAATGATCTCTCCCACGAAGATCGAGCTCTGGCCCGACTCGTCGGTGTAGATCGCGACGTTGTGTGGGATACTCGCGTCGTCGTTCCGGAAGCGGATCGTGATCTGCTTTCCTGCGAGGAAGGACAGCAGGTCGGTCGAGAACGAGATGTTCTTGGCGCTGATCTCGACCTGCGTGGCAGGCGCCGGCGCCTTCGGTCCCGGCTTCTCCTCCTCGCCGCCTGGCGGCGGCTGCTCAGGTGACGGCGTCGGAGCGCCCGGTGGGCCCTCCGGTGGAGCTTCCTCCTCGACCAGCCGTTCGATCGCCCGTTCGCCCACGACGGCGCCGACGACCCCGCCCCCGACGATCGTGCCGACGATGACGGTTGCAAGCAGGACGTAGGCCCATCGGCTGCGGAGCATGGCTGCCAGTGCGCCGCCCACGAGGATGTTCGCCGCGACGAGAAGCGCGATGAACGGTGCGAGTTCCTCGGGGGCGGCGAGTAACAGCCGCGAGAACGAGAAGACGAGCGCGGCCCCGAGGAGCACCGCAGCGGCTGGGATGCCGAGTCCGAGGACGAGTCGGCGCCGAACCTCGCGACTCACGGGCCGAACTCCCGCTTCGTGAGATCCATGTGGGAGAGCTCGTGTTCGACGTCCTGCCAGCGGAGCATATCGAGGCCGCTTCGCTCTTCCCGTCCGGCCCAGCGGAAGAAGACGACGGCGATCGCGGCCCAGAGGATCAAGCCGCCGAGCAGCTTCATCGAGAGTCCCGCAACCCGGAGGTCCGTCAGCGCCGAGATGCCAAACGGCCCATCGACGGCATAGGCCGGGTACATCGGCGTGCTCGCAAACGTGAGGAACGATGCCGGAACGGTCGGGACGATCGACTGGAGGAACAGGTAGAGCATCACGCCCGGCTCGCTCAGCCTGCGGATCTCGAGCACGGGTGAAAGGACCGGCATCCACATGAGCGCGGCCGATCCGAATACCGCGACGTGGATGAGGAAATGCGCGAGCTCGGAGCGCACGGCGAGATCGACGATCGCGGTCCAGTGGGTCAGGGCGAGGACGCCGTTGAACAGAAGGAGGGCGGGTACCGGCCTCGAGAGCGTTCGCACGATGCGAAACAGGGTCCCCCGCCCCACAAGCGCGCGGAAGAGCCAACCGGGGGTCCCGAGCAACAGCAGCGGCGGCGCGACCAGCGAGAGCAGCAGGTGCTGGATCATGTGGACGCTGTACAGGGGCCCTTCGGCCAGGTCGTGGATGGGCCAGTAGCTCGCAACCAGGATGCTCGCGACTCCGAGCGCGAATGCGCAACCCTGGAGCCTCGTCACGGCCGGTTCCCCGAGGGGCGCGCGCGCAGAACCGAGCCGTGTGACCGCAAGCCAGTAGCCACCGGCGAGAACCGCAACGAGGAGGAGCACGTCCGGATGTGGGTGCCAGGCGGGCATCGCTATCCGAGAAAGACGCCGAAGGTGAGCAGGACGATGATGAACACGGTAAGCGCGAGCACGATGCCCGTTACGAACAGCCGTGCGAACAGGGGGCTATCGAAGCGAAGATGCATGAACCAGAGCGCAACGAGCCCGAACTTGATCGTGGAGAGGACTAGAAGACTGAAGACGAGGACTCCGTCGGGAACGAAGTCCATGTAGAACAACGCGATCTCGATCAGCGTGACCACGGCGAGCACGACGGCGACCCGTACGTACTCGCCGACTCCCGGGTGCGCTCGCTCGCGGTCAGCGGGCGTCACTTCGTGGCCACCGTGTCCTCCTTCCACCTGGGTCTCGGTCTCGGCCATCAGCTCGGGATGAGGTAGACGACGGTGAAGATGACGATCCAGACGATGTCGACGAAGTGCCAGTAGAGCCCCGTGAGCTCCACCCGGAGCGCTTTCTCCTGGGGCAAGCGCCCCAGGGCCGACTGCCCCGCCAGCACGAGAAGGAGAAGCACGCCGACCGTGACGTGCATGCCGTGGAATCCCGTGAGGACGAAGAAGCTGCTCCCGAACACGTTCCGGCTGAGGGTCAGGCCCTCCTTCACGAAGACCGTGAACTCGAAGACCTGTCCGGCGAGGAAGGTCATGCCGAGGAGCGCCGTCGCGAGGAGCCAGGCTCGGGTTCCGCGGTGGTCGCCCCGCTGGATCGCTGCGAGCGCGAGCACCATCGTGAGGCTGCTCATGAGGAGGACGAACGAGCTCACCGAGGTGAACGGGATGTCGTAGACGTCGCTTGGGTGGGGCCCGACGAGGCTCCGGTTCCGGTACAGCAGGTACGTCGAGATGAGGGCGCCGAAGAACAGGCACTCCGACGCCAGGAACGCCCACATCCCCATCTTCCGGTTGTCGAGGCCCGTCGCCGTGACGTGGGCAGGGACGGCGTGACCTCCCCCGACCGATGCGGTCTCGTGGACGCTCATCCGGCTCGCCTCACTCCTCCGCGACGGGTTCGAGGCTCCAACCGATCAGGCCCGTGATCATGATCAGCGCTCCGATCGCTGCGAAGGCAAGGTGGTAGATAAGTCCGTATCCGATCAGCGGCATCCCGAGCGCGGCGAGGAACGGCATGTAGGAGGGGTCGGGCATGTGGATGTCGTGCGCTTCCTCTTCTTCGTGCCCCTCGCCGTTCGCAGCTCCGGCGACGACGGGCACCGGGTGGCCGGAGGGATCCTCCGAGTACTTCCGGTGCCAGAAGTCGTCTCGATGCCGAACGTTCGGGATCTCGGCGAAGTTGTAGTGGTGGGGGGGCGACGGGATCGACCACTCGAGCGTTCGCCCATCCCACGGGTCCTCCCCGGCCTCCTTGCCCCGTGCCAGCGCGATCACGACGTTCACCATGAAGGCCAGGATCGACGCCGCGATGAGGAAGGCGCCGGCCGTGGAGACGAGATTCCAAACATTGAAGCCGAGTCCGTCCGCGTAGGTGTAGATGCGTCGCGGCATCCCTTGCAGGCCAAGGATGTGCATCGGGCCGAACGTCAGGTTGAACCCGATGAGCATGGCCCAGAAGTGAAGCTTCCCGATGCGCTCGTCGAGCAGCCGCCCCGTGACCTTCGGGAACCAGTAGTAGATCCCGGCGAAGAGACCGAAGATCGCGCCGCCGAAGAGCACGTAGTGGAAGTGCGCGACGACGTAGTAGGTGTCCTGCTGCTGGGTATCCGCGGGAACGATCGAGTGCGTGACGCCCGAGAGCCCGCCGATGATGAACATGGCGACGAACCCGATCGCGAACAGGATCGGTGTTCGGAACCGGATCGACCCTCCCCAGAGCGTTCCAACCCAGTTGAAGATCTTCGCCCCGGTCGGGACCGCGATGAACATCGTTGAGAGCGCGAAGGCCGAGGTCGCGATCGGTCCCAACCCGACCGTGAACATGTGGTGGGCCCAGACTCCCCATCCCCTGAATCCGATCGCGATGCCGGAGAAGACGATCGCCGCGTACCCGAAGAGCGGCTTCCTCGAGAACGTGGGAAGCACCTCGGAGACGATCCCCATCGCCGGCAGGATCAGGATGTAGACCTCGGGGTGCCCGAACAGCCAGAACATGTGCTGCCAGAGGATGGGGTCGCCACCCGCCGCCGGGTTGAAGAAGTTCGCGCCGTAAAAGCGCTCGAAGTAGAGCTGGAACAGCGCGATCGTGATCACGGGGATCGCGAAGAGGAGAAGGAACGACACGACGAGCGTCATCCAGACAAAAACCGGCATGCGCATCATCGTCATGCCAGGGGCTCGCTCGTTCAGGATCGTCACGATGAAGTTGATCGCGGCGACGAGCGAGGCAATCCCCAGGATCTGAAGGCCGAGCAGCCAGAGATCGATCCCATGGGGCGCGGACTGGACCACGGGGTCCGGCAGAAACTCGGAAGTGAGGTTCGCGTAACCGAACCATCCACCGTCCGGGGCGCCGCCCAAGAAGAACGAGGAGTACATGAAGAGCCCGCCGAGCAGGAACACCCAGTAGCTGAAAGCGTTCAGGCGTGGGAAGGCCACGTCCCTGGCTCCGATCATCAGCGGGATGAGGTAGTTAAAGAACGCCGCGGAAAGCGGCATGATGACAAGGAAGATCATCGTGGTCCCGTGCATCGTGAAGAGCTGGTTGAACTCGTCGGCGCCGAGGAATGTGCTCTCCGGCCGCGCGAGCTGGATGCGAAGCAGCAGCGCCTCTGCGCCGCCGATCAGGAAGAAGGCGAATGCCGTGACGCCGTAGAGAATCCCGATGCGCTTGTGATCGACCGTCGTGAACCAG
>JBOGWA010000121.1:0-8713 GCA_050693155.1 Actinomycetota bacterium | reverse complement strand
ATGCTCACGATCCGCCACGACACAATGGACCGCGCATCGTTCGTCCCGGGTGTGCTGCTCGCGATCCGCGAAGTCGTGAAGCGCCCGGGTCTTACCGTCGGCCTCGAGCCCCTCCTCGGCCTCGACTCCTAGACAGAGAAGGCTTAGCGCTACCGATCCGAACTTCGGGTCGTCTTCAGATGGAATCTCCAGTCAACATGCTGAGTCCCAAGATCTGGTTGTTGTGAGCACCCCTCCTCGTCCGGCCAGGCGACGGAGGCCTGAATGTAGTAGCGGGCCCAACCCCGGGTCGCAACGAAGAGCGCGTTCCAAGCCTCGATGCGCCCCTGGACGACCTCCGGCATAAGGACAAAGGGCAATGATTCGGGCGTCCCTTTTGGTACAGCTCTGTTGTCAATACGTCGCCACGCCTCGATGGCAAGGTACGTAGGCGGTCGATGCTTGGGAAACCTGATGAGCGCCACGTCCCCGTCGGAGTAGGAAATCGGCTTCGGGAGCGACGGCACGTCGACCCGGTTGGTCACGAAGCAAGAACCTCCGCCCGGCCGAATCCAGGTGGCAGATTGCAGGTCGCCGGTTTGTTCGGTGTCGGCCGTCACGAGATGTGTCGGACGAGGAGGCCGGTGATCGTCGGCCCAGGCCAGGTTGCCGGAGTCCAGGGAAAGCCATACCAATAGTCCAAGGGTCCCGATGACCCGTGCGTAAGCCAGCATTCGCAGTTGCACCCGGGCTGAAAGTAACTCTCCTTTCCGGCTAGCCATCAGTGTACGTGGGCCACAATTTCAAGCTGCCCCATATGGAGTTTTCGGCTTGATTATCCGACTATGAATCTTCGCCGCATGGTCTACCGGTAGTACCCGCGATGGCCGTGGGCGATTCTTAGTTTGAACGTCACGATCGTCTGACCATTAGGAAGCATCCTGTGGGTCACGGCCGAATCGATGCAGGTTGCCGAGTTGCAGATGAAGGCGTCCCCGTTAAGAGGATCCCCAAAGTCCATATTTCCGAGGAACCCCCCGTGATAGTGCGTCTGATTGTCAATCTGGTTCAGGTCGTGCTGAACGGGTTCCTCGTAGTCCTGGCCTTCAGGCCTGTCGTTCATACAACTCAGGTTTCCTGGCTGTCTCCAGTGCGCTAGACCCAGGTCATGACCGACTTCCTGACAAATCACGTGTCGTTGGAGACCCGCTCCAAAGCTTAGGTCCTCGTTATCGAGTTTTACCCACCCGCTCTGGATGTGAACTGCACTGTTGCTTTCGAGCTTCACCCGCGCCAGCCCAGCCCATGGCGCGTTGTACGGGTAGCTGCAAACGCGGATCTGGCGGTATGCGGCTGGAAAAGGACAATCTTGTCTTAGCGTCGGGTCCTGCGATCCGTCGGTCACGGTGAGGTTGAGGTCTTGTGCCTGACTCCACAGTGCGGCGCGATTTGCAATCCTGCTGCGCCAATCCATGTTCGTATTGTTGATGACGATGATTTCGCGCTGCCCCGTGGCAGGCATTGTCCAGTGGTAACCGGAAGGGTGGCTGGTCGGGCTGACGCTCATCACTTTGGGGAGCCAACCGTCGCGGACGGCTGGCGGTTGGTTCGGCGATGGCGATGGCGAGGGGCTGAATGTGGGCGTCGGGGTGAGGCTTGGAGAAGGAGCAGGGTTTGGTGATGGAGCGGGTGTGGAGCCTTGAGTGGGTTGGGGGCTCGGCTCACAAGGATGGATCTGGGCTAGGAGAAGGTGATGGAGAAGAGCTTGGGGATGGAGTTGGACTCTTTTCAGGTGCGGGAGTCTCACTCGGTGTCGGGCTGGGCCCCGGGTTTGGGTTTTCCTGAGCTGACGATTGGCTGAGACTCGTGAAAAGGGTCAATGCCAGCGACATCAAGGCCGAAATGGCAACTAGCCTGAGGCGAGTGCTCGCGGGCACCGCGGGAACCTCCTTTGGGTCTCGACGTCTAGGTTAACTCCCCCTCGCCCTCGATGTGCGTCACGGGGAGGTCGAAGGCGCGCTTCACGTTGCTCACCAGATCGAGCTTCAGCCAGCGTGAGACGCCGGCCGGTAGCGTCGAGATGATGATCTCGTCGAACTCTTGATCGCGCATGACGTCGCGCACTGCCGCCGTGGGTTCCTCGCCTCCCACTTCGCCGTCGACCTCCGCTCCGAGGTCACGCAGGCGGATGAGCGCTGCCTCCAGTCGTTCCGCGGCGATCGCCCTGGCCTCGCCTTCGGTGAAGACCGCGTGACCCTGTGGCGGTGTGGCGGGAACCAAGACATAGAAGGAAGCACCGGGGGCCATGACCTCCCGGACCTTCTCGGTCAAGTGTTCGCCCCCGAGCGTCTGGTTCGCCACGATCAGGTACCGCGCCATCGAGCTCGAACCATCATAGTCGGGGGCTCTTCGACCTCGACTTCCCCGGAGGGCTGCCTGCGGCTACCCTAGGATCGCCCGGATCAACGCAACCGTGCAGGCCAAGCCCACGCCCTCGACCGACGCCAGCCCGCGGGACTCCACCGCGTTAGTTGGCAGATCCCGGGAGTTGGAAACATTGGTCGGCGCACTCGACGAGGCTCTCGCCGGGCGTGGCCAACTCATCCTTATTTCGGGCGAGCCCGGGATCGGAAAGAGCCGGCTCGCGGACGAGCTGGCCGGTCGAGCCCGCGAGCGCGGCGCAACCGTCCTCTGGGGTCGTTGCTGGGAAGCCGGAGGCGCGCCCGCTTACTGGCCATGGGTGCAGTCGCTGCGGACATTCCTCACAGATCTCGAACCGGATGAACTCCGCGAGCAGATGGGGGTCGGCATCGCCGACATCGCGCAGATCGTTCCAGAGATTCGCGATCTGGCGCCCGACACGCCGAAGCCGCCGCCGCTCGATCCCGAGGCGGCGCGTTTTCGCCTCTTCGATTCCACGACTGCGTTTCTCCGGCGTGCCTCACAGGCGAACGCCATCGTGCTGGTTCTGGACGATCTGCATGCCGCGGATACTCCGTCATTGCTGCTCCTTGAGTTCCTCGCATCGATCGTGGACGAGACTTCGGTCCTGATCGTCGGCACCTATCGCGAAGTGGATCCCACCCTCGATGATCCCCTCCTTCGAAGCGTCGGTCAGCTGAACCGACAGAAGGCGACGCGCCTGCTCCCTCTTGTCGGTCTGAGCGAGAGAGAAGTGGGGGAGCTCGTTCGGCTGACGACCGGGCGCGAAGTCCCGGATGCGCTCGTTCGCGAAGTGCATCGAAAGACCGAAGGAAACCCGCTGTTCGTAGGGGAGATCGTTCGCCTTCTGGCAGCCGAGGGGCGCTTGCAGCCGGACGCCACCACGGTTCCGATCTCGATTCCTGAGGGCGCCCATCAAGTCATCGGGCGCCGTCTTGACCGCCTGTCGCGAGATTGCCTGGACGTCCTGACGGTCGCTTCGGTTTTGGGTCGAGAGTTTGGATTGGACGTCCTCGCGCAGACCAGCCGTCTCGCCCGGGGCGACCTCATTCGTCTCTTGGACGAAGCGGCCACCGCCCGAGCGGTGGGGGAGGTCCCGGGGGTACCGGGGCGACTCCGATTCGCACATGCGCTGATTCGAGACACGCTCTACGAGCGCCTCGGCCCCGTTCGCCGGATGCGCCTGCATCGTGAGGCGGGGGAGTACTTGGAGCGTATGCATGCGGACGATCTCGGTCCTCACCTTGCGGAGATCGCGCTCCACTTCTTCGAGGCGGCGCCGGCCGAGGGCCCGGAGCACGCCGTCGACTACGCGCGCAGGGCCGCCGATCGGGCTGCGAGCCTCCTCGCCTACGAGGAGGCCGCCCGTCTCTATGGAATGGCGCTCCGGGCGCTCGATATGCAGGGCGGAGCATCGGCGAAGATTCGTTGCGATCTTTTGCTCTCTCTCGGAGAGGTCGAGATGAAGGCGGGCAACAGCGCGGTATCCAAAGAGACCTTCCTGAAGGCAGCCGAGGTCGCCCGAAATCTGGGGGCTCCGGAGTACTTGGCGCGGGCCGCCCTCGGCTACGGTGGCCGGTTCGTCTGGGCTCGCGCGGCGGGCGACCGGAATCTCATCCCGCTGCTCGAGGACGCGTTGGCGGCCCTCGGAGATGAGGACACGGAAGACCGGGCCCGTGTCCTGTCCCGGCTCTCTGGGGCGCTCCGCGACCAGCGTTCCCGGCATCCGAGGTGGTCCCTCAGCGAGGAAGCCGTGGAGATTGCTCGCCGATTGGGCGACTCGGCCACGCTTGCCTGGACCCTGGAAGCGAGATTCGCGGCTATCTGGGAGCCGGGGACGCTCGACGAGCGTTGGGCGATCGCGACCGAGATGCTCCGTCTCGCCGAGGAGGCGGGAGACAGAGAGCGCATCCTGCAGGCGCAGGGGTACCGGGCCCACGCGCTGCTCGAGACGGGGGAGATCGCCGAAGCCCGCGCGGCGCTCGCAGCAGAGAAGCGCCTTGCCGAGGAGCTCGCACAGCCCCCCTGGAGATGGCTGAACGCGGTCGGGTGGGCAGCCCTGGCCCTCTTCGAGGGGCGGTTCGATCAGGCGGAGGTGCTGATCGGTGAGGCCCTGGACCTTGGACGACGGGCGCAGAGCATGGATGCGGCGGTTTCTTTCACACTCCAGACCTACGTTCTCCGTCGGGAGCAGGCGCGCGTCGAAGAGCTTGAAGACGAGATCAGCAGATCGGTCCAGGAGTACCCGTGGTATCCGATGTTTCGGTGCGTTCTGGCGCACCTGTACTGTGAGCTGGGCCGCGAACGGGAGGCTCGGGAAGCGTTTGAGGCGCTCGCCGTCGACGACTTCGCGGTGCTTCCCGTGGACAGCCAATGGCTTTTCGCGATGAGCTGCCTGCCGGAAGTTGCCCGTTTCCTTGGCGATACGGAGCGGGCGTCAAGGCTCCACGAGTTGCTACGACCCCACGCGGGCCGAAACGTCTACGGAGTCCCCGAGGTGCTTGGTGGCGCAGTTGCTCGGTATGTCGGGATCTGCGCAGCGACGATGTCTTCATGGGACGAGGCGTGTGGTCTTCTCGAACAAGCTATCGAGATGAACGAGCGGATGGGAGCGCTCCCCTGGGTCGCTCGCACCCGATTCGACTACGCGCAGACGCTGGTGGCCCGCGATGCTCCGGGGGATCGCGAGCTGGCGAACGAGCATCTCACCTCGGCCCTGACCACAGCTCGAGAGCTCGGGATGATCGCGGTCGAGCGGCGCGTTTCCGGAGCCCTCGCTGATCTCGGCATCGCGCCCCCGGGCCTCGACGCTCCTGTGCTGGCGCCCTCGAGTGCCCGCCCGAGCGTATTCCGACTGGAGGGGGAGTATTGGGCGATCGCGTTCGAGGGCGATGGCTTCCGCCTCAAGGACACGAAAGGACTTCGCTACCTGGCCCACCTCCTCGCACGTCCGGGCAGGGAGGTCGCCGCCGTGGATCTGCTCCTCGCTGCTGACCCGCCGCCTTCACCAGGGCTCGTTGTCCGCGAGCTGAGGGAGCCGGGCCTGGAGGTGAGCGGGCCGGGAGCCGCCGAGGTCCTCGATCCTGAAGCCAGGCTTGCCTACAAGGGACGCCTTGAGGAGCTTCAGGAGGAAATCGAAGAGGCCGAGGGGTTCGGAGACTCGGAGCGAGCCTCCCGTGCAAGGCAGGAGATGGACTTCATCGCCGGCGAGCTCGCGACCGCGACCGGGCTCGGAGGGCGGGCCCGGACGTTCGCCTCGCCGGCCGAACGAGCTCGTCAGAGCGTAACGAAGGCCGTCAAGCTGGCGATCGAGCGCATCGGCAACCAAAGCCCCGCTCTCGGACGGCACCTGAGAGACACGGTCCGCACCGGGACATTCTGCTCGTACGCGCCCGACCCTCGAGTCCCGCTCTCGTGGCGTCTCTAGTCTCGCTTCACAATCGTGAAGGGCTTCTTCACGCCTTCAAAGTGAGGGCACCCTCACCAGCGAGGGTCCATCGAAAGGAGGGTGAGATGAGGAGAACGCTTATCGTTGTCGTGGCGCTTCTCGGACTCGTTGCCGGAGCGTGCGGGGGCGGGGAGGAACCGGCGTCCGTGCAAGCGGAGGCCGAGACCGAGGCGCCCGTCGTTCCCGCATCTCCGCCGGCGGATTGCACCGACGTGACGGATCAGAAGACCGTCAAGGTCGAGCTGGTCGATGCGACGACCCTCTTTCCCGGCTGCCTCATCGTGACGACCGATCAGGAGTTCGAGGTCGCGAACGTCGATCCGTTCGTGGGTCACACGTGGACCATCGGCGAGGCCGAGTTCCATCGAACTCCATTCATCCTTAATTCCGACCGGGTCCCCGGTGGCGAGACGGTGACCATCGGCTCCATCGGGAGTGGGGTGGAGCCGGGCGGATACCCGCTCTTCTGCATCTACCACCCGCTCATGAAGGGCGAGATCTACATCCAGTAGCGGGCCGGGCTCCGAGATCTAAGGAGATCGCAGGGGGTTGGGATGGCCCTCTTCCTGGAAGTGCACGAGGCGGGCGGCCGAGGTGTGGGGGAGGTCGAGCAGGCGCATGCCGCCGATCTCCCCTACCTTCGGGATCGCGGCATTCGGTACCTGAAGCACTGGGAGAACGCCAGGACGGGGCACGTCATGTGCCTGGTCGAGGCGCCCGACGCTGACGCCCTTCGACGTGCGCGCGGCGAGCTTCAGGCGGTCGTTGTGAAGGAGGTCACCGATCTCCTCCCGCCCCCCAGCGGAACACGGACTGTTAGGGAAGGCGGTATTCCTCGGTCAGGCGAATCTTCTCGTTGGCCTGTTCGAGGAGAACGCCCTCGCACTCCTTGAGGGGCTCGATCACGCTGCCGGTCAATCCGTAGATCGCGGCTTCGATGAGCGGGCTGTGGCCGATTCCGAGGCCCTTCGCCCCGTCCGGTATTCGTTCGAAGAGATCACGAACCGCGTCGGCGAGGCGGGAGGACTCCTCCCGCACGAGCTCCTCGTCCTGGTTCGCGACCTCGTCGATCCGACCCGTGCCTGCGGCCTTCGCGGCGCTCCGCCAGCGATCCTCGATGGTGGAGGAGAGGCCGTCGGTGACAAGGTGGTTTTCGGGAAGCTTCTGATCTAGCCCTCGGAGCAAGAACGCCGCCGTTTCGGCCGCGCGCTTCGCGGTCGAGGTGAAGATCGCCTCGTACGGACCCGAAAGGCCTCGCCCGACCTGCTCCGCCATGCGGCCGCCCTGGTGAGACAGCCGGTCCTCGTCTGGGTGCCGCGGGGCGTGACGCCGCAGTTCGAGAGACCGCACTACTTGACGGTGTGCTCCTCGATGAATAGCAAGCCGAACCCGTCCGTGAAGTTCTTGAGGTCCTCGGTTCCCTTCGCGGCGGCTTCGCTCTTCATATCGGCTCGGAATCCGTCGCGATCCTCCCACGAGAGCTCGGCCACACCGTCAAAGGGGATCTCCTGGCCTTCCGGAGCCCCGGTCACGAGGTTTACGACATAGCCCCGCAGGTGCTCGTAGCCGTCTCGGCTAATGGGAGCGTGGGTCGTGAGCCAGTACTCCTTGAACTCCTCGGCCGACATGCCGTCCTTTTTCCGCAGCCAGATGTGAACCTTCATCGCGACCTCCCAGTCTCACGTAGCAAGGGAAGGGATAGGAGTCGTGAACCTAGGCTTCGCAGCTCCGTCGGCGGTCGCCGCCCCCGTTGCCTTCGCAGGCATCGAATCCGCCCCCGCCTCCAAGCCGGTCGTTTCTCGGCCCACCATCCAGGATGTCGTTGTCGGGACCGCCCCGAAGCGTGTCGCCTCCGTCCCCGCCGATCAGGACGTCGTTGCCCTTACCCCCGAGGAGCAGATCGTTCGGACCAAGACCGATAAGCCGATCGTTCCCGTTCTGGCCAAGCAATGCGTCGGGACCTCGACCGCCCCGAAGGACGTCGTCGCCACCCTTCGCGCGGATGGTGTCGTGTCCCCTGAGGCCGCAAATGACCTCCCGGCGAGGCGTGCCTGTCAGGACATCATCGCGATTCGTGCCGACGACCGTACAGCCGCGAGGCGCGCGCGCTCTCGTGCTGGCCCCGGGCGCGAACGCGACCATCGCCATGACCTCGAGCGCCAGCATCGCGACGATGGCGCCGGCGACCCGCCGATTCCGCGATCGCGTGCTCATCGGGGTCCTAGGTCTCACACCCGAATTCCCGATCAATGCCGCTGCCTCGGCGGCAGAAGTCGAACCCGTCTCCTCCCTGAAGACGATCGTTCCCGGGTCCGCCCTTCAGGATGTCGTTGTCCGGTCCTCCGTTGATCGTGTCGGGCCCGTTCTGTCCCTCGAGGACGTCCGCGCCCTTCCCACCACGGAGGAAGTCATTCTGCCCCTGGCCGCGTAGGCGGTCGTCACCGTTCTGTCCGAGCATGGCGTCGGGACCTCCACCACCGATCAGCACGTCGTCTCCGCCCCGTCCACGGATCGTGTCGTGGCCGCCGAGACCGCAGATCCGGTCCCGCTGCGGAGTGCCGGTGAGTACGTCGTCGAAGTCCGTGCCGACGATCGTGCATCCGGCCGGGGCCTGCCCGGGCTGCCCCGGTGGCGGGCCGGGTTGGGGCTGGAGGGGCGCCCCGCAGCCAGCCGTCGTGATGTGCAGGCGCCACTCGCTCACACTTCCCGTGTCCCCAGGCGTGTCGTCGCTCACTCGAAGCTGCCAGGCGCCGTCCGGGTCCTCGCCGATAAATGCGCCCATCGCTTCTTCCGGCACGAGCGGAGATTCCACAGCGCCGTCGGAATAGGCATTGTCGGTCGCGG
>JBOGWA010000120.1:0-4689 GCA_050693155.1 Actinomycetota bacterium | reverse complement strand
CGTCGTGCCCACCGCAACGGAAGCGCTCCGAGAGATGGTTCGCCGCTATTTCCGCTTTCCGCCCGTCGTCGTCGAGCCGGGAACGAAGACCGGAATCTCGGTCGTCACCGACAATCCGAAGGAGGTCGGGGCCGACCGGGTGGTGAACGCCCTCGCCGCGTTCACGAAATACGGGGGTCCGGCGATCGTGGTGGACTTTGGAACCGCGACGACGTTCGATTGCATCTCCGAAAAGGGCGAGTACCTCGGGGGGGTGATCGCTCCCGGGATCGATGTTTCCGCCCGAGCTCTCGTCGAACGGACGGCTCGGCTTCCCCGGGTGGAGCTCGCCGCTCCGCGATCGGTAATCGGGAAGAACACCGTCGAGAGCGTCCAGTCCGGTTTGCTCTACGGTTACGCGGCGCTCGTGGACGGCGTCGTCGAGCGTATCGCGAAGGAGCTCGGGTCCCCGACCGTCGTTGCGACCGGTGGCCTCGCCCCGAAGGTGATCGGCGAATGCACCTCGATCGATCACCATGAGCCATGGCTCACGCTCGAGGGACTCCGTCTGGTGTTCGACAAGAACGTCGGCGAATGAGCGGTCCGGCCGAAGATGTCCTGGCCGCTCGGCGGGAGAAGTTGGCGCGGCTGCGGGCGCGCGGCATCGAGCCGTTCTCGCTTCGGTTCGACCGTGATGCCTACGCCGCCGAGCTCCAGGAGAAGTTCGGAACGATCCAGCCCGGCGAGGCGACCGGGGAGACCGCCCGCGTGGCCGGGCGGTTGCTCGCACTCCGTCACCACGGCGCCCTCGCGTTCGGCGTGCTCCGCGACGTGTCCGGTGAGATCCAGCTGTTCCTGACGGAGGACATACTCGCGGACTGGGAGCTCGTCGAAGACCTGGATCTCGGAGACTGGGTCGGCGCCGAAGGCGAGGTCGTGAAGACCGATCGCGGTGAGCTCTCGGTGAAGCCGACGAGGATCACCCTGCTCTCGAAGTCGCTCCGGCCGCTGCCGGAGAAGTGGCACGGGCTGAGGGACGTCGAGATCCGGTACCGGCAGCGACACCTCGATCTGGTCGCGAACGCGGAAGTCAGGGAACGGGTCGAGCAGAAGGCCCGGATGCTCCGCGCCCTTCGCACGCATCTCGACGACCGCGCGTTCGTCGAGGTCGAGACGCCGGTCCTCCAGAGCGTTCCCGGTGGAGGACTGGCGCGCCCGTTCGTCACGCACCACGAGGTGTTGGATGCGGAGATGTATCTCCGGATCGCTCCGGAGCTCTACCTCAAGCGCCTGCTCGTCGGCGGCCTCGAGCGCGTCTACGAGATCGGCAGGAACTTCAGGAACGAGGGAGTCTCGACGATCTACAACCCCGAGTTTTCGATGCTCGAGGCGTACCAGGCGTTCGCGTCCTACGAAGACATGATGGATCTCGTCGAGGGGCTCCTGAAGGCGGCCGCGGAGGCGGTCACCGGCGGGCTCTCGTTCGAATACCGCGGTGAACGGATCGATCTCGCGAAACCATGGCCCCGAGTGCGTCTCCTCGACGCTGTCGGCGAGGCCGTGGGCGAGCTCGTCGACCTCGACCAGCCGGTTGAGGAACTACAGCGCCTCAGCGACGCGAACGGTGTCGGCTACAACCCGGCGTGGCCGGCCGGAAAGCTTGTCGCGGAGCTCTTCGAGAAGCTCGTGGAGGGAACGCTCGTGCAACCGACGTTCGTCATGGACTTCCCGCGTGAGGTCTCCCCGCTCGCCCGGACCCATCGGGACGACGCAAGACTCACGGAACACTTCGACCTCATCCTGGGCGGTGTCGAGATCGCCCCCGCCTACTCCGAGCTCACCGATCCCGACGAGCAGCGCGTGCGGTTCGAGCTCCAGAAACAGCAGCGAGAGGCCGGAGACGAGGAGGCTCACCCGTACGACGAGGACTTCATCGTGGCCCTCGAACACGGCATGCCTCCGGCCGGAGGCCTCGGCCTCGGGACCGACCGGCTCCTCATGATCCTGACCGACGCGCCCTCGATCCGAGAGGTAATCCTGTTCCCTGCACTTCGCCCGGAGGGGTCCTGACGACGCGACGCGCAGCGCTTTTCCTCGTTCTGCTCGTCGCGTGCGCCGCGCCGACCACGGGCCCGATCCCGGACGCCGGTGAGCCGCCGCCGATCTTCCCGCCTCCCGGCGGAGAGGACGCCATCGTGCTGCGAGTCGTCGCGTCCCTCACCGGGCCCTCGTTCCGCTATGACGGGCCGTTCGTCGACGGGATGCGCTTGGCCGAGCGCGAGATCAACACGCAAGGCGGCATCGCGCGACGGGCGATCCGGATCGAAGTCGCCGACGACCGGGGCGACCTCGAACGGACGATCGAGCTCCTGCGCGAATCGGTCGCGACCCAGCCGGCCGCTGCTCTGGTCGTCGGACCCGCGAGCGCCGTGGCCGTTGCCAGGGAAGACATCGAACGCTCGCAATTGGCGGTTGTGCTGCTCGGCGGCGACCTCTTTACTGCTCGGGCTCTGTTCCGGCAGGTGTTCCAAACGAGCACGCCGATCCGCTGGCAGGCGCCCGTGCTCGCGAGCTCGCTTCGCGGAGCCGGGCGGGTCCTCGTCGTCACCGAGGAAAGCCCGGAGCGACGAGCGTTGTCGTTGGCTCTTAGTCAGGCCCTCGGAAGCTTCGGCGTGAACTCAGTCGAGGAGGAGTCCCTTCCGACCGGAGGTGATCTTGGTCCCGTCCTCGCTCGCGCTCGTTCCGCCGGCGCCGTTGTCTTCCTCGGCAGTGGCCGTGAGGCGGCGCGGCTGGCCGAGGGTCTCCGCACGCTCCCGAACCAACCTCGACTGGCGGTCTCTGCCGAAGGCCTCTCCCCGGAGCTCTCCGGCCTTCCGCCGGCGCCCGGGACGATCGCCGCGTATCCGCACTCCTGGGCGGGATGGGCAAACCCGATTCCGTGGGTCTCTACGTTTCGCGCCCGGTTCCAGGCGACGTTCGGTCGGTTGCCGGTTGGGTTCGAGCAGGAGGGCTACGACGCGATTCGGTTGCTGGCCGACGCGCTTCGCAGGACACGGGGGGAGGGAGGCGATCATCTCGTACGAGCGCTCGAGGCCGTCCGGGCGCCGAACCGAGAGCCCTTCTACTCGGCGCTTCCGATCCGGCTCGGGCCCGACGACCACACGCTGATCAGCGAGAACGCCGTGGGACTTTTCACGATCCCATCCACACCCCAGGCCGGCCCGCTGCTCACCGCAACCCCTTGGGTCCCGGTTTCCGGATAGGCCGCACACCGAGCGGTTGCGGCCTCGTGTGGTCGGGAGCAGTATCGAGCTGAGATGCCGCTTTTCGGCCCGCCCAATATCGACAAGCTGAAGGAGAAGCAGGACGTCGAGGGTCTGGTCAAGGCGCTCCACGACCGCAGCGAGAATGTCCGCTTGCGGGCGGCGGCTGCTCTCTCCGAGCTCGGCGAGCTCGCAATCGATGCCGTTGTCCCCGAGATCCAGAGCTCGAATCGAGCGGTCCGTGAAGCAGCCGTGTACGCATTGAGCGGTGCGAGGAGCCAACGGGCGATCGATCCGCTCAGCCAGGCGCTCGGCGACCCGGACTCGCTGGTGCGAAGAGAAGCTGCCCGAGGGCTCATGCGGTTAGCCGATCCCTCGGCTTCGGAACAGCTGGCCGGCGCCCTCGATGACGGGGATGAAGTTGTCCGCAGGGTCGCGGCGTTTGGCCTGGCCGAACTCGGGGATGGGAGAGCGGTGGAGCCGCTCATCACGGAGCTTCAGAAGACCCAGATACCGGGGGCCCGAGACGAGGCCGCGAAGCTCCTCGGCAACCTCGGAGACGCTCGCGCCGTCGGACCCCTTGCAGAGGTCGTGGCGTCAGCGACGGAGATTCCCGTCGAGCACCCGGTCACGGGCGAGCGGCGCGACGTTCGTGATACCGCGGCGGCCGCGCTACGCGAGATCGGCGGAACCGAAGCCGAGCAGGCCCTAGCTGCCTACGGGTCGCGTCTGCCGAGCGAGCCCGAGCCCTCAACCACTCCAGCAAACGAACCAGCGCCGCCCGCCGCGTCCGAGATCCCGGCACACTGGGGCCCGGGTCCCGCGGGAAGCTGTGACATCTGCAACGACTCGATCCAGCCGTCCGCGAGTCACCGGGTTCCCTCGTCGGAGTTCCAAGGGTTCGTGCGGCGCGGCTACAATCCACTTGCCCGCGGCCGAGCGAACACGGGCTTGGCGGCGGCCCTCGGGATGGGCGTGTCCGAGGCCTACGACGGCTGGAAGATGATGGCGCTTCAGGACTCGAGCGACTGGGGTCTGTGCATCCTCTGCGCCCAAGACGTCGCGGCCTTCTCGACGGGCGGGTAGACGCGGTGAGCAGCTTCGACATCAGTTTCGTGAATGGTCAATACGAGGGCGGAAGCGAAGCCGAGAAGCTGGAGAGGTTCGCCAACGAGGGTGGCTACCGGCGCATCTACAAGTACAAGAACTCCGCGGGCGGCGACTACACGAACTACAAGGTCATCGCGTACGACGGCGATCCGCAGGAGCAGGCGATGTTTCAGAGCTCCTACGTTCACGACCCCGTGCTCGTCTACGAGCGGCCCGCGCCGAAGGTACCCGCCGGTGGCGTGCCCACGGTCGTGAGCGTTGTTCTCTTCCGGGATGGAAGCACGCCGCCCGCCGGTGACCCCGATACGTATGTCGCCAGGGTCGTGCAGGAGCACTA
>JBOGWA010000119.1:0-14373 GCA_050693155.1 Actinomycetota bacterium | reverse complement strand
CATCGATCGTCGTCTTGCCCGTGAACCCACCGGCGTCGATCGCGTTCGCGCCCGCCCCTCCGGTGAGGGAGGCTTCCTCGATCCCCGTGATCGTGTCGGTCCCGAGGCCGACCATCTGCGTGCTCCCCAGCGTGAGCAGCGGAACGTTCGCGATCTCGACGATCCGGTCGTTGGCGAACCCGCCCCCGCCCTCGATGGAGTCGTTCCCCTCCCCACCCGAGATCGCGTCGTTCTGGGCGTCAGCGTCGTCCCGCACGTGGTCGTTCCCCGCCCCCGCGAAGATGACATCGGCCCCCGAGCCCCCGAGCATCGTGTCGTCTCCATCACCGGCCAGGATCGTGTCGGACTCCCCGAACGCCTCGATGTCGTCGTTTCCCTCCCCGCCGACGATCGAGTCGCCGCGGAAGGTAGTCCGGATGATGTCGTTCCCCGCCGCTCCGTCGACAACAACGCTCTGGAGAGCCGAGTAGGTCGCCGAGGTCACTCCCGTGAGGTTGATCAGATTCGGCCCCGGGCCACCCGTCGCGACGATCCCTCCGATCGAGTTGCAAGCGAAGGGGCCCCCGGGTGGGTTGCTCTGACCGGCGTTGACCTGGACGTTCCCCCCCCCATCGCATGTGATCGTGATCGGATCGTCGGCATCGCTCGAGACGGTCAGCGTTCCTCCGACCACCGACGAGGTGACGCTGGCCCGGACCGCGGGGAGGTCGACAAGCAACAGGAACAGCGTGAAGACGGTCGCCGCGATGAGCAATCGGAGCTTGAGATGGCGGATCATGCGGAGGTGACCGTTGGGGCTCCCCTAGCCCTCACACCCTTGCTCCGAGTCGTTCCCCGGCCCGGCGTTGCACGTATCGAAGCCCGCGCCGCCGATCACGGAATCGTTTCCGCTTCCCCCGGTGAGGAAATCGCTCCCGCCCCCGCCTCTCAGCGTGTCATGCAGGCCACCGCCGGCGACGTTGTCGCTGCCACCCCCGGCCTTGATGGAATCGCTGCCGCCACCACCCTTCAACGTGTCGCTTTCGGAGGAACCGGTCAGCACGTCGGCGCTGCCGCCGCCTCGCACCGTGTCGCTCCCGCCGCCACCTCTCAGGGTGTCGCTGTCGTCGTCGCCGAGAACGAGATCGCCCTCCGACCCGCCTTCGCCGAGGTCGCTTCCCGACTCGCCCCTCAGCGTGTCACGCGAGGCGTTCCCGAACATCGAGTCGTTGCCGGCGCCTCCGGTGATGGAATCGGCGCTCGAGCCGCCTACGAGGGAGTCATTGCCGTTCCCGCCAAGAAGATCGCTCTCGCCGATCCCGCTCCGCAGCGTGTCGTTCCCGTCGAGGCCTGACAGGGTGGTTGCCCCGCTAAAGGCTGACGCATTGATGCTGTTGTTCCCGGAACCTCCCGTGAGTTGGGCCGCCTCGAACCCGGACAACGTGTCGGTGCTCGAATCCACAAGCGATGTGTTCGTGAGGGTGAAGCTCGTGTCCAGAGCCTCCACCAGAAGGTCCAGCTCGCTCCCTCCGGTCAGCGAGTCGTTCCCGCTCCCACCCGACACGGAGTCGTTCCCGCTCCCGCCGTCGACCGTATCGTTTCCGCTCACCCCGGCGATCGAATCCGAGCCTGAGCCCCCTGAGATCGAATCGCTGCCGCTGCCGCCGAAGATCGTGTCGTTTCCGTCGAGGCCCGAGAGGGTCGTCGGTCCGGAGAACGACAGGGCGTTGATGCTGTTCGACGAGGAACCTCCCGTCAGGTTGGCGGCCACGATGCTCGTCAGGGTGTCGCTGCCGAGCCCCGAAAGGCTGGAATTCGTCAGCGTGAAGTTCACATCACCCGATTCCACGACCACATCGGGGTCGCCTCCGCCCGTCAGGGCGTCGTTTCCGAGTCCACCCGTCAGAACGTCACTGCCGGCCCCGCCGTCCAGCGCGTCGTTGCTTGACCCTCCGGTGAGCGTGTCCGAACCGGTTCCGCCAGAAAGGGACGCGGGAACGGTTACTCCGCCCCCGATGGCGGCCGAATCGCTCAGATTGTCGAGCGTGACGCTGATGCCCACGACTCCGGCAGCCGGGCATGTGATGGTGCTCGGGTTCACCACACTGCAGGGACCCCCCACCGGAGCGATTCCTGCGCTGTCGGTGATCGTGTACGTGCCTCCGGAAAGCGAGATCGATACCGCGTTCGCCTCACCCGCACCTGCGGTCACCGTGAGCACCCCTCCGACCACGTCTCCCGTCGAAGCCGAAGCGGGGGGCGCCCCAACGAAAAGGAAAACAAGAACGAACGACGTCGTCAGAACAAGGAGGCGTAGCTTCAGCCGACGGGCGAGCACTCGAGATGAACGCTTGATCGTCACCGTCATCGGCCCATTCTCGTTCGCGGACTCACACTAGAAGAACGATTGAGAGGGGTCAAACGTCTCGTTCCGGACCGGCAGCGGTTTGTCGCTCGGAACGTTCTGTAGCTCGAGATGTTGCGTCGCTAGCAGCCGCGGAGGTTGTCGCCGCGACCTCCGGTGCACAGGTCGGCCCCGGATCCCCCGACGATCGCATCGGCTCCTTGCTGCCCTTGAAGGGTGTCGTTCCCACCGCCACCCCGGAGGGTGTCGTTCTGCGGTCCTCCGAGCTCTCGGTCGTTCCCGCCGCCGCCGAAGAGCCGGTCGCTGCCGAACTCCCCCTGGATGGTGTCGTCCTCGCTCCCACCACGGAGCGTGTCGTTCTCGCTGCCGCCGTCGAGGCGGTCGTTGCCGGACTCACCGGAGAGCGAGTCGTTCCCCCCAGCGCCAAAGAGCGTGTCACTCCCGAGACCGCCGGTCCCGAAGTCGTCGCCGGCATCGCCCTGAAGGAGATCATTGTTCGATCCGCCGCGCAGGGTGTCGTTCCCACCACCGCCATCGAGGGTGACGGGCATGCTCGTGGACGAGGCATCCAAGCTGTTACCGCTCGCTCCTCCGACCAAGACCGCGGTCTCGATCGCCGAGAGCGTGTCGGTCGTCGATCCGATGAGCGCCGTGTTCGAGAGTGTCATGTTGGTATCGAGCGATTCGAAGAGCTGATCGGTCCCGTTTCCTCCATCGAGGAAGTCGTCGCCGAGGCTGCCCGTCAGGGTGTCGCTGTCGTCTCCGCCGAAGAGACTGTCGTTGCCGCTCGAGCCGAAGAGCGAGTCGCTCCCGGTCCCCCCGATGAGCGAGTTCGGTCCCGAGCCTCCGCGCAGGTCGTCGTTTCCGGCTCCGCCGTCGACCGTGGTCGCTCCAGAGAAGCCGAGCGCATCGATGATGTTGTTCGAGGGCCCTCCTGTGAGAACAGCCTCCTCGACGCCGCTCAGGACGTCGCTGCCCAAGCCCGTGGCGCCGGTGTCACTGATCAATTGGTTGGCGTCGCTGGCCTGAATGAAGCGGTCGGTGCCGACACCGCCGATGACGGAGTCTCCGCTCTGGCCGCCGGTGAAGGTGTCGTTTCCGCCCGCGCCGTTGAGCGTCGTGGAGCTCGGACCGAACGCCGACGCGTTGAACGTGTTCGCCGAGCCGCCGCCTTCGAGGCTCACGCGCTCGATGCTCGACAATGCGTCCGTCGTCCCTCCGGTCGTGAGCGCCGAGTTCGTGAGGGTGTAGTTCACGTCCTCGACGTGGACCACGGCGTCGTCACCGGCTCCTCCGACCAGCGAGTCGGCGCCGCTCTCGCCGACGAGGGTGTCGTCGCCGTCGCCCCCGCCAAGAGTGTCGGAGGCGGCTCCTCCAACGAGCGAGTCATTCCCCAGCCCGCCGAGCGCTGAGTCTGCCCCCGCCGAGCCGGGCACGAAATCGTTCTCGCTGCCGCCATCGAATACATCGGCGCCGTTGGCTCCGCCGAGCGAGTCGTTTCCGGCGGCGCCCGAGACGGTTGCCGTGTCGGTGATCCCGGCCCCGAAGACAAGGCTGTCGTTCCCATCGCCAAGGCTGACGGAGAACCCGGTCGTTACTGCAGGGCCCGGGCACGTGACGTCCGCGCCTGGCGCGCCGCCACCCACGCAGCCCCCCCCGGGCGTGATCGTGATTCCCGGGCCGTCATCGAGGATGTAAACCGCGCCGGAGATGAAGATCGCCAGCGTGTTCGTCTCACCGGCGGCGGCGGTGTAGGTGATCACCCCGCCCGCGGAACTAGCGGTCGATGCGGAAGCCTCGGGCATGCGAACGAAAAGGAAGACCAGCGTGAACGCGGTGACGAGGACGAGAAACCTCAACTCGAAACGTGAGACGAAAGCGCGGATCACGTGTCGGCCCCTCCCGTATGCTCGAATTGCCGGGCAAACCTAATCATTGGGGAGGGGCGAAATCAACTCGCCAAAATCCCTCGTCAAGAACCAGCCTCGAGCTTGGCGATCACCGCGTCGGCGACCTCCGACGTGCCCACAGCCGTTGGATCGTCGCGGTTTGGCTTCATGTCGTAGGTGACGTCCTTCCCCTCCGCGATCACCGCAGCGAGCGCGCGTTCTAGGCGGTCGGCGGCGTCGCGCTCCTCCAGGTGGCGCAGCATGAGCATGCCGGAGAACATCATCGCCATCGGGTTCACTTTGTTCTTGCCCGCATACTTCGGGGCGCTTCCGTGGGTTGCCTCGAACACGGCGACCTCGTCACCGATGTTTCCGCCGGGCGCCACCCCGAGCCCGCCGATCAGTCCGGCGCAGAGGTCGGAGATGATGTCCCCGTAGAGGTTCGGAAGGACCAGCACGTCGTACTCCTCGGGGCGCGCAACGAGCTGCATCGCGAGGTTGTCGACGATCCGGTCCTCGAACTCGATGTCGGTGTACTCCTCCGCCACCTCCCTCGCGGTGGCGAGAAAGAGCCCATCGGAGAATTTCATGATGTTGGCCTTGTGCACGGCCGTGACCTTCTTTCGGCCCTCGCGGCGCGCGTAGTCGAAGGCGAACCGAACGATGCGTTTCGTGCCCGTGACCGAGATCGGCTTGATCGAGATCCCGGAGTCATCTCGAATCCTGATGCCCGCCACGTCGGCAATGAACTCGATGAGCTGCTTCGCATCCGCGCTTCCCTGCTCGAATTCGACGCCCGCGTAGAGGTCCTCGTGGTTCTCCCGGCAAATGACGACGTCGACGCTCTCGTACCGGGACCGGACGCCCGGATAGGTCTTGCAGGGGCGAAGACAGCAGAAGAGATCGAGCTCCTTCCGGAGGGCCACGTTGACGCTTCGAAAGCCGGTGCCCACCGGAGTCGTAATCGGGCCCTTGATCGCCACGCCGTTGGAGCGAATCGACTCGAGCACATGGTCCGGAAGGGGCGTGCCGTACCGATCCATGACGTCGGCGCCGGCCTCCTGCCGGTCCCAGTCGAACTCGACGCCGGTCGCCTCGAGCACGCGTCGCGTCGCTTCCGACAGCTCGGGTCCTACACCATCGCCGGGGATGAACGTGACGCGGTACGCCATCCAATTCCCTCCGCTCGAGTCGTTTGGAGCGCCATGATATCGGCCGGTAGACTGCGCCCGGAACCCGAGGTTCCGAAGAGGAGGAACCCTGACCGAGAAGGGGCTCGCGGACGTCGTCGCGGCACAGACGGCAACCTCCGACATCGACGGCAAGCTCGGTCGCCTCTACTACGTCGGCTACGACATCCACGATCTCGCCCAGTACTCGACGTTCGAGGAGACGGTCTTCCTCCTCCACTCCCAGCGACTTCCGGCCCGCGATGAGCTTGAGGACCTCTCCGAGCGACTCAACGAGGAACGCGAGATCGACGACTTCACCGCCGGGCTCATGAAGACGCTCTCGAAAAAGACCTCCCCGATGTCGATGCTCCGCACGGCGGTGTCGGCGAGCTCTGCCTACGACCCCGACGGTTGGGACCAGTCGGCGGAGGCAAACGAGCGAAAGGCGATCCGCCTCATCGCTCGTCTGCCCACGATGATCGCTTCCTACGATCAGCTGCGAAACGGGAAGGAGCCGATTCCGCAGAACTCAAAGCTTCCGCATGCGGCCAACTTCCTCTCGATGATCACCGGTGAAGAGCCCGACGAGGAGGCCGCCCGGGCATTCGACATCTGTCTGGTCCTTCACGCCGACCACACGATGAACGCCTCGACGTTCACGGCTCGCGTCGTCGCCTCCACACTGGCCGACATGCACTCCGCGATCACCGCAGCGATCGCCGCGCTCAAGGGACCGCTGCACGGGGGCGCGAACGAGGCCGTGATGAAGATGCTCCAGGAGATCGACGAGGTCGAGCGCGTCGAGAACTTCATCAAGGACAAGCTCGGTCAGAAGGAACGGATCATGGGCTTCGGTCACCG
Organism: Actinomycetota bacterium; assembly: GCA_050693155.1. Taxonomy (GTDB): domain Bacteria; phylum Actinomycetota; class UBA4738; order UBA4738; family CALAEC01; genus JBOGWA01. Next base: position 8,107 of record JBOGWA010000119.1, on the reverse strand, counting down.
CGTCTACAAGACCGAAGACCCGCGCGCGACGCATCTCCGGCGGCTCTCCCGGGAGCTCGGGCAGCGCGCCGGCGATCTCAAGTGGTACGAGATCTCGGAGCGCATCGAGAAGGTCGTCATGGAAGAGAGGGGCCTGTACCCGAACGTCGACTTCTACGCGGCCAGCGTCTACTACTACCTCGGGATTCCCGTCGACCTCTTCACCCCGGTATTCGCCGCCAGCCGGGTCGCCGGCTGGACAGCACACGTCCGCGAGCAGTATGCCGACAATCGGTTGATCCGTCCGGAGTCCGACTACATCGGACCGAGAAACCAGTCCTACGTGCGGATCGAGGACCGTCCATGAAGATCACGGACATCATGACGAAGGCCGCCGTGATGGATCAGCCGGACGACACGCTCGAACAGGCCGCAAAGAAGATGTGGGAACAGCAGACGGGGTCCCTCTTGGTCTTCGACGGCGAAGATCTCGTCGGCATCATCACCGAGCGCGACATCCTGAAGGCGGTCGGGACGGGGCTCGCCCTCGACGAGACGCGGGTCTCCGAGATCATGGCGAAGGACCTGATCAGCGTCGACCCGGGGACCTCGCTTCGCGAGGCGGCAGCCATCATGACCGAGCGCTGGATCAGGCACCTGCCGGTTCTCGAGAACGGGAAGCTGGTCGGGATCGTGTCGCAGCGGGACCTGGCCGGCGTCCTGGCCGGAGCCTTGAACGAGCCCGAGGACCTTCTCAGGCTGATCGAATCGAGCGAGCTCGTCCGCGAGCGGCGCCTCAAGCGGATCGAAGCCGGCGACCTGGACTAGGAAGGCCCCAACCCGCCGATTTCGGGGAGCACCTACCGCCACGCTTCCCGGGCCCAGGCGACCGTTCGCTCGAGGCCTTTCCGGAGTTCGATCTTTGGTTCCCAACCCAGCTCGGAGCGAGCGAGACTGATGTCCGGGCATCGGAGCTGAGGGTCGTCCTCCGGCAGCTCGACAAAGGTGATCGTCGACGGACTATCGACGATCTCACGGATGAGTTCGGCGAGCCTGAGAACCTCGATCTCGTTCGGGCTCCCGATGTTCACGGGGCCGGTGACGTCGGACTGGATGAGCCGCACGAGGCCCTCGATCGTGTCGTCCACGTAACAGAGTGACCGCGTCTGGCCGCCATCACCGTGCACGGTGATCGGCTCGCCGCGGAGAGCCTGACGAATGAACGTCGGAACGGCTCGGCCGTCATCGGGTCGCATCCGCGGGCCGTACGTGTTGAAGATTCTCGCGACCCGGACCGAGACTCCCCGATATCTTTGGTACGCGACTGTAACCGCCTCCGCGTATCTCTTCGACTCGTCGTACACGCTGCGCGGCCCCACGGGATTCGCGTTCCCCCAATACGTTTCGACCTGCGGGTGAACGAGAGGATCCCCGTACACCTCCGAGGAGGAAGCGAGGAGGAGCGCCGCCCCTTTCGCGCTCGCGAACTCAAGGGCGTTCGTCGTGCCCGTGGAGCCGACCTCGAGCGTTTCGAGGGGATGACGCAGGTAGTCCACGGGAGATGCCGGAGAGGCGAGGTGCAGAACCCAGTCGAGGGGCCCATCGACGTCGAGTCCGTTGGTGATGTCGAGCTCCGCGAATCGAAATCGGGATTGCTCAAGGTCGGCGAGATTCTCGCGGGCTCCCGTGATCAACGAGTCCAGGGCGACTAGCTCCCAGCCTTCGGCCAGGAGTCGGGAGCAAAGGTGCGACCCGAGAAACCCGGCTCCTCCCGTGACGACCGCTCGAGGCACTGAATCGGCCTACGAAGGAATCGAGGGGGGGCTCCCTGTGGGGTAGTACTCGACTCTGGCACGCCGAACGTCATCGGGGTTCAGGACCATCCGGGCATCCACCACGACCGGCGACCGCATCTCGCGTTTCATTCGCTCGAGGTCGATGTGCGCGAACTCGCTCCATTCGGTGCAGATGACGAGGCAATCGGCGGCCGATGACGCCTCGTACGGGTCTGATGCTAGTTCCAGGGATCCCATCTCGCTCTTCGCGTTCGGCATAGCCTGGGGGTCGTAGCCAACGACCTCCGCGCCGCCCGCCATGAGGCGGCGCGCCAGCTCGATGGCTGGCGATCCTCGAACGTCGTCCGTGTTCGGCTTGTACGAGAGACCGAGCAGGCAGATCCGTTTTCCCTTCATGCCCCCCGTCGCGTCCTCGACCTTCCGAAGGACGGAGAACAAGGCCTCCTCGTTCAAGGCTCGTATCTCACGGAGCAGGGGAAACTCGTATCCATGATCGGACGCGAGGAGTTCAAAAGCGACAAGATCCTTCGGGAGGCAGGACCCCCCGAAGCCTAGCCCCGGAGAAAGGAACGCACCTCCTATCCTCGTGTCGGCTCCCATGACTTCGGTCACAACGCCAACATCCAAACCCATCCGCTCACACAGGCTGGCGAGCGCGTTTGCGTACGAGATCTTGAGCGCAAGGAATGAGTTACACGCGTACTTGGCCAGCTCCGCCGTGCGAACGTCCGTTTCGATGACGCGATGCCCGCGGCTGATCAGGGGGTCATAGACCCGACGCATCACCTCGAATCCGCGCGCTGAATCGGCCCCGATCAGGATGCGCTCGGGATCGAGAGCATCCCTCAAGGCGGACCCCTGGCGCAGGAACTCGGGATTGGACACAACCTCGAGGTCGATCTCCCTACCCGAGTCGGCGAGCATGCGCCGCAGACGCTCCGACGTGCCGCTTGGAACTGTGGACTTCTCCACGACCACGGGATCGCCGGTCGCGAAACGCGCCACATCGCGTGCGGCTCGCTCGAGGGCGTCCAAATTCGCTCGGCCGTCGCTCTCCGGCTCAGTCGCTACGCAGAGAAACAAGACCTCGCTTTCGGGAATCGCCTCCCCGGAAGACGACGCAAAGCGAAGACGGCCTGATCGCAACTCGGTAACCAACGCCTCAGGCAATCCCGGTTCGAAGAATGGTGGGATTCCTTGCTGGAGTCCACCGATCTTCTCTTGGTCGAGGTCGGTCCCCACGACGTGGTGCCCGATGTGGGAAAGGGCCACACACGTCGGCACACCGACGTGGCCGGTGCCGATGACCGCGATTCTCACGCGGTGAAGTCTACCGACGACCCGTTGAGCGGCGAGGCCGAGGCCGGCCCACAAATCCCTTTGATAACGAAATCCAGTGGCCTTCGCAATGAGATCCGGGGGCCGCGGCAGGACCGACACGACGCACGGCGTATATGCTCGAATGACATGGCTTCCCCGACGCCTCGTCATCTCGAAACAGCCGAGCCTGAGAGGCGTCTCGACATCGTCGATCCTCCACTCGTCAGCGTCGTCATCCCTGCGTACAACGCCGAGGCGTTCATCGCGACCGCCATTGAAAGCGTCGTGAAACAGACGTATTGGAACGTCGAAGTGATCGTCGTGGACGATGGGTCCACCGACGGAACTGCCGGGCTGGTCCGGGCAATGGACGACCCGCGACTCAGACTGATCTCCGGACCAAACGAGGGACTGCCAAGCGCCCGGAACAAGGGCGTCGCCTCCTCCCATGGCGCCCTGATCGGGTTCCTCGACTCTGACGACTATTGGCTCCCACGCAAGCTCGAGGCGCAGGTGGCATTGCTGTTAGAGAGACCGGAGGTTGTTGCCGTCGGCTCTCTTGTGCGCCAGGAATCCATCTCGGGCCGAATCCTGGGAGTGGTGGGCCAGCACGTCGGCCGACGCCATCTCCGCGCGGCGAGACGAGGGGCCCTGCTGCCGTTCCCGTTGTCTTCCATGGTCGCGCGCAAACAAACCCTTGATGACGTTGGATGGTTCGATACGTCACTTCCGACGGCGGCGGATCTAGAGCTTGCGGCTCGGCTCGCCCGCGCTGGCAGCCTTGCCTGCGTAATGGAGCCCCTCGGAGCGTACCGCCTGCACAACGGGAGCATGATCTCGCAGCAGTTCCCCATGCACCGTGCAGAGATCCGGTTCATCCAGGCGAGGATCGAGGCTCGCGACCGCGGTGGGGACCTCGGGTGGGATGAGTTCCTTGCCGCCTACCGTCCAACGTTTCGGCAGCGATGGCTGGATCAAATCATGCGCTGGCATCGTCTCGCGGGCGTTCAATTGGCGGAGGGAAACTGGGCGGTCGGCGTCTCCTACGGTTTGCTCGCCCTGCTCCTCGGACCGCGCTACACGATCAGCCGTCTTGCCCTAAAGCAGTTGCGTCGTTACCAGCGGTCTCGGTCCCCTCGGAGCGACGGTCATTTCCTGCCGCCGGGATAGGATCGCCTCTCCCGCGACTCTGCCACCACCAAACCGCAGCCCCCAGCCAAGCCGCCGTCGCGTGCCCCCAGACGGCTCCTTCAAGCCCCGCGATTCCCGCACCGAGAATGCTTCCCGCAACAGTAAGTCCGGAAGCCGCGAGCCGGGCTCGAAGGCTCCGTCGTGCGTCGGCGAGCACCCTGAGAACCACGATGGGACCGGTCCGGGCTCCGAGCGCCGCCATCGATAGTGTGACCGGGAGCAAGATCGATCGCGCGTCGATCCACACCGGCCCGAGGATGCCCACCCCCGCCTCCGTTGGAAGTAGCAGCAACACGCCGCCCCACGCAAGCACCGCCGCAACGAGGCCAGCCGAGAGAAGAGCGGCGCCCATACGGAGATGGCGAAATGAGCGGCGCGCAAGTCGCACCCCTTCAGGGATGGCGAAGAGGCCGACGCCAAGGAAGAGCACGTGAAGCGGGGCAAGGAGGAGAAACGCAGCCTGCATTGATCCGACCGCTCCGATCCCGGCGAGCGCAGCGATGCTGAACAGGGAAACCTGGTCGGCGGCCGTTTCGGCGGCGACCTCACCGAGGAACCGCGGGGCGAGATCTCGATGCTCACGCCACCATGCGGGCGCACGCAACGGCTGGGGAACCAATCGGGCCTGAAGAAGCCCAAAGGCGGCAGCGGCTCCCCCCGTCCCGCCCCAGACCAGTATGAATTCCCAGATCGAGGGGCTACCCCAGAGGAGCAGCAACACAAGCCCAGGCGCCAGGAAGATTCCCCAGAAGAGATCGTTGACAAACGCCACATGGCTTCGGCCCGCTGCGACAAAGACGAACCGCCACGAGTCCTGCAGGAGCAACCCGGGAAGCATGATCCCGAGGACGATGAAGGCCGGCCGCAGCTCCCCACCTAGACCGACCGCCGCGAGCAGGCACCCTGCGCCCGCGAGGCAGCCGAACAGAAGGCTCGACCCGGTTGCGAGGCGAGTGCCGCGCCGCCAGGAATCCTCCAGTCCTCCGCTGTATCGGATCAGCAGGGGTTCGGTCCCAACGGCGCGGGCGGCAGTGATCGTGAGCGCGTACGTCGCGAACGCAAGACTGAACGCTCCGAACGCGGCCGCCCCGACACTTCTCGCAATGAAGAACCGCAAGGCGAAATTCGTGAGGCTTGAAACGACCTGGTCCGCGAAACTCCATCCGGCCCTCCCTGCGAGCGACTTCGAGGCTCGCGTCAAGCGCGCAGGCCTTTGGACTGAGCGGGCCGCCGAGGGGCGGAGTCACCGGATGTATGAGTAAATTTTTCTGCCAGAGCCAGCCCAGAACCGAGGCCTATGAAGAGGGGCATCGTTCCCGATGGATACGCGAGAATGGGCTGAGTAGCTGCCACCACGAGATACCCGATACTCATTGCGAGTGCCCACATGAGGTAACGAGCCTCGGAATCGCGCGCCCTCCTTGTGGCTCGGGCAATTCGCATGAGTGGAACGCCGACAAGGGTTAGGAAGAGGGCGAGTCCTGGGATCCCGAGGCGGCCAAACACTTCGAGGTAGTCGTTGTGGGGTTTGCGAACGAAAACCGGGCTGAACTCCGATCGAAACCCTCCGGCGAGATCGGGCCCGAGCCCGACACCCACCAAGAGACCGTAGTCGTGGGACCGTACCTCGTCCACGACGTCACGGACCCACTCCATGCGAAGACCGAGTCCACTCGCGCCCTCCCACTCCTGTCCGACGAGCGTTCCGATCTGTGAGGCAACGTTGGTCGGTGTGACCCGTGAGACTCTGCCCTGCGGCGCGAAGGGGAAGAGCACAGCGAGACCGAGCACACCGAGCGTCAGCGCACCTACAAGACCGCGCGTGGGCCGGGCTGCGCGAAATCTCCGCGAAATGAGCCAACTCACGAGGAAGGCGGCAAGCACAGCGAGGTACACCCCGCGAAACTGGTCAAGAGCGATCGTAGGAACGAACGCTGCGGCCAGCACGTAGGAAGCGCGCGTCGGGCGGACCAGAGCGAAGAAGAACAGGCCGGCCGCCGCAGCTGATCCAAGCCCCGCCACATGACCCAAGAGGGGCACGGAACTCTGGAGACCGACCGTTGGGCCCGCTTGGGCGAGCTGCGGGTACCAGGGTCTTAATGCCGAATAGGCCAGGAGCGCCAGGAAGACCCAACGGAGTCCTCGGATCAGCCTCCGGACTCCGAACACCCGCATCATCTGATAGCCGACGAACAGCCATGCGGACTCCAGCGGCAACGTGAAGTCTCGTATCGCCGCGGTCCCCCAATTCGGATAGTCGACCCAGAGGCGCACGAGGGCCAGGCTTAGCAAGGGCAACACAAGGATCACAGGTGGAGGAACACGATCTTCCCACTGAGCCGTGGCGACAGCTCGACCCAGCATCACCAGGAGGAAAACGGCAGACAGAGGAATCGGGAAGGCAAGTGATTCGGCGCGGAACCCGATATTGGCGAATCCGTAGCCGAGGGCGAGGGCGCAGGCGAATCCGGCAAGCAGTAGGTCCAGCCAGCTCTTTTCCCGCCGCACGCCGATGATACCGAGGACAGCCAGTCCAGAGGTCAGCCCGAGCGCAGCAACCGGGTTGAAGACGAGGAGAATGCCAACAGGGACGCAGACGACCAGGATGGCGAAACCACCCGAGATCTCGACACGGTCGAGAGCGTTCACGGCGGGTTCGCCGGGGTCACGCTCTCACTGAGCCATCCGACCTCGATCAAGATGTTCCGGAGCTCGGAACTACGCGGGTCAAGGAGAAAACCTCGTGCTCGCTCCGTCGCCACACGCCTCTTTCCTCGGAGACGAGGATCCCTCAGTGCGGCGACCAAACCTTCAATGAGGTCGCCCCGGACGACGATCCCAGCCGGCCCAGCGATCCCAGCAGCTCCTCCTCGATCGAAGCAAATGACCGGGAGTCCGGTAGAGATCGCCTCCGCAACGGCCAGGGGTGCTTGGTCGTGGAAGCTGGGGAAGAGCAGGACGTCGGCACGCCGGAGCAATCTCAGGACCTCCTCCCGAGGCCGCCATCCGAGCAACTCGACTCGCCCGTCGATTCCAAGCTTTCGGACCAAGCGACGCACTCTTCGCTCCTCGGGTCCCGAACCACAAATGAGCAGCCGCCAGTCCGGGAGAGCGGCAATGGCGCGCACCGCGAGTGTCGGGCCCTTCAGCGCCTCCAGGCGCCCAACAAAGATGGCGACTCGCGAACCGTCCTTCGAACCCCTCGGATTCGGGGCAAGGGGCTCTTGAACAACGACATTTGGGAACACGCGCGTCTTGGCTTGGTGACGACGCGGCAGCCAGGCCCGCGTTTCGGGATTCTGCGCGAGGATCAACCGTGCGCGCCTCCAGGACGCTCGGGCAAGCGGATTGAGGAATCTCGCCGTCAGAAGGGCGACGTCCCGGAGAGCTTCCGTCAGGAGTCCCCGCACCCCGAGGATTCGCCAATATTGCCAGTCCATGGAGGCGCCCCCACCAACGGGCCCGTAGACGAAGGGCGGCCCAACAAGAGCCCCAACCGACCCGATCCATACGTTGGCGTATGTGACGTGCCACACCGCGTCAAACTGAACCTCTCGCTGGAGTTTTCGAGCCTTTCGGAGCGCCGCGAACTGCCAAAGGAGGTAGTTCTGTTTGCGCCAGACGTTCTCAGTGATGCGCCGCTGGCCCGGGACAGGGACAGCCTCAACGTGAAGACGGTCGCGCTCCGGAATGCTCTCGAGAACGTCGCCAATGTCTTGCGCGCAGTTGGGAAGCGTGATGATCCACACGTGGCCCAGGCGTGCCAGGAGACGTACCCAAAACCAGCCGGCCCCACCCTCCGACCCGCCCCCGGGTAGGCA
>JBOGWA010000118.1:0-12264 GCA_050693155.1 Actinomycetota bacterium | reverse complement strand
ATGCAAGTTCTTACCCCGCAGCCGATGTCGATGCCGGCGGCCGGCCCGGCCACCTGCGCCCAGGTCGAGGGACGGCTGAAGACCCAGGACATCCGATTCCGCCCCCTCGCGCAGACCGAGGACGTCCAGCCCGGGCGCGTCACCTTGTCGGGCGGCGACACCGTAGAGGCCGAGGTCCTGATTCTCGTCCCCCCGAATCGTCCACCGCCGGTAGTGAGGGAGAGCGGGCTGACCGGCGATGGAGACTGGGTCCAGGTCGACCCCTCCACGCTCGCAACCGAGCACCAGAGGATTTACGCGATCGGGGACGTGGTCGAAATGCAGACGGGCGCTGGACTGCCCTTCCCGAAGGCCGGCGTGTTCGCGGAGCGGCACGGAGAGGTCGTCGCCCGGAACATTGCCGCCGCCGTGGCGGATCGAGCGCCGAGTGAGGAGTTCGAGGGGTTCGGATACTGCTTCCTCGAGGTCGGCGGGGGGGCCGCGTCGATGGTGAGAGGGAACTTTCTTGCCCAACCGCCCGCGATCGAGATCGGGGATGCGGCGCCGGAACACCTCGAGTCGAAGGAGGCGTTCGAGCGCGACCGTTTGGCACGCTGGTTCCCAGGTTGAGGACTGGAGTCGTGAAAAGGAGACGCGAATGGCGGGGGTGATCGAGACCCCGAGCGGGGCTAGGAACGGACGAAGAGCTTTCCGTCGCGCTCGACGACGGTCCCACGTCGAAGTGGAAACACCGTCGTGATGGCCTTGTAGGTCGGGCCGAGACCCGGAATCTTCGCGAAGAATCCCTGGGGGCCTCGGGTCATCCGGCCGGTTTCCACGTCGTACTTCGAGGCGTGCCACGGGCACACGAGACCGTCGTCCTTGTCGACCGCGCCGTTCCCGAGGTCGGCGAACAGGTGGCGACAGCGCCGCGACAAGGCGAAGTAGCTCCCGTCCGCGTTCCCGACGACCCAAGGACCGACACCCTTAACCGTCCCAGGCGGGAAATCCGAAATGGGTCCGATCTCGAGCTCGGCCGTCACGGCTCGAGACTACTCCTACCCTGCACGGCGGGCGAGAATGCGAACGATCCGATCCTCGAGATCGGCTGCTTGGTCCTTGTCCATCCCGGAGGAAAGGATTGCGAACTCCGCCCAAACGTCACGGTGGTCGAGCCAGACGTACCCGGAAAGGGCGGAGACACCCGACAGGGTTCCGGTCTTGGCGCGAATCGGGACCCCGGTCAGCCGATGCTGAAGCGTCCCTTGTCCACCATGGGGCAGGGTTTCGCGGAATTCGTCACCCCAGTCCGCACGTTCCGCGATCCCGAGAAGTCGGACCAGTCCCGACGAGGAGACTGCATTTCGGGCCGAGAGACCGGAGGAGTCGTAGGCTGCCAGCGGGACCCCTTGCTGCCCGGCCCATGCTTCCGCAGCACCGGCTCCTTTGGCGATGGTGCCGGGGACGCCCGCGTGCTCGATGCCGAGTCGCTTGCCCAACACTTCGGCATAGAAGTTCGATGACGTGACGTTCTGATACCGAAGGAGCGCCTCCAGACTCGCGGATCCGACAGAGGCGATCGTCTCGAGTCCGTCGGGGGCCGCTCCGGCGCCCGGGACCCCTCCGACGGAGATTCCCTCTGCGCGCAGGCTTCGAACCAACGCGGCCGCCGCTTCGCGTTCCGGGTTCGGCGACCGGTTCTCACCGAACGTCAGGGCGGTGGGCAGAGCCACCTCACGGCCCGGGTACTCTCGCTTCCATCCCGGTGCGAACCAGTCGCGGCCGAAGTAGCCGGTGCTGCCCTTTACGTCTCCCGCGATCGATTCCACCCCGGCCGCTGCCAACGCGCGCGCGAGTCGGTCCATCGTGCCCGAGCTCCCGCGCGGGTCGCCTCGCCCGAGGATCCAGAGCGTTCCCCGTACGACGCCGCTTTCAACCTGGCTCGCCGCCCCCAAGGTTTGAAGGCGGAACGCCGGCCCCAGCGAGTCGAGAAGGGCCATCGAGAGGACGAGCTTCTGGTTCGAGGCCGGCGTCCTCGAACGTTCGTCGGCTCGACGGTACAGAAACGTCCCGGCGTCGCGGACCGAGATGCCGACCGAGCGCCCGGAGGCCGACCGGTCGATCTGGCGCATCCACGCTGCCTTGCGAACGTTCACGACCACGGTCCGGCTGACCCCGGCATCGTTGAAGCCGTCCTGCACCGGCCATCGCACCCGCAGCCGAGTGTTTCCGATCGACTCCCAGCCGGAGCACCACTCGATGCGCGCTTCCGAGGCGTCGCTGAGAACCTCCGAGTCCAACCGGCGCCACCCCTGCTCGCCCCGCTCCTCGAGCTGGACGCGGGTCGACGGCTTCGGAGGAGCAACCGTCGCATCGATCGGCGCACACTGCCCGGCAGCCACGCGGGCCCGGGGGAGGCGAACGTCCACGCGCACGGCGACCGCGACGCGGGCCTCCGGAGAGATCGCTCGCGAACACGTCCGGCCGCCCCGAACTTCTTCGGGGATGCTCACTCGGTAGGTTCGCGTGTGCTCGGGAGTCACAGAGAACGAGTAGACCCCGTCCGCATCCGTTTGCTTGGATGCCACTTGTACCCAAACAACTTCTGCTTCTCGCATGGCCTCGAGCGTCACCGTCCGCCCCGTGACGCACGGCGTCCGTTCGCTCAGTTTTCCGTGCAGGGCCGCGCTCTGCCCGAATCGGACGGCCGCCTTCGAAGTGCGCAGCGTGGCAGACCCTGACCCGAAAACACCCCCGGAAGCGACGCCGTCAAACGACAGAAGGAGGAACGCGATCCCCGTCAGCTCCGCCACGAGCGTGGCGGCACGAGTCGCACGGCGCCCTATCAAGAGCGGTCATTTTGGCTTGCGGAGTTGATCGGTACAAGGGATCGAGGCGAAATTCCGAATTTCGGGTGCGGTGCTATCCTCGCTGCCCATATGCGGGTGCCGCTCGGTCGGGTCTTGGGAGTCCGCCTCGCGGCGCATCCCTCCTGGCTCCTGATTCTCTCCCTCGTCGTCTACGCCGTGTACACGGACTTCGCGAGGGAGGAGTCCCAACTGTCCCAGCTCTCCCTCGTGGGCTTTGGGGCGGGGACGGCGTTGCTCTTCTTCGCGTGCCTTGTGTCCCACGAGCTGGCCCACGCGGTGGTTGCTCGCCGACTCGGGGTCCCGGTTCGAGGAATCACCCTCTTTCTCCTCGGCGGCGTGGCCGAGATCACCCGAGAGGTTCGGGTCGCCCGTGATGAGTTCGCCATTGCTCTAATTGGGCCGACGGTCTCGGTGCTTCTCGGCGGTCTCTTCGCTCTGACCGCCGTGACTGCCGCCGGCACGCCGTTCGAACGGGCGGCCGGCACCCTCGCGGTTGCGAATGGCGCCGTCGGCGCCTTCAATCTGGTACCGGGCCTGCCGCTCGACGGAGGACGGCTCCTCCGGTCGGCGCTGTGGGCAGCCACCGGCAACTACCGCACGGCGACGAGGATCGGCTCGGCGGCCGGGCGCGTCATCGCGCTCGGGCTGCTGGTCGCTGGGGCCGCGGTCCTCCTCGCAGGTTCGTTCGTCGGCGTCTGGTACCTGCTCCTGGCCTGGTTTCTGGACGAGTCGGCCCGGCGAGCCGGAACCTTGACGGCTCCGTCGGGGAGCCAGCGTTCGACACGACGCACCGCACGCCGACCCGGATAGCCTGGCGCCGTTCGATGAGCGGACCGTTCGAATCGGGGGAGCGCGCTTTGCTCGTGGACCCAAAGGGTCGGCGGTTTCTCATCCGTCTCGAACCGGGGCTGACGTTTCACTTCCACGGCGGGCAGGTCCCTCACGACCTCGTCCTCGGGGCCACCGAAGGGACGACGATCCGCGCAACAACTGGGATGCCGCTTCTCTGTTTCCGGCCTCGCCTCGCCGATTTCACCGTGAAGATGGGCCGGGGAGCCCAGGTCATGTACCCGAAGGACCTCGGCGCAGTGCTCGTCTACGGTGACGTCTTCCCCGGGGCGGTCGTCCTTGAGGCCGGCTCCGGCTCGGGCGCCTTGACGATCGCGCTCTCCCGGGCGGTAGGTCCCGACGGGAGGGTTGTCTCCTACGAGGAACGGAGCGAGTTTCATGCCCGCGCCCGGGAAAACGTCGAGGCGTTCTTCGGCAAGGCGCCCGCCTGGCTCGATCTCCGACACGGAAGCATCCAGGAGGCCGGCGACTCGGGGGAGGAGTTCGATCGAGTGCTCCTCGATCTCCCGGGGCCCGAGCTGGTGCTTCGGGAAGTCGGCGCCGTGCTTCGCGCCGGCGGAGTGCTCTGCAGCTTCCTGCCCACGACCGGCCAGATCCAGCTGCTCACGGCGAGTCTCGAACGCGCAGGGTTCGCAGAGATCGAGACCTTCGAGCTCATGCTCCGAACGTGGCACGTCACGCCCCGAAGCGTGAGGCCCAACCACCGGATGGTCGCCCACACCGGATTCATCACGGTAGCTCGCCAAACAACGGACGTCGACCGCTCAAGCCGCGACCGACCCGGCCGATATGAGGTCACGTAGCTTCAGCGGCGATCCGAAGGGCCCACGATATACTCGGGCCGAGGGGGATCCTCTGGTGGATGTAGGACCCATGGACGCGCAGGAACGCTTTGAACAGTACGAGAAGCGCGTCGACGAGCTGCAGACCCACATCAAGTTTCTCGAAGACGAGATCGCTCTGCTCAGGCGGCGCCTCCAGAACCCGCCTCGGCAGGTAAAACTGCTGGAGGAACGGCTCCTCGAAGTGAAGAGTCGTCTCTCTCGGGCCCAGGCCCAAAACGACAAGCTGGTCGAGGCCCTCCAAAGCGAGCGTACGAAGATCGAGGCGTTGAAGGAAGAGGTCGACAAGCTCACGCATCCGCCGGCGTCGTTCGGCGTTCTGCTCGAGGAGAACGTTGACGGAAGCGTCGACGTCTTCACCGCCGGTCGGAAGATGCGCGTAAACGTTCACCCGCAGCTGGACCGCGCGGGCTTTCACCGAGGCCTCCAGGTGATCCTGAACGAGGCCCTCAACGTCGTCGAAGTCATCGAGCAAGATCGGCTCGGTGAGGTCGTGACGATCAAGGAGATTCTCGACGAGGAACGCGTCGTGGTTCTCGGACGCGGCGACGAAGAGATGGTTGCCATCGTGTCGCAGGCGCTCCGCGCCTCACCGCTTCGAGTGGGAGACCCTCTGCTCTACGACCCACGGTCCGGCCACGCGCTCGAGCGCCTACCCAAGGAGGAGGTCGAGGAGCTCGTCCTCGAGGAGATCCCCGACGTCACCTACGAAGACATCGGTGGCCTCGAGTCGCAGATCGAGGACATTCGCGACGCGGTCGAGTTGCCGTTCCTCCACGCCGAACTTTTCCTCGAGCACTCGCTGAAGCCACCGCAGGGGGTGCTTCTGTACGGGCCGCCCGGCTGCGGAAAAACGCTCATTGCTAAAGCCGTTGCGAATTCGCTCGCGCAACAGGTGTCCGAGAAGACGGGCCGTGCAGATGCCCACTCCTACTTCCTGAACATCAAGGGCCCGGAGCTTCTCAACAAGTTCGTGGGCGAGACCGAGCGGCAGATTCGCCTGATCTTCCAGCGAGCGAAGGAGAAATCCGCCGAAGGGCTCCCGGTTATCGTCTTCTTCGACGAGATGGACTCGATCTTTCGCACACGCGGTTCGGGCATCTCGAGCGACGTCGAGAGCACGATCGTGCCCCAGCTCCTCTCCGAGATCGACGGCGTCGAGAGTCTGGAGAACGTGATCGTGATCGGCGCCTCGAACCGTGAGGATCTCATCGACCCGGCGATCCTTCGACCCGGACGGCTCGACGTCAAGATCAAGATCGACCGTCCGGACGGGGCGTCGGCGAAGGAAATCATGTCGAAGTACCTCACGACCGACGTCCCCATTCACCCCGACGAGCTCGAGACCGGAGACCCGGCCGAAGTCGTCCGGCGCATGATCTCGACCACGATCGACCAGATGTACGCCGAGACTCCCGAGAATCGCTTCCTCGAAGTCACCTATCAGAACGGCGACAAGGAGGTTCTCTTCTTCCGCGACTTCAACTCCGGCGCGATGATCGAGAACGTCGTCTCGCGGGCGAAGAAGATGGCGATCAAACGGTTCCTGCAATCCGGCGAGAAGGGGGTTCGCCTGGACGACCTCCTCGAGGCGATCCGGGCGGAATTCAAGGAGCACGAAGACCTCCCGAACACGACGAACCCCGACGACTGGGCGCGCATCTCCGGCAAGAAAGGCGAGCGGATCGTCTACGTCCGGACCTTGCTCGGCGACCGCGACGGCGAGGGTCGGCAGGTCGAGGGCGTCAACGCCGGTCAGTACCTGTAGACCCTTCGATCCCCGTAGGCGCGCGGCCGCTCTCGCCCGTATCCTAGGAACGCTGATGGCGATCCCAAAGGTGATGGGGATCGAGACCGAATATGGAATCTTCGGTCCCGGGACCCCCGACTTCAACCCTGTCCTCGCTTCCTCGCTCTTGATCAACTCGTATGCGGGCGCCCTGCGCAGGATCCGCTGGGACTACGAGCAGGAGACGCCACTCCGTGACGCGCGGGGGTTCGAGCCGGTGCAGGAGCGCGAGCCCATCGAGGAGGATCTGGGGCTCGCGAACGTGATCCTCTCGAACGGCGCCCGGTACTACGTCGATCATGCACACCCGGAGTACTCCACGCCAGAGTGCGCAACGCCGAGGGACCTCGTCATTCACGACAAGGCCGGCGAGCGTGTTCTCGAAGCCTCTCTTGCCCTCGTGCAAGAGCTGTTGCCCCCCGGGGAACGCATCGCCGTCTACAAGAACAACACCGACGGGAAGGGGAACTCCTACGGTTGTCACGAGAATTACCTCGTGGACCGCCGGGCGCCGTTCGCCCGGATCGTTCGGGACCTCACGCCCTTCCTCGTCACGCGACAGATCTTCACCGGCGCCGGCAAGGTCGGAATCGAGGGCGCGGCCGCCGAGGATCGGTCCGTCCCGTATCAGCTCAGCCAGCGGACCGACTTCGTTGAGGCCGAGGTCGGGCTGGAGACCACACTCAAGCGTCCGATCATCAACACGCGCGACGAACCGCACGCCGATCCCGAGAAGTACCGGCGTCTCCACGTGATCCTGGGTGATGCGAACATGTGCGAGGTCGCCACGTACGTCAAGGTCGGGACGTGCGCGCTCATGCTGAAGATGATCGAGGATGACGTCCTTCCCGATCTCACTCTCGAGAATCCCGTCCTGGCTCTCCACGAGATCTCGTGGGATCCGTCGCTTGCCACGACCGTCCGACTGGCCGACGGCAAGCGGATCACCGCACTCGACCTTCAATGGGAGTACCTGGACCACGCGAAGCGCTACGTGAAGGAGACGGACCCGACCGCCGGGAATGCCGAAGTGCTGGGCGAGTGGGAGCGTGTCCTCGCCGGTCTCGAGGACGACCCGATGTCCCTCGCGGGGGACCTCGACTGGATCGAGAAGTACCGGATCATCGGCGCGTACCGTGAGCGAGACGGCCTTTCCTGGGAAGACTCGAAGCTCTCCCTCATCGATCTGCAATACCACGACGTTCGACGCGACCGGGGCCTCTACTACCGGCTAGTCGAGGGCGGGAAGATCAACCGCATCGCGGGTGACGACGAGAGCGAGAAGGCAATGCGGGAGCCGCCGATCGATACGCGTGCGTTCTTCCGCGGAAGCTGCATCAGCAGCTATCCGGATGCGATCGTGGCCGCATCGTGGGATTCGGTGATCTTCGACACCGAGGCCGACGCGCTGAAGCGGGTCCCAATGCGGGAACCGCTCCGCGGGACGCGCGAGCACGTCCAGGATCTCCTGGCGAGATCGGGAACGGCTGCCGCGCTCGTCGAGGCCCTCGAAAGCTGAAGTCACTCGACCGAGGCCGGCATCCGGCCCCGCTCTACAATAGGAGTCGACCGGAACCCCACAGCCTCGAGGAGGAGTGGACGTGCCGCAGGAACAGGAACGCAAGCAGACGCGGAAGAAGACCAGGAGCCCCGAGCCCGGGGCGGCCGGAGCCGAGGCGACAGCTCGCGGGCAGCATTTGAAGGAGAACATGGACGAGATCCTCGACGAGATCGACCAAGTGCTCGAGGAGAACGCCGAGGAGTTCATCAAGAGCTACGTCCAGAAGGGCGGGGAATGACCCTGGACCCGAGTCACTACCCACTCGGAGCGAACCCGAGCTTCTTCGATCTAGTCACACGGTTGGGAGAAACACCGGCGGTTCCGCCTCGGGCGGAAGGATCGATCTCCGCTCCCCACGGTACGACCGTTCTCGCACTTCGGTTTTCGGACGGCGTCGTAATGGCCGGGGACCGCAGAGCGGTGGAGGCCTACACGATCGCCGACAACCAGATGAACAAGGTGTTCCAGGCCGACGAGCATTCGGCAATCGGGATCGCCGGGGTCGCCGCGACTGCGCTCGAGCTCGTTCGCCTGTTCCAGACGGAGCTCGAACACTACGAGAAGGTCGAGGGTGACCGGCTCTCACTCGAGGGAAAGGCGAATCGGCTCGGCCGCATGGTCAGCGCCTCCCTCCCGCTCGTCATGCAGGGACTCGTCGTCGTTCCGGTGTTCGCGGGATTCGACGTCAAGCGCAATCGGGGACGCATCTTCCGTTACGACGCGATCGGCGGGCGCTACGAGGAGTCCGACTATCACGCGAACGGATCTGGGGGCCGGGCCGCAAAGGGGAGCCTGAAGAAGCGTTGGCGGGATGCTCTCGCTCGCGACGAGGCGCTGGATGCCGCCGTTGAGGCGCTCATCGACGCCGCCGAGGAGGACACCGCCACCGGGGGACCCGACCCCGTGCGCAACATCTACCCTTCGGCCTTCGTCATCACCGCCGACGGGGTGGCGGAGGTTGCCGACGACGACGTCCGAGCGGCCTACACCCGTGTGATCGAGGCACGACAGACCGGCTGATGGCCATCCCCCCCTTCTACGTCGCTCCCGAGCAGATGATGAAGGACCGCTCCGACTATGCTCGGAAGGGCATCGCGCGAGGGAAGCCGGTCGTCGCCATTGAATTCGTCGACGGGATCCTGTTCCTCGCCGACAACCCCTCGGCGCACCTGCAAAAGATCTCCGAGATCTACGATCGGATCGCGTTCGCCGGGGTCGGAAAGTACAGCGAGTTCGAGAGCCTGCGGATCGGGGGGGTTCAGCTTGCGGACATCCGTGGGTATTCGTACGACCGTGAGGACGTGACTGCGAAGGCTCTGGCGAACGCCTACTCCCAAGTTCTCGCCCAGTCGTTCACGCAGCAGCTGAAGCCCTTCGAGGTCGAGATCCTCATAGCCCAGGTCGGTGATGGGGCCGAGGACAACGAGCTCTGGCACATCCTTTTCGACGGGAGCGTCACCGACGAGGAGGGGTTCGTAGCAATGGGTGGACAGGCAGACGCGCTTCAGGCCAAGCTCGCGGAGACGTACCAGGCCGATCTCGACCTCGGGGGCGCCGTGGGAGCGGGAGTGACCGCGCTCGCGGCCGCAAACGGGGAAGCGTTCGACGCGAAGCGGCTCGAGGCGGCCCTGCTCGACCGTACCCGCCCAAGACGCAAGTTCCGTCGGCTCGCAGAAGCGGATCTCGCCGGATTCATTCAGGGCTGACGGGCCCGCCGTGGATGTTGAGGTAAAGGCCCTTGCGTCCGAGGAACTCGACTCATTCATCCGGACGATCAGCCGCGTCTTCGCACACGAGATCAGCGACGCGGACCTCCAAGCCGAGCGCTGGATCCTGGAACTGGGGGAGGTCCTCGGGGCGGTCGAGGCAGGTTCGTTGGTCGGCGGTCTCGGAGCGTGCCCACTCGACCTGACAGTTCCGGGAGGCGTTGTCGAGACGACGGGGATCGTCACCACCGGTGTTCTTCCGAACCGGCGGCGTCGAGGAATCCTTACGTCGCTCATGCGACAACACCTCGAGGATGCTCACGAGCGAGGGGCCGTCCTCTCCATCCTGTGGGCGTCCGAGGGAGCGATCTACGGGCGATTCGGGTACGGGGCCGGGACGCTCAGTTGCCGCTTCGACATCGCCCGCGAGCACACTGCGTACGCGGCGCGACACATGCCCGCCGGCGAAGTCACGCTCCTCAGCCGTGAGGAAGCGGAGGAGGCATTCCCGGTCGTCTACGAGCAGCTGCGGGCCGGACAGCCGGGTGTCGTGAGCCGGAGCGACGTGTGGTGGCGTTACTGGCTCTACGAGCCCGAGCGGAAGGAGCACCCAGGACAGCCCTTCTATGCCGTTCACGAGTCAGCCGGCGGCCTCGACGGCTACGTCATCTACCGGCAGCGACGGGACTGGACGGACGCGAGCCCCAACGGTTCGATCGAGGTCGAGGAGCTCGTCGCCAACACCCCCGGCGCGGTCGCGGATCTCTGGCGCTTCGTGTTCGACGTCGATCTGGTGGCTCGATTCTCGGGAGGTCAACGGCCCGTGGACGAACCGCTGTTGCATTTGCTCCGCGAGCCACGCCGGCTCCGCCTCGCGATCGGGGACGGTCTTTGGGTCCGCCCCATCGACATTCAAAAGGCGCTGGCATCCCGCCGCTACGCGACCGAAGGTCGCATCGTGTTGCAGGCGCTCGACCCCTTCTGCCCCTGGAACGACCGTCACCTGGCGCTCGACGGGGGGCCGGATGGTGCGGAGTGCGGACCGACGGATGCCCAGCCGGAGATCTTTCTGGACGCGTCGGCATTGGGGAGCGTGCTGCTCGGCGGCACGCGCTTCCGGTCGCTCGCCCGAGGCGGCCGGATCGTGGGCACCGATGAGGCCCTCGACCGCGCCGATGCGATGTTCGGCTGGGATCCAGTTCCCTGGTGTCCCGGCATCTTCTGAGCGGGGGCCAACCGCTCCGCTTCCCCTAGCTCGTGATTCCCCCGAGCTCGACCCCTAGACTTGCGTCGTGGAGCGGCGCATCTTCGGCCTGGAGAACGAATACGGCGTGACGTGCACGTTCCGAGGCCAGCGTCGCCTGTCTCCGGATGAGGTCGCCCGCTACCTCTTCCGCCGGGTCGTTCACTGGGGCCGATCTTCGAACGTCTTCCTCGAGAACGGCGCACGACTCTATCTGGATGTCGGCTCTCATCCCGAGTACGCGACACCTGAATGCGACTCGATCGTCGACCTCGTGGCACACGACAAAGCGGGGGAGCGCGTCCTCGAAGCGCTCCTGGGCGCCGCGGAAGTCAGGCTTCACGAAGAGGGGATCTCCGGAGACATCTTCCTCTTCAAGAACAACACAGACTCCGCCGGCAACTCCTACGGCTGTCACGAGAACTACCTCGTCGCGAGACAGGGTGAGTTCGCTCGCATGGCCGAGGTTCTGATCCCGTTCTTCGTTACGCGCCAGGTGTTTACCGGCGCCGGAAAGGTGCTCCACGGCCCGCGGGGCGCGCACTTCTGCATCTCGCAGCGCGCAGAGCACATCTGGGAGGGTGTCTCGTCGGCCACGACGCGATCCCGCCCGATCATCAACACCAGAGACGAGCCGCACGCCGACGCCGAGCGGTATCGCCGGCTCCACGTGATCGTCGGCGATTCGAACATGAGCGAGTTCACGACGTTCCTGAAGGTCAGCGTGACGGACCTCGTCTTGCGCATGGTGGAGGAGAACACGGTCATGCGCGATCTCACGCTCGAGAATCCGATCCGCGCAATCCGAGAGATCAGTCATGACGTGACGTGTCGGAGAAAGGTCCGGCTCGCAAGCGGTCGGGAGCTCTCAGCGCTCGAGATCCAGGAGGAGTACCTCGATCGCGCGAACCGGTTCGCCGAAGCCCGGAGTCTCGACGGCATCGATCGCGCGATCCTCAGGGAATGGGAACGAGCGCTGGGTGCGCTCCGCGAACAGGAGCTCGATCGCCTCGCCCACAAGATCGACTGGGTCGCGAAGCTCTTTTTGATCGACGGCTACCGCGAGAAGCACGGCGTGCCCCTATCGCACCCGAAGGTCGCGATGCTCGACCTCGCCTATCACGACGTGAACACCAAGCGCGGTCTGTACTACCTGCTCGAGCGCAGGGGAGCGATGGCTCGGATCGTCAAGGACCGCGATGTCGAGCAGGCGATGCACCGACCCCCGCAGACCACCCGCGCGCGGCTCCGCGGGGAGTTCATACGTCAAGCCAAGCAGCGGCGGCGCGACTACACGGTCGACTGGGTGCACCTGAAACTGAACGACCAGGCCCAGCGAACGGTTCTCTGCAAGGATCCGTTCCGCTCCGAGGACGACCGCGTCGAGCAGCTCATCGCCCACATGTAGACACATCCTCTCGGCCC
>JBOGWA010000117.1:0-12551 GCA_050693155.1 Actinomycetota bacterium | reverse complement strand
GCATCGATCTTGAGAATCCGGTCGGACGGGCGGCGGCTGCGGCCTTGACGGGGCGGGTCGCCGTTGCCGCGTGCCACACGAATGCGGACGTGGCGAACCCCGGCGTTTCCGACGCGCTCGCGGAGGCGCTCGGCATCGAGGTCACCGGCCCGCTCGCCGAGTCCGCAGCGGGGGAGCGAGTCAAGCTCGTCACGTTCGTTCCTCGCGACGCAACGGCCAAGGTGCTGGACGCCGTCGCGGGCGCGGGAGCTGGAGTCATCGGGGAGTACACACACTGCTCCTTCCGGGTCGCCGGCACGGGGACGTTCCTCCCGTCGGAGCGGGCTCATCCAACGGTCGGGGAGTCGGGGAGGCTGAACGAGGCCGAGGAGGATCGCCTCGAGGTGCTCGTTCCGCGCGAGCGACTTGCGGCCGCCGTCGAAGCCCTGCTCGATGCACACCCCTATGACGAAGTCGCCTACGACGTCTACCGGCTCGTGGGCGAAGGCGGAACCGGCCTCGGTCGCGTCGGGCGGCTCGGCGGGCCCTTGAGCGCCAGCGAGCTTTCGGCGCGCTGCCACGACCGGCTCGGGTCTCCGACGCGGCTAGCCGGCGATCCGGAGAAGACGATCAACTCGATTGCGCTATGTGGCGGCTCGGGAGGGTCGTTGATCCCCGATGCCTTGCGGGCCGGTGTCGACGCGTATGTCACCGGAGACCTAAAGCACCATCAGACCCTCGACGCCGTTGGGGCCGGCCTGGTCCTAATCGACGCCGGCCACTACGGAACCGAGTGGCCATTCGTCCCGAAGCTCGCCGAGTTGCTCACGAAGGCGGGCGCTCACCTGGGTGGCGAGGTTCAGGTTTCGGAAACGCGGACGGAACCATTCGGGGCGCCGTGAAAGGACTCGACCGAATCCTCGACCTCCAGGAGGTGGATTCCGCGATCGATCGGCTCGAGTCGGGTCTCCGCGAGCTGGAGCAGGGCGCCGTGCTGGACGAGGGACGGCGCGAGGCGGAGCAGGCAGAGGAGGCCGTCGGAGAGCTCCGACTCGCGCTCGACTCGATCGTTCGCGAACAGGAGCGATTCGAGAACGAGGCCGACTCAATCGGCCGCAAGATGGCCGACGAGCAGGCGCGCCTGTACGACGGAAGCGTTGCCAACCCGAAAGAACTCGAGTCGATCCAGCGCGAGGTCGCGAACCTCCGGGAGCGGAAGAGCCGGATCGAGGACGACGCCCTCGGGCAGATGGAGCGACGCGAAGAGATCGAGGAGAGACTCCCGACCCTGGACGAACGACTCGCGGCTGCCCGGCGGCGGGTCGAGGAGCTCGAGGCCGCCTCGGCCGAGGAGCTCGACCGACTGAAGCGCGAGCTCGAAGAGAGGCGGGCCGTTCGCGGCGCGCTCGTTCCCGAGTTCGACGAGGAGCTTCTCGAGCTCTACGGCGACCTGCGCGCCCAGAAGCAGGGTCTGGGGGCAGCCCGACTCGTCGACGGAGTCTGCGGGGGTTGCCACCAGAAGCTGTCGGCATTGGAGCTCGATCGATTGAAGAAGACCGATGGCCTCCGGAGGTGCGAGTACTGCCGAAGGATTCTGGTCCTCGACTGACGATCGCTACCGACGGCGCGGCCCGCGGCAACCCCGGCCCGGCGGGGATCGGGGTGGTCGTGACGGACTCGGACGGCCGGGTTGTGGCCGAGGTCGGCGAGGCGATCGGCCGGGCCACCAACAACGTCGCGGAGTACCGGGCCGTGATCCGCGGGCTCGAGCTCGCCGCGGAGCATGGAGCGAGGGAGGTCCTCGTTCGGTCGGACAGCCGGCTTCTCGTCGAGCAACTCTCCGGGCGGTTCAAGGTGAAGAACGCGATCCTGCGAAGACTCCATCAGCAGGCCACGACACTCCTCGGCCATTTCGACGACGCGCAAATCGAGCACGTCCCCCGCGAGTTCAACGCCGATGCCGACCACCTTGCGAACTTGGGGATCGACCAGGCGAATCGATCGCTCGACTACCCGGCCGAGGACCCGGGGACTCTCTTCGACGAGGCCGGGGAGGACTAGCCGCGCATCTCGCGACGACCGGCGATCACGGCTGCGGCGCCGGTGACAAGGAGGTTCAGCCCGAGGGCGATCGGGACGAGGGGCTCGGATCCCGTCGCCGGGAGCTCATCTCCACCCTGCGTCATCGACGTGTCTTCCTCGTCTGACTCGCCGGGTGGCGCGGGCGTGGGCCTTGGCCGTCCGACGATCACGACCCCCGCCATTCCGGCGCCGCCCTCTCCGCCGTGAATCTTGCAGTAATAGCGGAACTCGCCCGGTTCATCGAAGGTCTGCTCGAACGTGTCGCCATTCTGCATGCATCCCGTCTCGGTATCGGGGTTGCAACCCGGGTGTGAGTCGAAGGAGCCATCGTCGGCCGTTACCGTGTGCGGGGCCTGCCCCGCATGCGCCCAGGTGATCGTCCCGCCAACGTCGACCTCGATGGAGTCGGGGTCGAAGAGGTTGTCGCGCACCTCGACATCCCCGGCGGCCTGCGCTCGCTTCGAAGAGAGAGGCTCGTTGACCGGAAGCCGGTCCGGCGCGACGGTGACCGAGGAGCCCCCGGCCGCCCACGCGAGGGCCGTTCCCCCCAAAACCACGAGGAGGACGGCTGCGAGGCCGACAAGGCCGGTGCGGCGGGCAAGCACGCTTCCTCCTTCCTTGGGGGGTCAGGCGATTCTATCGCCGTATACTTTTGTTCGAGGAGTCGGTCGGGTGGCCGCGGGACCCTTGTGGTCTCGAGGAAAGTCCGGACTCCACAGGGCAGGGTGCTGGGCAACTCCCAGGCGGGGCGACCCGCGGAAAGTGCCACAGAGAAGAGACCGCCACCGCGCAAGCGGGGGTAAGGGTGAAACGGTGAGGTAAGAGCTCACCAGCGCGCCGGGCGACCGGCACGGCTCGGCAAACCCCACCCGGAGCAAGGCCAAGCAGGGAGCGGGTGGCCCGCCCGATGCTCCCGGGTAGGCCGCACTGAGGGTCGCGGCAACGCGGCTCCGAGATAGATGGTCACCCTCGACAGAATCCGGCTTACAGACCGACTCCTCAACTTCTTTTTCGGGCCCGTTCGGGCTACGAAGCCGATGTCGCTTTCGCAAGCTGTTTGCCAGCGTGATACGAGGAACGGACGAGCGGTCCGGCCTCCACGTGGGCGAAGCCCATGGCCTCACCCTCGGAGGCGTGCTGTGTGAATTCTTCCGGCGTGACCCAGCGGTCGACCGGGAGGTGGTACTGAGTCGGTTGCAGGTACTGGCCGAGCGTCATGAGGTCGACGCCCACCGAGCGGAGGTCGCGGAGCGATTCGGTGACCTCCTCGGGCCGCTCTCCCATTCCGAGGATGAGGTTCGACTTTGTGACCTGTTCGGGACTGATCTCCTTCGCGATGCGGAGCGTATCGAGCGTCCTGTCGTAATCGAATCCGGGCCGGATTCGTGAGTGGAGGCGTCGTACGGTCTCTAGGTTATGGGCGAAGACGTCGGGCCCGGCATCGATCACCGTCTCGATGTCGTGCCGGTGGCCCCTGAAGTCGGGGGGGAGAACCTCGATCCCGCAATCGGGAACCGTTTCGCGCACGGCGCGAACGGAAGCCGCCCATATCGCGGCTCCACCGTCTGACAGGTCGTCACGAGCAACGCCGGTCAGGACGACGTAGTTGAGTCCCATCCGCTGAACGGCCTCCGCAATCCGGGCCGGCTCGTCCTCATCCAGCGAGTCGGGCTTCGCCGTTTGGACGTCGCAGAAACCGCACCGCCGGGTGCACTTCTGTCCGAGGATGAGGAACGTGGCCTCGCGGTCCTCCCAGCACTCGAAGATGTTCGGGCAGCCAGCCTCCTCGCAGACGGTGTGGAGGTCGAGGCCGCGCATGATGTTCTTGAGATCGAGGTAATTGGGGCCCGTCCGCATCGTGGTCTTCAACCACTCGGGGCGCCGGCCGACCGGGTGTGCGGTCTGGGCACAACCGACCGAATGCGCGACGTGCGTATCAGCGAGATGAGCGTGGCCGTTGCCGTTCCCGTTTGCGGGGATCAGCGGCAGATGCAGCCGCTTGTGGTTAGGATTCTTCTCCCGCACGCCCTCAGTGTACGAGCTAGAACTCGGCGAGGTCCTTCATCGCAGCGTGGATCTTTTCCACATCGGGCAGGAAGAAGTGCTCGAGCGGCGTGGAGAACGGCATCGCCGGGATGTCGGGCCCGGCGACTCTCACGAGCGGTCCGTCGAGGTCGAACATCAGCTCCTCGGCGATCGTGGCCATGATCTCGGCGCCGGCGCCGTAGGTTCGGTTGTCTTCGTAGACGACGAGCGCCTTCGCTGTCTTCCGGACCGACTCGAGGATCGTCTCTTTGTCGAGCGGCGCGATCGTCCGGACGTCGACGACCTCCACCGAGACACCTTCCTCGCCGAGGCGGGCGGCCGCGTCCAGGCACTGGTGGAGCATGAACCCGTACGCGATACACGTGAGGTCATTGCCTTCCCGTTTCACGTCGGCCTTACCGATCGGGACCTCGTACGGATCGTCCGGGACCTCGCCCTTGATCAGGCGGTACGTCTTCTTGTGCTCGAGGAAGAGAACGGGGTCGGGGTCCCGGATCGCCGCTCGGAGCATTCCCTTGGTGTCATGAGGCGTTCCTGGGACGACGACCTTTAGGCCGGGGACGTGTCCGTAGAACGCTTCGATGGATTGCGAGTGGTACAGGGCGCCGTGAACGCCACCACCGTACGGCGCGCGGATCACGATCGGGACGCCGAAATCGCCGTTCGAGCGATACCGGATCCGGGCCGCCTCGGAAACGATCTGGTCGAAGGCCGGATGGATGAAGTCCGCGAACTGGATCTCGGCGACGGGAAGCAGGCCGTGAAGGGCCATCCCGATCGCGACCCCGATGATCAAGGATTCTGCGAGGGGAGTGTCGATAACGCGCTGCTCCCCAAACTCGTCGAGGAAATCGGCCGTGGCGCGGAACACGCCGCCGCGGGCGCCCACATCCTCTCCGAGAACGACGACCCGCTCGTCGGCTCGCATCTCCTCGGCGAGCGTGTCGTGAATCGTCTGGACGATGTTCTTCTCGGTCACGAGTCGTCCTCTTCTTCGAAGACGTGTCGGAGCGCCGATTGGGGCTCCGGATCGGGGGAGTCCCAGGCCTCCTGGACGGCCCTGTCGACCTCGGCCTTCAGCTCCTCGCGCAAGGCCTCCAGCTTCTCGTCGTCGGTCAGACCGGCTTCCTTCAGGTACTCGGCGAAGACGATGAGCGGATCGCGCTTTCGCGCCTCTTCGACCTCCTCGCGAGGCCGGTACGTGCGGTCGTCGTCGTCCGACGTGTGGGGATGAAAGCGGTACGTCTTGCATTCGATGAGAGTCGGACCCTCGCCCGCGCGCGCTCGCCCGATCGCCCGGGTCATGGCCTCGTAGCACGCCAATACGTCGTTCCCGTCGACCGTGACGCCCGGGAACCCGTACCCCTCTCCGCGGACGGAGACATCACGTACCGCCATTTGCTTGTCGAGCGGCACCGAGATCGCGTACAGGTTGTTCTCGCAGATGAAGATCGCCGGGAGCTTGTGGATCCCGGCAAAGTTCAGGGCTTCGTGCCAGTCGCCCTCGCTCGTTGCGCCGTCGCCGAACCACGAGACGACGACGGAGTCCTCACCCCGGTACTTCATCGCGTAGGCGATTCCCGAGGCGTGCGGAATCTGCGTGGCGATCGGCGAAGAGCCGGTGATGATCCCGAGCCGTCGCGAGCCCCAGTGCGCCGGCATCTGCCGACCTCCGGACGAGGGGTCCTCGGCCTTGCCGAAGAGTCCGAGCATTACGTCCTTCGGCGTCATCCCGGCGACGAGGCAGACGGCCATGTCCCGGTAGTAGGGAACGAAGATGTCCTTGCCTCTAATGAGCGGCCAGGCCGTTCCGATCTGACAGGCTTCGTGTCCGGAGACGGGGACGACGAAGGGCGCCTTCCCCTGACGGTTCAGTCGGAACTGCTGCTCGTCGCACAGTCGTGCAATGAGCATCGTGCGGTACATCTGGAGAAGGTCGTCCCCTGAGAGGCCGAGTCCCGAATGGCGGTCCTGAGCTTCGGTCACCCGTGTGGCCACGGATACCTCCTTGTGAGAGGGGCCAGCGCGGT
The DNA here is from genome assembly GCA_050693155.1 of Actinomycetota bacterium. Classification (GTDB taxonomy): domain Bacteria; phylum Actinomycetota; class UBA4738; order UBA4738; family CALAEC01; genus JBOGWA01. The sequence continues at coordinate 6,414 of JBOGWA010000117.1, read as the reverse complement.
CGTTCGGCGGCGCGTAGTCCGCGCGCGCTGCGCGATTCTAGCAACCGCGAGAGAGCGACCGTACAGTAGGCGCCGGTGCGCGAGGACACGTACGCGCTCGAGGACAAGGTCGCCGCGATCGCATCCGAGCTGACCGGCGAACGCGCGCCCGAACCCGAATCCCTGCTCCCGCTCGACTCGCTCGGGCGAGTGGAGCTTGCCCTCGCCCTGGAGGAAGCCTTTGGGGTTCAGCTCGACGAGGGCGAGGCGCTCCTTACGATCCGCCATGCCACCTCGCAGGTTGTAGAGAAGCTTGGAGAACCGATCCAAGATGATGAGGATCTCCTTGCCGGCGTTGGCGCCCTTCAGCCGCTCGCCGTGCGTCTTGCCGGTCGGCTCTGTCGGCGCTACTACCGCATGGAAGTCGAGGGAACCGAGCACATCCCGACATCCGGTCCGGCCGTCCTCGCAGCGAATCACGAGTCGTTCTGGGACATCCCGCTGCTCGTGTTTGCGTCCCCCCGGCCGATCGTGTTCATGGCGAAGGAAGAGCTCTACGGCTCCTTCCTCGGGGCGTGGTTCTTCACGAAGCTTGGGGGGTTTCAGGTGCGGCGTGGGACGTCGGACGTGCTGGCGGTCCGAACCGGGCTGGCCGTTGTTCGTGGCGGACAAGTGCTCGGGATGTACCCGGAAAGCACCAGGCGGGTGGGAGAATTGTTGCCGTTCTACCCGGGTGCGGCGTGGGTTGCGCTCGCAGAGGGAGTTCGGCTGATTCCGGTGGGGATCACCGGAACGGGTGCGTCGATGCCAAAGGGATCGAAGGCGCCTCGGCGGGTGAGGGTCCGGATCGCCTTCGGCCCCTCGCTTGAGGTGCAGAGACAAGAGGAACCGCGCAAACGTCTTGCGGTCGCCCGTGATCTGACCATGAGGCTCCGGGAGGCCGTCCAGGAGTTGATCTCGAATTGAACGGAATGCTTTCGGGTCGCGATACGAGACTCGTCACCGGAGCCGCCGCGTGGCTCGCCTTGGCGATCGCGTTCGGCCCGACGGCCTTCGGGCAACAGCCGGAGGAAGAGGAACCCATGCCGAAGGGCTGCACGATCACCGGGACGGATGGGGATGACTCGGGGGCCGACGCCCTCGAGGGAACGGAGGGGGCCGACATCATCTGCGGCCTGGCCGGCAACGACGAGCTGATCGGCCTCGAGGGAGACGACCTCCTCAACGGCGGCTCGGGAGACGATCTTCTCGATTGCGGCGACGGCCTCGACATCGTCGACTACTCCCTCGCGGGACCCGGTGGGATGATCGTCAAGCTCGCGAAGGACCTCGCGGAAGGACAGGGAAGCGACACCGTCATGGGTTGCGAGAGCGTCATCGGGAGCGATTCGAACGACACTCTGTGGGGGAACGCGAAAGACAACGCCATCCTCGGCGAGAAGGGTCGGGACGTCATCCGCGCCCGAGGCGGCGACGATGACATCTTCGGTGGGAGGGGAAAGGACCAGCTCTTCGGCGGTCGGGGTGAGGACGAGCTCGCCGGCGGTCCGGGGGGCGACCGGCTCGACGGCGGAGGCAACAAAGACCGTTGCCACGGCGGGAAACTCGACGACGTCAGGAGATGTGAGCGCTAACCGGCGTTTCTAGAGCGGCGCCGGCTCACGCTCGCCGGCGAATGTCCGAAGGACCTCAGCAGGAGCCGGAACCAGCCGCCTCTCGAATACCTGCTCGAACCGTGCGGCGACGATCGGAATCGCATCCTCCACGGTGATCGGCCGCCCGGCGAGTTCGGTCAGCGTCGTCACGCCGCGGTCGGCAAGGCCGCACGGCACGATCGCGCCGAACCACGAAAGGTCGGTGGTGCAGTTCAGTGCGAAGCCGTGGAGTGTCACTCCGCGGCTCACCTTCACTCCGATCGCGCATACTTTCCGATCGCCGGCCCAAACCCCCGTGTATCCCTCAGACCGGCTGACCTCGACGCCCAGATCCGCGCAAGCGCCGATCACGACTTCCTCGAGCCTCCGCAGGTACCGGATCACGTCCTGCGAGGGCCCGAGGTCGACGATCGGGTAGCCGACGAGCTGACCCGGGCCGTGGAAGGTCACGCTTCCTCCGCGATCCACGAAGTGGAGCTCTGCCCCCGCTCGCTCGATCTCGTGTTCTGCAAGCACGAGGTGCGACGGGTCCGACCTGCGGCCGGCCGTGAAGACCGGCGGATGCTCCAGGAGCGCGAGCACGTCGGGAATCTCGCCAGCCGCCCGTCGTTCTGCCAGCGTGTGCATGGCGTCGTACGCCGACCCGTAAGGGATGCGGCCCGGTGTCGCGAGCCAGGTTTCGGCGCTTACATCACGTGATGTAACCCTGCACCTCCGGGGTGAAATCCCAGGTCTCGAGGTTCTGCTTCAGTCGCCCGAGGAACTGGGCCGCGATCGCACCGTCGATCATCCGGTGGTCCCACGACATCGACAGGTACACCATGTGACGGATCCCGATCATGTCCTCGATCACCACGGGGCGCTTCTCGATGGCGTCGAAGGCAAGGATCGCGGTCTCGCCCGGGTTCATGATCGGGACGCTGATAAGCGACCCGAACGGCCCGGGGTTCGTGATCGTGAACGTCCCGCCGTGGACCTCGTCGGGCTTCAGCTTCTTGGACCGGGCGCGGGTCGCTACGTCGTTGATCGCGCGAGCGATGCCGACCAAGTTCATCTGATCGACGTCACGGATGACCGGGACGATCAGCCCGTCCTCGTACGACACGGCGATCCCGAGGTTCACGTACCGCCGCGTCGTGATGGTTCCCGCCTCGAGGTCGAGTCTCGCGTTGACCTCCGGGTGGGCGAGCAGGGCTTCCGAGACCGCGCGTGAGAGGAACGGCATGTAGGTGAGGGAGAACCCCTCCATCTCCTTGAACCGATCCTTCGCCTGCGCGCGGAGCCGGACGATCCGCTCCATGTTGATCTCGACGAGGTTCCACGCGCGAGCGGTGGTCTGAAGGACCGCGGCCATGTTCTCCGCGATCCGTTTGCGGATGTGACCGACCTGGACGACTTCCTCGCGCTGGCCCGCCGCGGCGGGCGCGAAGGCGGGCGGGGCGGCGGGGGCTTGCTCTTCGGTGGGGACCGCACGAAGCTGAGGGCGTGCCCCGCCGGCGTCTGAGAAGGCCAGCACGTCCTTCTTCGTGATTCGGCCGCCTGCCCCGGTCCCGGGAACGCTTTCGAGGTCCACGCCGTGCTTCTCCGCGAGGCGGCGGACGAGAGGAGAGAGGATGTGGCTTCGGGGCCCGCGGGCCGGCGCGCTCGCGGCGGCAGTGGCAGGTTCCTGTGAAGCCGGCCGGACCGGTTCCGGCTGCGGGGCTGGCGTCGCAGAGGTGGGCTCCTCGACCGGTGTCTCTTCGGTGGGAGGTTCCTCGGCCGGAGCTTCTGCGGGTTCCGCGGCCGGTTCCGCGGCCGTCGCAGCTCCCGCGCCGTCGCCCGACTCGTTGACGAGCGCGAGCTCCGTTCCGACCTCGACCGTCTCGCCCTCCTGAACCTTGATCTCGGATAGGACCCCAGCGACGGGGGAGGGGACCTCGGTGTCGACCTTGTCGGTCGAGATCTCGAACAGTGGCTCGTCGCGCTCGATCGTGTCGCCTTCCTTCTTGAGCCACTTGACGATCGTTCCTTCCACGACCGTCTCGCCCAGTTGGGGCATCGTCACGGGTGTTGCCATTCCCGCCTCCTCAGAGTTCGGCTACCACTTGGAGAGTCTCTCGACGGCGCCGATCACATCCTCGACCTGCGGGAGATAGGCGTCCTCCAGGGGGGGCGAGAACGGCACCGGCACATTCGGTGGGGCGAGGCGCATCACCGGAGCATCTAGCCACTCGAAGGCCTCTTCAGCGATCACCGAGGCGACCTCGGCGCCGATCCCGAACGCCCGGTGACTCTCGTAGAGCACGAGCGCCCGGCTCGTCCGCTCGACGGATTTGAGGATCGTCTCGGTGTCCAGAGGCGCAACCGTTCGTAGGTCCACGACCTCGGCCGAGATGTCGCGATCGGCCAGGTCCTCTGCCGCTTCGAGCGCCTTATGGACCATGGCGCCGTAGGTGATGATCGAGACGTCGTCTCCGGGGCGCTGTACCTTGGCGCTTCCGATCGGGACCGTGTAGTCGTCCTCCGGTCCGGGGATGACTTCTCGAACCCGCCGGTAGATCCACTTGTGTTCGAAGTAGACGACTGGGTTGTCGTCACGGATGGCGGCCTTCATCAGTCCCTTCGCGTCGTATGGGGTTGCCGGGACGACGACCTTGAGTCCCGGCGTGTGCGCGAACCAGGGCTCGGGATTCTGCGAGTGGAACGCCGATGCCCGCACGCCGCCGCCGGAGGGCCCCCGGACGACGATGGGAACGGCCGCCCCCGTCCGATAGTGGTACTTCCCGGCCATGTTCACGAGCTCGTCGAACCCGTTGGCGATGAAGTCGGCGTACTGGAGCTCGGCGACCGGTCGCATCCCCATGAGCGCCGCACCGACGGCCGCGCCGATGATCGTCTCTTCGGCGATCGGGGTGTCGAGCACGCGCTCTTCACCAAAGTGCTCGATGAAGCCCTCGGTGACTTTGAACGCTCCGCCGTAGATCCCAATGTCTTCTCCAAGGAGGAAGACGCGCTCGTCGGCCTCCATCTCTTCCCAGAGAGCCTCCGAGATCGCCTGAAGAAACGTGGCCTCGCCTTTGTCGTTGCGGGTGCCGCGGCCCTCGGCGCCGTGTCCGGCGGCTCCGGCCTCGACCTTGTCCTCACGCTTCTTCTCGGCCATCAGCTTCCCGCCAGCAGGGCGCCCTCCGGCTCTCGCGCCCAGTAGCCGTCGTCGGTGAAGACCCCCTGAGCCGCGTCCCCGCCGTCGGGGAGCGGAGACTGCTGGGCGAACTCGTAGGCTTCATCGAATTCGCGTTTCACGCGTTCGTCCATAGCCTCGATGTCGCCCGCCTCAATGACCGTGTCGGCGAGGAGCACGTCTTGGAACCTCGCGACGGGATCCCGGTTTTGCATGTAGTCCTCGAGCGTTTCCTTCGGCACGTACTTCGCCGGATCGTGTCCGGCGTGTCCCTTCCACCGGAGCGAGACGGACTCGATGAGCGAGGGACCGTCGCCCGCTCGCGCCCGCTCGACGGCTTCGTGGGCCGCGGTGTAGACCTCGAGGACATCAGTTCCGTCGACCGTCACGCCCGGCATGCCGTAGGCGGCGCCGCGATCCGAGAGGCGCTCGATCGGGAACTCTCGACGTGGGGGCGTCGAGTAAGCCCACTGGTTGTTGTTCACCACCCACACGACGGGAAGCTTGAATACACCCGAGAAGTTCAGCGCCTCATGCCAACGACCGTTCGAGGTCGCGCCCTCGCCGCACATCCCCATCGCGACGCGTTTCTCGCCGCGCATCTTGAACGCAAGCGCGAATCCACAGGCAACCGGATAGGAGTTCGGGAGCATGGAGACGGCCGTGAGCGTTCCCGCCCCGTGGATGTCTCCGATGTGGCTGTTGCCGTCTCGGCCTCGCGTGTAACCGTCGATCCGGCCCCAGAACTGGGCTGCGATCCGCTTGAGATCGAGACCCTTGGTGATCTGGGCGGAGAGATCGCGATGGGTCCCTCCGAAGATGTCTTCCTTGCGGAGGGCGTACGCGGTCCCGACGTGGGTTCCTTCCTGCCCGCGGCCCGAATAGATCGCGCCCGGCAGCTTGCCCTGCCGGTAGAGCGTGTCCATCCGCTCGTCGAAGTACCGGCAGATCTTGAGGAGATGCCAGATCTCCTTCAGCTGCTCCTGGCTGAGATCAACCTTGGCCATGCCCGACGGTTTCGACTTGCGGGTGGCCACGGCTACATCGAGTGGAGCGGTTTCCCAGCGAGGGCGAGGTGCGCCTCGCCGATCGCCTCGGACAGGGTCGGGTGGGGATGGATGAGCGCGGCGACCTCGGCCGGGGCCGCCTCCCAATTCGTGATCAGCATTCCCTCGGCGATGAGGTCGGTGACGTGTGGGCCGATCAGGTGAACGCCGAGGACCGGGCCGTCTTTCTCGCCCACGACCTTGCAGGTTCCGGCTTCGCCCAGAATGTTGGCCTTGCCGAGCCCCTGAAGGTTGAAGGAGGCCGTGGCGACGTCGTGACCGCGTTCCTTCGCCTGCGCCTCGGTCAGTCCGACCGAAGCGATCTCCGGACTCGAGAACGTGACCCTGGGGACGCCGTCGTAGTCGAGCTCGGGCAGGTCGTTTCCCGCGGTTCGCTCGGCGACGGCGACGCCTTCCGCCATGGACACGTGCGCAAGCTGTAACGGGGTGGCGGCGGCGTCGCCGATCGCCCATACGCCGTCGGCCGTCGTGCGCATCCCACCGTTGACCTTGACGAACCCCCGCTCGAGCTCGACCCCCGTTTCCTCCAGGCCGATCTCATCGGTCACCGGGCCCC
>JBOGWA010000116.1:0-2221 GCA_050693155.1 Actinomycetota bacterium | reverse complement strand
GCGCCAGGGCCTTCGTGCACGCCTCGTCCATCACGGCTGCCAGGTCGAGCGGGACGACGAACATGGTGCGTCGCATCCCGAGCATCCGGACCAGCAACCGGCGTTCGTAGAGCGCGTCTTCGAGATCGGCCGGCGTGAACCCCGCCATCCTCACCCATGCTGAGAGGTAGACGGACGCCGGATCGCTCGAGTGCAGCCCGGCCAGGGCGGCCGAGACCTCTTCGACCGAGGCTGCGGGCCGGGCGAGGCTATGGCGAAGGCCGAGCCGCGCCCGTCGCTCCTCGACCCCGATCGTCCTCACACCGCGTCACGCTACCGTCGGATCGGTCGCGGCGACCTCGCTCTGTTCTCTACGTGCCGGCTGGCTGGTAGGTGAGCGAGAGGACGCCGGTCTTTCAACGCACGTGACTCCACGAGCTCCAGAGGCACCTGGTCGGCGGCCCAGTCCTCGAAGAGGCGCTTCCCCGTCCCTACGACGACCGGGAAGAGCAGGAGCCCGAGCTCGTCAAGGAGGCCATCGCGCAACAGCGACCGGACGAGGGTGGCGCTGCCCGAGATCGCGATGTCCTTCCCGGGCTGTTGCTTCAGCCTGGAGAGCTCCTCCCCGAGGTCGCCTGTGATCAGCGTCGAGTTCCGCCACTCGACCGACTTGAGGGTCGTCGAGACGACCAACTTGGGGATGTTGTTGATGTAGTCGGCGAACGGGTCGTCCTCGGCGGTCTTGTCGGGCCAGCATGCGGCCCACTCTTCGTAGGTCCGTCGTCCGAGCAGCATCTTGTCCGAGGGTGGGCGTTCGCGACGGACTGCCCGTGCTGGAAGACGATCGCGTCCTGGAGGTCGCAAACGTCATCCGGCTACCGGCAGGAGTACTCGTGGATCGACCTGCCGATCTTCGGGGAAGACGGAGGACCGGTGCACGACCGAGGCGTGGTGGTCTCCGAGCCCAGGATGTACTTCATGGGCCTGATCTTCCAATACGCGGCGACATCCGACGTGCTCCCCGGCGTCGGCAGGGACGCCGAGCACATCGCCAAGCACATCGCCAAGCACATCGCCTGACGCGAGGCCGAGCACGGAGCCTTGGTCCCAGAAGAGCTGGCATCGTGAAGTAGGCGTCAACTCGATTGGCGCCGGTCCGAACCGGGTGCAACAATCCCCCGGTGCGGAAGGTGTACCGCCACACCGGCCTGAAGCGCTTCGGGAACGGCCTGATGACCCGCATGGTTGGCCGCGGAAAGGGACCGAAGGAGATGCGCCTCGTCACGGTGCACGGCCGGAAGAGCGGCAAGGAGTACTCGACGCCCATCTTGGTGCTCGAACAACCGGGTGGGCGGTACTGGGTTTCGTCCTTCGGCGAAACGAACACGATCAGGAACGCCCGGATGGCGGGTCACATCTTCCTCAGCCGAGGCGACTCACGGGAGGAGGTGCGCCTCGTCGAGCTCCCGGTCGAGGACCGCCCACCGCTGCTGCGCGCCTATCTGGATCTCAACAGGAGGCGCATGGTGCAGGGGTATTTCGATGCCACCCGCGAGTCGTCGGACGCGGAGTTCCGTGCCGATGCGCCGGACCACACAGTCTTCAGGCTGGAACGCGTCTGAGGTCGATCCGTTCTGCGGTGGAACCTGCGTGAGTCCCGCGCGCCGGTCAACCGCGGGCGCGTAGCTCGGGGATGAGCTCACGGGCCACCCGCTCGAAGACGTCGTCTTCATGGGTGGCCTGCGGCCGCCAGTGACGGGGCCAGTACAGGACGAACTCGTCGACCCCCACATCGCGGAAACGCTGGACCATGTCGGTGAAATGCGCCGTGGACTCCCACGGGGTAAGCGGCGGGAAGCAGACGAGCGAGCGCCGGATCGAACGCGGATCCCTGCCGATCTGGGCGCAAAGCTGGGTAAGCTCCCTGTTCCGTCTCGCCGTCACTGCGAGGAACTCATCCTCGGTCTGGACGCCGTACCCGCCCCAGGAGCTCCATACGTCTGCGCTCTCGGCCGCGATACGCAGCATCTTCGGACCGTGAGCGGCGATCGCGATGGGGGGTCTGGGGTCCTGGACCGCTCTGGGGAGCATCTCGGCTTCGCGGCAGTTGAAGAATCGTCCCTGGAAGGTGGTGACCGCTTTGGCGAACAGCTGCGTCGTCAGCTGAACGAACTCGCGGAACCTCTCGACGCCCTCCGCTGGGGCCCACGAGGCCCCCACCGCCGCCGCCCCGGCCGAGGGG
>JBOGWA010000115.1:0-18023 GCA_050693155.1 Actinomycetota bacterium | reverse complement strand
GCCTCACCACGGTGAGAGGAGGCGCGCAGGCTCACCACGTCGGGAGGGAGCCACGGAGCCTCACGACGGTGGGAGGGGAGCGCGCAGGCTCTAGTCCGGTGGGGTGCTGATGTCGTGGACGGCGCGGTAGTAGAGCGCGCGGGGCCATGGGGTTCCGGAGCGGACGACGGCGGTGATTCCTTCGATCCTCCGAGCGAACACAACGAGGAGGATGACGATCGACATCCAGACATAAGCTGCGGGCTGTCCGCGCAGGCCCTCGATGACGGGGACGGCCACGAATCCGAGCGTGCTCGCCGGTCCCGTCAGCCGCAGCACGAACCCCATGACGATGATCACCCCGAGGGCGACCGCCCCGACCGGGAGGAGGCCGAGCAGGACTCCGACTGCGGTCGACAGACCTCGCCCTGCCATGGCGCGAACGTACGGCGGCCACCCGTGACCGACGACCGCCGCGACCCCGGCCGCAGCGACCCACTCGGGCGAGACGTTGCCGAGCTCGCGCGCGACGAGCGGAGGCAGGAGGCCCTTCAGGACGTCGAGCGTCGCCGCCGCCGCCGCCCACGCCTTCCCCATGTGCTTGTCCATCAGGATGTGGGCGTCGGCCTGGGATTCGCGGCGCGCGGAGAGCCGAAGCACCTCCGTCCCGCCGCGGGCCCGCGCGATCAAATACGTCGAGGGCAAGGTGCCGGCCAGATAGGCGCCAACGACCCAGGCAACGCCTTTCAGGGTCATTCGCAGAAAAACGCTACTCCAACCACGCCTGGGCCGGTCCGGGCCCCCATCCCCGCAGTGAACTCCGCCACGTAGGACTCGACGACATCGCTTCTCCGCGCGATCCGCTCGAGGAGGTCGTTCGCATCGGACTCCGCCGCGGCATGCACGGCCGCGAGATGCACGGGCCGCCCGCCGATCTCGCTCAGCGCCTCGTCCTCCACACGCTCGAGCGCCCGACGCCTCGTTCTGGGACGGGCCACGGGCGAGATGACCCCGCGGTGGAGGCGGAAGACCGGCTTGATGCCGAGCATCGTCCCGGCATACGCCTCGATCGCTTTCACCCGTCCGGACTTTCGCAGGAACTCGAATGTCTCGATGAGCGCGATCAGGCTCGCCCGGCCCGCGACCTCGTTGGCCCGCCCGATCACGTCCTCGCGAGACGCTCCAGACCGCGCCGCACGAGCGGCTTCGAGTGCAACGAACCCCTGGGCAAGCGAGGCGTTCCCCGAGTCGACGAGATGGACGGGGCGCTTCGACATGCCCGCCGCGAGCTGCGCCGCGTTGTACATCCCGGAGAGCGAGGCGGCGACGGTCACGCAGACGATCTCGTCGGCGCCCGTTCTCTCGAACGCATCGAGGAAGTCTCCCGGCGCGGGCGTCGCGGTCTCCGCAGTGGCCCCCTCACGCGCCAGCCTCCCGTAGAAGTCCTCGAGGTCGACGCCGTCCTGATACGTTTCGTCGCCGAACCTCAGGTACATTGGAACGACCTCGATGCCCAGCTCGGCAGCGATCTCGGGAGGGAGGCTCGCCGCGCTGTCGGTAACGATGGCGATCACGTCGCGGAGATTCTCGTGAAGTCGCCCGAGCACGAGCAAGAGAGTGTACGGCCGCTCCTTTCGCGCGGCCCGTTCCGGCGACTCCTCATCGGCCAGGCCGTGTCCTCGCTCGGTGACTGGGTCGGCACGTTCGCCCTGATCGCCGCCGCGCTCGATCTCACCGGGGAGCCGCTCGCAGTGGGCGGCGTGCTCGTGCTTCGACTCGTTCCCCCGGTGTTTGCAGCTCCGCTTGGAGGCGTTCTCGCCGACCGAATGGACCGCCGAGCGATAATGGTCGGGGCCAACCTGATCATGGCGGGGCTCATCGCGCTCGTCCCCTTCGTGAACCTCGCCGGCTTGTACATCATCGCGTTCGTCTCCGAATCGTTCGCCCTGCTCTTCCTTCCCGCCCGCGACGCAACGGTGCCGGACCTCGTCCCGCGTCACTCGCTTTCGCAGGCAAACGGGCTCATCCTCGGGTTTTCGTACGGGGCGATTCCGATCGGAGCCGCGCTGTTCTCCGGGCTGCGCCTGGCGTCCCGACACGTGCCTTCGTGGATCCCGTTCGCCGATGCCTTGGCGGACAAGCCGCTCATCATCCCGTTCCTTTTCGACACGGTGTCGTTTCTGTTCGCGGCGCTGATGATCGCCGGGATCTCGATCCCGCGCCGCTCGAGCGTCGCAGCCGCCGAGACACACCTGTTCCGAGGCGTGACCGAGGCGTTCCGGTACGGGCTCTCACAGCCGGGAATCCGCGCGCTCTCGGTCGGCGTCGCGGTGTCGATGTTCGGGGGCGGCGTCTTGTTCGCGCTCGGAATCGGCTATGTGCGGGAAACGCTCGGGGGCGGCGACGTTGAGTTTGGCTTCCTCGCGTCGTTGTGGGGGATGGGGATGGCGCTCGGGATCGGGGCTGTGCGGCTGCTGGTCCGCCGGGGCGAAGGATATGTGTTCCAGTCGGCCGTCGCCGCCTGCGGAGGCATCCTCATCGGCATGGCGTTCCTGACCTTCACGTGGCTCGCCTTCCTCGCGGCGCTGGCATTCGGGATCGCGTTCTCGGTCGCCCTGATCCTCGCCGTGACTCTGGTCCAGGAGATGTCGTCCGAAACCATGCGGGGGCGACTGCTTGGAGGCGCGCACATGCTGTTTCGCGTCAGTCTCGCCGCGGGCGCACTCGGTGTCGGCGGCGCGGCGAGCGCCGTCGGCGACATCGGCGGATTCGACGGCAATCAGTTCGGGCTGCTGCTCGGCGGAGGAATCATTTTGCTCGGTTCGGTCGCGGCGAAAGGGGTAGTCCAACACGTCCCGACCGGGCCCTCTACATCTCCCGACGACCCTCCAGCGCCTGGCCCAACGTAACCTCGTCGGCGTATTCGAGATCCCCCCCGACCGGGAGGCCGGCTGCAAGGCGAGTGACCCGAACGTCGAGAGACTTCAGCAGCCCGGCCACGAACATGGCCGTCGCGTTCCCCTCGAGGTTCGGGTTCGTCGCGAGGATGACCTCCTTCACGCCGTCGCGATGCACCCGATCGAGCAACTCCTTCACGCGCAGGTCGTCCGGACCGACACCGTCCATCGGGGAGATTGCGCCCCCGAGGACGTGGTAGCGACCCTTGATGACCCCCGCCTTCTCCACCGCCGAGACATCCTTCGGTTCCTCGACGACACATATCACGGTGACGTCGCGGCCGGGGTCCGAGCAGAGCCGGCAGAGCTCGCCCTCCGCCACCCCGAAGCACTCGCGACAGAACCGAACTCGCTCCTTCGCGCTAAGGATCGCCTCGGCCAAGCGCTTTGCGTCCTGCGCTTGGGTCTTCACGATGTGAAAGGCCAGGCGCTGTGCCGACTTTGGGCCGATGCCGGGGAGGCGATTCAGCTCTTCGACGAGGTCCTGGATTGGGCGCTCAAGCATCGTCCTGCTCGACCACCTCGGCGCCGAATTGCGCCCGAACGAGCTCCTCGGCAGCCTGTGGGCTGAGCGGCGGCTCGTCGGCGTCCTCCAGGGCCACGGTCCCCTCCCGAACCGAGCAACGAATCGCCGGGGCGATCCCGAAGAGCTCGGTAAGAACGTCGCGAAGCTCGTCGGCCTTCTCCTCCACTTTCGCAGCGGCGAACTCGCGGCCCGGGGGAAATACGAGATCCAGCGTCTGGCCGTCGAAACCACCGACGGTCGCGACTTGGGTGTTCGCGTACAGGATCATGCGGCGCCGCGCCTTCAAGGCCTCCACGACCTCCTGCCAGGACCGGCGGAGCATCTCCGCGTCGACGGCTCCGGCGTCCGGTGCGCGCGGGCCGGGTGCGGGTCGTTCGCGCGACTCCGGGAGGGCCTCCTTCTTCGGTTGGCCCTTCGGAGTCTCCTCCTTCGGCTTCTGCACCGCCTTCGGGGCCTCCTCTGCCGGCTGTTCGCTCGGCTCCGGCGCCGCCTCCTCGATCCCGGCCAGACGCTCGAGCCGCTCCATCCTTGCCCGGAGGGCTGCCGGCTGGGGATCCGTCTCGGGCATCGCCGCGCGCACGAGCGCCAGCTCGAGGGTTAGGCGGGGGGCGGTCGACCACCGCATGTCCGTCTGCGCCTGAAGGAGGAGCGAGAGGATCCGGTCGAGCTCGCCGGAGGAGAACTTCTGGGCCTGGGCAACCAAACGCGGGTGAAGGTCGGGGGAGACGTCGATGAGCTCTGAATCCTCGGGAGCGGCGAGCGCGAGGAGCAGATTTCGAAAATGCCCGGTGAGACGGGCCGCGAAATGGCGAAGATCGTGCCCGTCCTGAACCAGCCGGTGGATGATCCCGAAAACGTCTTTCGCATCTCCCACCGCGACCGCGTCTGCCAGCGCGGCGTGCACGTCGAGATCGGGGGCGCCGATTAGTGTCGCGATGACCCGCTCGGTTACATCTCCGGCGCCCAGAAGCGAAGCCTGATCGAGGAGCGACAGGGCGTCGCGGATCGACCCTTCAGCCTCCCGAGCAATCGCCTCGGCGGCGGCCGGTTCGAGTGAGATCGACTCGCTGTCGGCAACGGCGGCAAGGTGTCCGGCGATGGTCTCGGCCGGGATGCGACGGAACTCGAATCGCTGACACCGGCCGATGATCGTCGCCGGCATCTTGTGCGCCTCGGTGGTAGCGAGCAGGAAGCGAACACCATCCGGTGGTTCCTCGAAGAGCTTCAGGAGCGCGTCAAACGCCTCCCGGGAAAGTCGCTGCGCCTCGTCGATGATGTAGACCTTCTCGCGACCCTGTGCGGGCGCGGTCGGCGCACGCTCGCGGAGCTCGCGGGCGTCGTCCACTCCCCCGTGGGAAGCGGCATCGATCTCCACAACATCGAGGTGGGCGCCGTCTCGGATCCGAACGCACTGTTCGCACGTCCCGCACGGTTCGGCCGTGGGTCCCTGCTCGCAGTTGACCATCTTCGCGAGGATCCGAGCCGTGGAAGTCTTCCCCGTCCCTCGAGGACCGGAGAACAGGAACGCATGGGCGAGCTTTCCCTCTCGGACCGCGCCTGCCAGCGCGCGGACGACGTGCTCCTGCCCCAGCACCTCGTCCGGCGACTGGGGGCGGTACCTCCGGTAGAGCGATCGATACTCGTCCATATGAACTGGTTGCAACTCGCTCAGGGGAAGAGATGGTGGCCGTGCATCCGACCTTGACCTCGAGCACCCCAAACGCTTCCCGAGCCCGAAGCTCCGGTTAGGCGCCCCTGCAACACCCGCCGGAAACCGTTTACCGCTGCTCCCTTCCGGGCCTGACGGGGTTCACGGGCCAGCGTCGCACAGGACCCAACCATCAACACTCCGTGCCGCGGAGCTGCTTCGGACCGCCCCGGCCGCAGACGGACATCGGCCCCGCTAGAGCGGATTGCGGGTACAGGGCACCGCTAGCTCCCCGCCTAGCACGGCCACCTCCGTCAGTATAGACGGCTGCCGCGACACCTCTTCCCGCTCCTCGGCGGAGGCAGAAGGATTTGAACCTTCGAGGCCAGTTCCCTGGCCTACGCGCTCTCCAGGCGCGCCCGTTCGGCCGCTCCGGCATGCCTCCGTGTGCTCGGCGATTCTAGGCACCCCGCGCAGGCCACCACGTTGGTCAGGACTCGCGGAGGCGGTGCGATTTGAACGCACGAGAGGCCTTTCGACCCCTAACCGCTTTCGAGGCGGTCCCGTTCGGCCGCTCCGGCACGCCTCCGAGAATGGATTCTAGGGGGTCCGGGGGAGTAGCTCGCCAGGGGCGAGCATGTCCATCTTCGAGAAGGCGAGCGAATCCCCCGGTCAGAAGGTGGTTCGGTGGGCGGCGAAGAACCGTCGAAGGAGCTCGCCGCACTCCTCCGCCAGCACGCCCCCGGCCACCTCGAGCCGATGGTTGAGGCGTGGGTCGCGAACGAGATCACCGAGGGATCCGGCAAAGCCGGCCTTCGGGTCCTCCGCCCCGAAAACGAGCCGATCCACCCGAGCAAGCACGAGCGCGCCCGCGCACATCGCGCAGGGCTCGAGCGTGACGGTGAGCGAGCATCCCTCCAGCCGCCAGGAGCCGACGGCCTCGGCAGCCGCACGAAGCGCGACCACCTCGGCGTGCGCCGTCGGATCGCCCCGCTTCTCGCGCTCGTTCCCCGCGGCAGCAAGGACCTCGTCTCCGCGGGTCACGACCGCGCCGATCGGGACGTCTCCCCACGTGAGACATTCCTCCGCCTGCTGGAGAGCGAGCCGCATCATTCGCTCGTCTTGGGACACGGGGGGCACGGCCGGCGAACCCCCGTTACGGCGGCGGGCTTTCCGTCGGCGACGGCTCGGGTTCGGGGGTCGGGTCGGGCGACGGAGGCGGCGAGGGTGACGGAGAGGGGAAGAACGGAAGCCCTCCCGGACGGTCGTCTCCTCGCCGCGGCTTCGGGGAGGGCGACGGTGAGGGCGACGGGCCCACGCGGATCACGACGCCGGTGAACTCCTCCGGAGCAGGCGGCTCGGGGACCTCCTTGCCCTCGAGCGCAATACGCATGAAGTCCGCCCAGATCGCCGCGGGGGTGCCGCTCGAGAGCCCGGTTTCGATCCGTCCCTCCGGGTAGCCCACCCAGATGCAGGCGACGAGGAGCGCCGTCGCCCCGCAGAAATACACGTCGGCGTTATCGTCGGTCGTTCCCGTTTTTCCCCACGTAAACGGCCCGAGGTAAGCGTTTCGGCCCGTCCCACAGCACGTCACGCGCTGAAGGGCGTAGACAACCTGGTCTGCGACGTAGGGCTCGACGACCCGCCGCCCCTTCCGCCCGCTGAAGTCCATCACGACCTCGCCGTTGCGGTCGGTGATCTTCGCAATCGGGCTCGGCAAACGCCGGACGCCTCGAGCCGCCAGCGTGGCGAACGCCGTCGCCATCTGCAGCGGCGACACCTCCTGCGCGCCGAGCGTGATCGAGCAGAACGGCTCGAGGGGGCTCGTGATCCCGAGGCGGTGGGCCATGTCCACGACGTTCTCCGGGCCGACCTCGACGACGAGCTGTGCGAAGACGGTGTTCACCGACGATGCCGTTGCAGAAAGAAGGCTGAGCGCCCCGTAGTCCGCGCCGCCGTAGTTGGAGGGCGCCCACCCCTGGCATTGCGGATCCGTGATCGCGATCGTGCTCGGTGCTCCAAACACCGACGAAAGCGAGATGCCCTGCTCGATGGCCGTCGCCAGGGTGAAGACCTTGAAGGCGCTCCCGGTCTGGCGTCCCGTGATCCCGCCCGTCGCGAGGTTCACCTTGGCGAACCGGTCGACCTCCTCCGACGCGAAATAGTCTCGCCCTCCCACGAGCGCTTTGATGAACCCGTTTCTCGGGTTGATCGCAACGAGCGCGGCCGAGGGCGCTCCCTCGTAGCCCAGGTGATTTGCGATCGCCTGCTCCGCCGCCTCCTGCATCCGGAGGTCGACCGTCGAGTCGATCCGGTATCCGCCCTCGAAGAGGAAGGAGTACCGCTGGGTGTAGGTCTCTCCGAAGTCCCGGCTCTCGAGCACCCAGCGCTTCAGGTAGTCGATGAAGTACGCGGCTTCGTACCTGCGGCTATCGGAAGCCACGTCGACCCCAAGAGGCTCGGCGCGCGCGAGCTGTAGCGTCGCCTCGGAGATCATCCCGAGCTCGTACATACGCTCGAGGACCCGCTCCCGCCGATCGATCGCAGAATCCGGGTTGTCGACCGGGTCGAAGGTCTCCGGGCTCTTGATCAGACCGGCGAGGAGAGCGGCCTCCGGGAGAGTGAGGTCCTCGACTCGCTTCCGGAAGAACTTCTTCGCCGCGGCCCTGATCCCGTAGGCGCCCTCGCCAAAGTAGACGGCGTTCAGATACTTCTCGAGGATCTCGGGCTTCGAATATCGCTTCTCGAGCTGAAGCGCGAGCGAGGCCTCGGCGATCTTCCGGGTGAGCGTCTGCTCCCGGCCGAGCAGCGCGTTCTTCACGTACTGCTGGGTGATCGTCGAGCCTCCCTCGGCGATCGTCCCGGTCGTGGCGTTCACGTACGCGGCTCGTATGAGCGCCTTGAGGTCCACACCGCGGTGCTGCCAGAAACGTTGGTCTTCGATCGCGACGACGGCGTCCTGGACGACCTTCGGGATTCGCCGGATCGAGATCGGAACGCGATTCTCCTCGGCGTGAAGACCGACGATGTGCTCGCCGCCGGTCGAGAACACCATCGTAGTCTGCGGAAGACTGGGTGCGGCCCGCTCGACCTCGTCGAGCGACGGGACCAAGCCGCAGGAGGCAGTGAAGAACACGAACGAAAGAACGAACCCGACGGGTCGCCATCTCATCCGACGCCGTCGCGGGGTGGGCGCCATCGCTGGGAGTCTACCTGCGTTGCAGAAATGTCGAA
This sequence comes from Actinomycetota bacterium, assembly GCA_050693155.1. GTDB lineage: Bacteria > Actinomycetota > UBA4738 > UBA4738 > CALAEC01 > JBOGWA01. The sequence continues at coordinate 9,679 of JBOGWA010000115.1, read as the reverse complement.
GTGGTGCTGATATCCGCTCGCGCGCGGCTAGTTGCCCTGGCAACCTACTCTGCGGTAACTTAGCGCCCGTGGACCTTCGGGATTCCGCCGAGGAAGCCGAGTTTCGCGCCGGGGTCAAGGCGTGGCTCGAGGAGAACCTCCCGGAAGGGTGGGGCTCCCCGCGCTATCAGCCCCCGACGGGCGAGGAGTGGAGAACCTTCGTCCGCGACTGGAGCCGCCGCCTGCACGAAGCCGGCTACGCGGGGCTTACCTGGCCGAAGGAGTACGGCGGCGAAGGCGCCCCACCGAACCTCCAAGCCATCCTGCTCGAAGAGATGGCCCTCGCCGAGGCGCCGGGCCACATCGGCCTCATCGGCCTCGGCATGGCGGGGCCGACGATCATGGCTCACGGTACCGAGGAGCAGAAGAAGAAATACCTCGAGCCGATGCTCGCCGGAGACCAGGTGTGGTGCCAGGGCTTCAGCGAACCCGGCTCGGGGAGCGACCTCGCCTCGCTCAAGACCCGGGCCGTAAGGGACGGCGACTCTTTCGTGATCACCGGCCAGAAGGTCTGGTCGTCGTTCGCCGACTTCGCCGATCGATGCATCCTTCTCACGCGCACCGGCTCCGACACCCCGAAGCACGAGGGCATCACCTACTTCCTGTTCGACATGCACGCGCCGGGTGTCGAGGTCCGGCCCCTCACGCAACTGACGGGCACCGCCGAGTTCAACGAGATCTTCCTCGACGAGGTTCGCGTGCCCGCAAGCGACGTCCTCGGCGAGGTGGACAATGGTTGGGACGTCGCGATCACGACGCTGATGTTCGAGCGGATCGGGCTCGGCTTCCTCCTGATGGGTTCCATGCAGGCGCTCTTCCGCCGCCTCGTCCAGCTCGCGAAAGAGACGCCGCGAAACGGAAGTCGTGCGGCCGACGACCCGATTATCCGCGACCGCATTGCGCAGGTCTGGGCCGATGTCCAGTCGACCCGCTTCACCGCGTACCGATCGCTCACGGAGTTCATGAAGAAGGGAGCCCCCGGCCCGGAGGGGTCGATCATAAAGGTGTGCTGGGCCGAGACGAACCAGCGGCTCACGCGGCTCGCGGTCGACATCCTCGGTCCGGCGGGGGCCCTCGACGGTGACGCCCGACGATTCCCCGGCTCCGGCTTCTGGCAATACCAGCAGCTCCGAAGCCTCGGCAACACGATCGAGGGCGGGACCTCCGAGATCCTCAGGAACATCATCGCCGAGCGCGTGCTCGGCCTTCCGAAGTCGAGATAGCGCTTGGAGTTCACCCTCACGGCCGAGCAGGAGCTCTTCAGAGAGTCGGTCCGTGACTTCGTCACCGACCGACTCCCACCGGAACGGCTCGCGGAGATCGCCGACGGCGAAGCGACCGACGACGGTCTCTGGAAGGAGGCCGCCGCGCTAGGGCTTGCGGGCGTCTCGGTCTCCGAGAAGCACGGCGGAGCAGGGATGGGCTTCCTCGAAGAGGCGATCGTGGCCGAAGAGCTCGGCCGTGGCCTGTTCCCCGGACCGTTCCTCGGAACCGTGGTCCTGGCCCTCCCCGCGCTCGGCAACTCTCCCGACCTCCTCGAGGAGGTCGCAGCGGGAACACGGGTCGCAACGCTCGCGTGGGCCGACTCCGACGGCCACTTCGATCCGGCGCGGCCGGCGATCCGAGCAACGGGGACCGGCGAAACGTGGACGTTGACCGGGGAAGCCGCGTTCGTCCCCGACCTCGCGGCGGCCGATCTCCTCGTCGTGGCCGCCGCGACCAGGAGCGGCGTTGGGGTCTTCGCCGTCGAGGGCGAGGACGCGGAGAGGGAAACGCTCCCGACGGTCGACACGACGAGACCGCTCGGAGTTCTCCGGCTCGGCGGGGCGAGAGGTCGCGTCCTCGCGGATCCCCAGAGTGGCAGCGGGATTCTCGCCGACATTCGAACGCGTGCCCACGCGGCGCTCGCAGCGGAGGCCGTGGGGATCGCCTCCCGGGTGACCGAGCTCGCGGCGGCCTACGCGAAGGAACGCGAGCAGTTCGGCCGGGCGATCGGCTTCTACCAGGCCGTCTCGCACAAGCTGGCGGATTCGTTCATCGAGACCGAGAACGCCCGGTCCCTCGCGCTCTGGGCTGCGGCCTTGATCGACCAGGGAGACCAAGACCCGGAGGCAGCGGTGGCGGCGTCGTCGGCCAAGGTCTTCGCCGCAGCAGCAGCGGAGCACGCGTGCGCAAGGGCGATTCAGACCCATGGCGGGATCGGCTTCACCTGGGAGCACGTCCTGCACCGGTACTACAAGCGCGCCCTTTGGATCGCGTCGTATCTCGGGACCGGTGGAGAGCTCCGAGCCGGCGTGGCCGACGCCCTGCTCGGCTAGCCCCATACACACAGCTTCGGCCTGAGGTCCTGCGGTGACTTCTTCGAACGCTCTGATAGGCTGGATCGTCACACGGAGACCTTCCTGGAGACCTTCCTGATGCCCGCCAAACGCTTTCGCCAAACGCTCGCGGTCGCGTGTGCGACGATGCTGGCCGCCACCCTGCTCTCGCTCGCCTCCAGCCCCGCGAGCGCCGCGCCGAACGACTACGTGCGGATGAGCGACGGCACGCTGATCGCGATCAACGTGAGGATGCCGAAGCAGTTCAAGAAAGGCGAGCGCTACCCGACGATCTTCGAGATGAGCGGCTACGACGGTGGGTCGGCGCAGGGCCAGACGCTCATGGGTGACATCGCGGACGCGGTCGGCTACCAGGGAGACGACGTGCCGCTGCGAGGCGACAGCCGCCAGTACGACGACCCGTTCGACAAGAACTACGTCACGATCCATGCCTCGGTCCGCGGGACCGGTTGCTCCGGCGGGGAGTTCGATCTCTTCAGCTGGCGCTCGGCTCTCGACGGGCGCGAGGTCATCGAGTGGATCGCGAAGCAGCCGTGGTCGAACGGCAAGGTCGGCGTCTTCGGGCACTCCTACGGGGGCATTACCGGGTTCATGGTCGCCGCAACCCAACCGCCGCCACTCGTCGCGATGCACGTCTCGGGACTGATCGACGACCTCTATCGGGGCATCACGTACCCTGGCGGCGTAAGCAACCTCGGCTTCCCGCTTCTTTGGACCACTGGGGTCCGTCCGCTCTACGACATCGGGGGCGGGACGCTGCCTGGAATAGTTCGCACCCAGGACCCGGTCTGCATCCAGAATCTCGCAACGCACCGCCGGACGGTGATCGAGGATCCGATCGTGAACGGCGCCACGACGCCGACCGATAGCAACTGGTGGCGATCGCGCTCGCTCGCCACGTACGCCCACCTCATCAACGTTCCGATCCACATCACCGGCGCGTACCAGGACGAGCAGACGGGCCCGCGCGGACCCGCCCACCTCTGGGAGCTCGTCCAGGGCGTCCCGAAGCGACTGGTCCTCACGAACGGCGACCACGGAACGAACACCGGGCCCAGGGAGATCTGGGCCGATCGGGTCGCCTGGATGGACCACTGGATTCGCGGGATCGACGCGGGCTTCGGACGCCTCACCCAGGACAAGACCTCGGTCACGACGTTCTTCGAGATGAGCACGAACAACAGCGTGTCGAACGGGCGAAAGGACTCACGAACCTTCCCGCTCGAAGACACCAAGTGGACCGACTTCTATTTCCATGAGAACGGAGCGCTCTCGCCCGCCCGACCGAAGGCGAACGAGGGTTCCGACATCTACGTCTCCGGACCCGGCCGCCAGTCGTGGAGTTACCAGGGCGCGGAATACGGGAGCTACGAGCTCGGAGCGCCGGTGACGGCGCCCGAGGGACCCGACGAGGTGAACTACCGGAGCCCAGTCTTGAAGAAGAACACGGCGATCGTCGGACCGATCGTCGCGCACCTGTTCATCTCGAGCACGCTTCCCGACCACGACATCTTCGTGTCACTGATCGACGAGGGCCCCGACGGGAGCCTCACCTATCTCCAGCGCGGCATGCTCCGGGCAAGTCACCGGGCCCTCAACCTTTCGCTCAGTGACTGGATCCGGTACAGCAAGCCCGTGCTGTACCGGCCGTTCCATCCACACGTGAACCCGGCGAACCTCACCCCCGCGGAGGTCTACGAGTACGTCGTGGAGGTCTTCCGCGGCAACGTGTTCCGGAAGGGCCACCGGATCCTCGTGAAGGTGCACGGAACCCCGCTCGTCGACAGCTACTACGTGTATCCGTATCGGTACCCGGGCGTGCAGACCGTGCTCCACGACGCCGAGCATCCATCTCGGATCATGCTCCCGATCGTCCCCCTCACCGGGGTGAAGCTCGGCCGGGAGCGCGCGTGCGGTGAGCAGGACGCCGTGCGCTGCGTCCAGGGCTCCTAGTCGGCCGGATGGCCTAAGAAAGGAGTGAGATGAAGAAGCTCTTTTTGCTATTGCTGCTGATCGGCGTAGGCGTCGCCGTCTACCGGATTGCGAGCAGCCGCGCGACGGGGGAGGAGTTCGCGGGCCCCACTGCCTAGTGGGTCAGGGACTTCTCGAGCGCGCGTACCCGGCGTGAAAGCTCGATTAGCAGCTTTCGCGCGATCGAGGGGAACCGCTCGATCAGCGGGTTGAAGTTCCACGAAGAGATCACGAGGGTGGTGACCGCGGTCTCCGCAAGCACCGTCGCCGACCGTCTCCCCTTGTCGATGAGCGCCATCTCCCCGAAGTAGTCGCCCGGCCCCAACACCTTCCGTGTGCGACCCCCCATCCGAACCTTCGCCGTTCCCTCGAGCACCAGGTGGAAGCCGGCGCCTGCGGCGCCTTCCCGTACGATCGCCTCTCCGGCCGGATGCTCGACGATGTCGCCCAACCTGAAAACCGCCTGGAGCTCCCGCTTCGAAAGTCCGTCGAAAAGCGGGACCGATGAAAGCATCTCGAGCGTCTTCGGTGGTTTCGCCATTCCCCGAACCCCCCTAGAGATCCGCGAGCGCCTCGGGCAGCTCTTTGCGGATGCCCGTGACGAACGGGACCTCCTCCTTCGTATACCGGCGCGCCTCCGCCGCCCGCAGCCGGCGGATGCAATCCACGATCCTCTCCATGCGGTCGGCCTCGAACGCGAGGATCCACTCCCAATCCCCCAGCCCGAACGCGCTCGTCGTGTTCGGGAGCACGTCGGGGAACTCTCTCCCGATCTCCCCGTGCTCGCGAAGGAGGGCTCCCCGCTCGTCGCCCGACAGCAGGTACCACTCCGGCGTCCGCACGAACGGGTACACGCACAGGTACGTCTTGGGCTCCTCGCCACGAACGAACGCGGGCGTGTGTTGCGGATTGAACTCGGCCGGGCGCGTGACGCCCATGAACGCCCAGGTCTGCTCGAGGGTCACGCCCAGGGCGGTGCGACGAAGCGCCACGAGGAGATCCTGGAGGGCGTCCGGTGACGGAGCGATCCACCACAGGAGGAGGTCGGTGTCGGGCCGGAAGCCGGCGGCCGAGTAGACCCCGCGGATCCGCACGGTCTCCGCGTGCTCCTTGAACAGCACCTCCCACTCGTGGGCGGCCTCATCGACGTCGACGGTGGCGGTGGCCGTCGTTCGCCGGAACACGGAGTAGAGGACGTACGTAGGTTCGGGCGTCTCGCTCATGTCCTGACCGCCAGATGATCTCGCACCACGGCGGCGAGCGCCTTTACGAATTCGGGCGTCGCGTTCATCGACGCCGTGCGAACGAGACGAAGATCCGCTCGCTCGGCCGTCTCCTTCGCCTCGATATCGATGTCGTAGAGGATCTCGAGATGATCTGCGACGAACCCGCAGGGGCAGACGACCACGGCGGAGTGGTTCGCCTTTGCCGCCTTCTCGATCACCGCGCCGAGATCGGGACCGAGCCACGGCTCGCCGGTTCGTCCGGCGCTCTGCCAGGCGACGGTGATCCGATGGAGCCCGAGCCGGTCGGCCACGGCCTCCGCCGTGGCCTGGAGCTGGTCCGGATACGGATCGCCCGTCTCGAGAATCCTCGCCGGGAGGCTGTGCGCGGTGAACACGACGAGCGCGTGGGAGCGCTCATCCGCCGAGAGCGGTTCCATCGCCTCGGAAACGCGGGCGGCGAGAACGTCGAGGAAGGCGGGATGATCGTGCCACGACTCGATGAAATCGAGAGTGAGCCCTTCCGGCTGGCCGGACATCGCCCGCTCGAAATAGGAACCGATCGACATCTGAGAGTAGTGAGGGGCCATCACGATACCGAGCGCGCGGTCGATGCCCTCGGCCGCGAGTTGCCGGACGACGTCCCCGACGAACGGCGGGGAGTGCTTGTAGCCGACGTAGGAGCGGAACCGCGTATCGTCTGCGCCGACATTGAGCTCGCGCTCCAGCCCCGCGGCTTGGTCGCGCGTGACTCGGTCGAGGGGAAACGTGTTTCCGATCGCTTCGTAGCGTCGCACGAGATCGGCAAGCGCCTCCGGCGCCGGAGGGCGGCCTCCGCGGATGTCGGTGTAGTAGCGCTGGACGTCCTCCGGGCCAGATGCGGTCCCGTAGGCCATGACGAGCAGGCCGACGTTCTTCATCCGGCTGGGTGGCCGTGGACGAGCTCGACAAGCCGTTCGAGCGTTTCCGGCGGTGTCTGGGGAAGCACGCCGTGCCCGAGATTGAAGATGTGCCCGGGCCGGCCGCCGACCCGCCGCAAGATGTCGAGCGCCGTTCGCTCCACGACGTCCCACGGCGCGAGACAAACGGCCGGATCGAGGTTCCCCTGAATTCCATGTGGGCCGATTCGGTCCCAGGCTTCGTCGATCGGGAGCCGCCAATCGACACCGACGACATCGGCGCCGGCTTCTGACATCAGCTCCAAGAGGTGCGCGGTCCCCACGCCGAAGTGAATCGTCGGCACCCGTTCACCGATTCCCTCGAAGATCCGACGCGAGTGCGGGAGGACGTGCTCGCGATAGGAGTCACGATCGAGGGCGCCCGCCCACGAATCGAACAGCTGCACGGCATGCACTCCTGCCGCGACCTGGGCATCCAGGTACGGAAGGATCACGTCCTCAGTGAGCCGCTCCATGAGCAGCCCCCACACGGACGGCTCGGCCTGCATGAGAGCCTTCGTTCGAGCGTGATTGCGGGACGGCCCCCCCTCGATGAGGTAGCTCGCCAGCGTGAAGGGCGCTCCCGCGAAACCGATCAGCGGAACCGAGAGCCGATCCAGGAGGATCCGGATCGTCTCCAGCGTGTACGGGATGTCTCGCTCGGGTTCGAGCGGACGGAAGCGAGCGAGATCGGCCTCCGACCGGAACGGCCGTGCGAGCGTCGGCCCTTCGTTCCGCACGATCTCGACCTCGAGACCGATCGCCGCCACTGGAACCATGATGTCTGAGAAGAGGATCGCCGCGTCCACGTCGAGCCGGAGGAGCGGGAGCATCGAGACCTCGGCCGCGACCTCCGGCTCTCGACACATGGCGAGCACGTCCATCTCGCCGCGGAGCTCCCGGTACTCGGGCAGGTACCGCCCAGCCTGACGCATGAACCAGACGGGCGTGCGATCGACCCGTTCGCCACCGCAGGCTTTGAGGAATCGGTCGCGCACGGCGATGCCGGCCTGCGCGACGGAATGCTCCGGGCTCACCCCGGCAGTCTAGCCAGCTACCCGCTTCGCTCGGCGATCGCCGCCTTGATCTGCTCGGCGACGTGCGGCATGTCTTCGGTGATCCTGCGAAAGTCCTTGGCGTGCATCACGATCACCCGCATCTGGCTCTTCGCGGTGACCGTGGCATTGCGGCGCTCCTCGCTCATCAACGCCATCTCGCCGAAGAAGTCACCGGGACCGAGGTCCGCGATGTGCTCGCCGTCCTTCGTCACCGCGGCCGTTCCCTCCTCGATCACGAAGAACTCATGGGCAAGCTTCCCTTCATCCACGAGGTGGTCTCCTTCGGGAAGCACCAGCTCGTCCATCGCCTGCGAGAGCTCCTTCCGCTCCTTCTTGCCGAGTGCGGCAAACAGCGGAATCCCCTCGAGTCGCTTGGGGTCCATCTCTTCCTCCAGTCCGGCTTCTGGCGTCCGTAGTCTCCCACGACCGTCGGCACGGAAGGTAGTCCGAACAGCGGAAGCCCCCCGCCAGGGAAGCTCGGGGGGCTCATCGCCGTATGTCGAGGAAGCGCCTAGCCGGTCGAGCTGGACTGTCCGCCTTGGCCCTTGCCCTGTCCCTGACCGGGATGCTCGCCGTGGCCCCTGGCCTGGCCGGAGGTTTCCTGCTGGTGCCCGGTGGCGTTGCCCTGCCCCGGGAATTCTTCCTGCTGGCCCTTGGCGCCCCCCTGGCCCGGGAACTCCGCCGGTGGGCCGTTCGCGTTTCCGTGAACGTCTCCCTGGCCCGGGTTATCTTCGGGCGGACCCTGCTCGGTGGTTACCTCGCCCTCGTCCTCCGGGCACTCCGGCTTGGTCGTTCCGCTGGCCGCGGCGGCCACCGCGTGGCCGAACTCGCACCCGCTCGAGAACGAGTCCCGCTGAAGGACGACACCGAGGACGACCTTCGCGTTGTCGCTCGAGTTCGACTCAGGGTCGAGGGCTCCCGGTGTGCCGTCGTCCTGTGAGTTCCCGACGTGGCTCAACGCGCGGAACACGCCGTCCCGGGTCGCATCGCCTGCGCCTGGGAGGGATCCCGCTCCGATCGCGCCCGCCACCGCCAAGAAGACGGCGGCGGCGGCGGCGGCAACCCGGGAGATCGATCCCGCGAAGCCTCGCCGGGGAGCAAGTCGTTCGCTCCGCTCGATGTGGGACGCGGTCGTGATCGCCCTGAGGTGCCGAGCCGCGACCAGCTCGGTTGGGGGTTGCGCGAAACCGGTCCTCATTTCTCGGGCAAAGGCGGCAACTCGGTCGCCCGCCTCGCCACCAACCGGCTCGCCACCGAGCATCCTGTCGATCTCTCTCTCGCTGAACGGACGTCTCTTCATCTCACCCACCTCGTCGGTCTTACCAGGGAAAGCGTCGGAAACGGCCTCAGGGGTACGGGGGGAGTTCTCTCAGGATCGCGGCGAGGGCACGCCGCTGGAGCGCCTTCACGGCTCCCTCTCGCTTGCGGACGATTCGTGCCACCTCGGCCACCGTGAGGTCGCCGAAGACCCTGAGCGCCAGCACCTCCCGCTGGTCGGGCGTCAGCCGCGCGAGGGCCTGCCGGACGTCCCCGATGGCGATGGCGTCAAGCGCCTGCTCTTCCGCGTTGCCGACCGGACCGGTCGCCTCGAGCTCCTCCTCGGCAACGGGTTCCACCGGCCTCCGGCCCCGCTTGCGGACATCGTCGATGTGGTTGTTGCGCGCCACGGCAAACACCCACGCCCGGAAATCGCGCTCCCCGCCCTGGAATCGAGAAAGGTCGCGGACGAGGTCGATGAAGACCTCTCCCACGAGGTCTTCGGGCTCGCGGGCTCCCCGGGCTCGAAGGTATCCGAGCACCGATGGGGCAAGGTCTCGATAGATCTCGGCCCAGGCCGAGTCCTCACCCCGCCGGGCCGCCTCGAGGATGGACGCGAATCGCTGACCGAGCACGGCGCAGGCGAGCCTATCGGGGTCCGGCGACGGGGCGGCTACTCTGACTCGATGACGGTGATGACGATCTCGGAGGTGAGCGGCAGCGCGGCGTGCGCGGCGTCGCCGGCCTGCAAGCAGAGGGAGTGCTCGCCCGGCTCCAGGATCAGTGACCAGACGTCGGTCCCGTTTCCGAAGTGCAGATGGTTCTCGTCCGCGGGAACCGTCATGCCGAAGGGA
>JBOGWA010000114.1:0-11728 GCA_050693155.1 Actinomycetota bacterium | reverse complement strand
TCGATCCCGGGAAGGGTTTCGTTGCTGCCACGCAACTTCTCTCGGCGGCTCCCGGCGTGACGTACGAAGCGAGCGCGATGGCCCAGCAGCAGAGCGGGAACCCGCCGAAGCTCGTGCTCGAGCTCCTCGACGGAAACCATTCACAGCTCGCGAGGGTCGACGCGTTGGCGCCGAACTCGAGCAGTTTCGCAGCGTTCATGACGACCGCGATCGTGGCTCCAGCTGGGACGAAGTTCGTCCGTGTCTCTGTCCGGACGCCGGGCAAGGGCGGGAGCCGCTACCTGATCGACGAAGTCTTCCTCGAGGCGGTCCTCTAGGTAACCAGGGCTCGCCCGCCGGAAGTGTCAGACCAAACTGAGAGCATGTCCGCATGCAGGGCGCGAGATCGGATCTCGGTCCCAGGGGCGAGCGGGCCGCCCTCGCCGAGTATCGACGGAGGGGCTACCGGCTCGTCTCGAAGAACTGGCGGTGTCCGCTGGGCGAGCTCGATCTGGTTCTTGCAAAGAGGGGACTCCTCGTCTTCTGCGAGGTGAAGACTCGAACCGGCGCCGACCTCGGCGGTCCGTACGAGGCCGTGACGTGGCAGAAGCAGGCGCGCCTTCGAAGACTGGCGGAGGCGTTTCTCGCCGCCAATCCGACCCGGGCGGAGCAGCGGTTCCGCTTCGACGTAGCGAGCGTGACGGTGAGCCGGAGGGGTCAACAGCAGGTGTACTTTTTTGAAGACGCGTTCTGAGCTCTCGGGGCTCGGGGACGTCTAGGGCTCGGCCGAGAGCTCGTAGCCGTACGGATCGGCGCGGCTCCCGATGACGTCGTTGAAGAGTGCTCCTGTTTCCTTGTCGAAGAGTTCGCGCCAGCGTCCGATCGCGCCTGCGTGAAACGTGGGACTGTCCCGGGAGAACAGGCGATCGACGATCGATCGGATCATCCTTTCGTCGGTGCCCATCCCCAGATACCGGTAGATGGATTCGACCGCCAGCTGCTGGCGATCTGCATCTCCGCCCCCCTCCGGGCCAACGAGGTCTTCGAATCGCACGACGAGACAGCCGCTCGTGAGCCAGCCTGCGAAGTCGTCAAGTCGCCGTCCCATCGATGGGAACTCCCGCTCCGGGTCCCCGGCAATCGCAAGCCTGAGCTTGTCTTTCGATCCCTCCCGTCGGGCGAACAGATCGTGGACGCGATGGTCTACTCGCTTCGAGATGTAGTCCACGAGGGACACCGCGATGTCTCGGGGATCGCGGACCAAGAAGATGCCATGGGTGTCGTGCCTCCCGAGGAGGTCCACGTATTCCGGTTCGAACCGGAGGTGAGACACGAGGACCTGGCCGCGTCGAACCCTCGCCAGCAGCCCTTCCAGGCCGCCCCACCGCGTGACGTTCTTTGGAGTGATCGTCGGGAGGAGCTTGCGGTAGAGCTTCGGATGCAGACAGAGGGCTCGCTCGAGAAGATGCGTCCCGGCTTTGGGGATCGAGACGCAAAAGACTCGGGGCGCGCCGCTGTTCGCAACCCTGGCCAAGAGCTTCGACGGTGAGAGCCCGAAGCGTTGGAGCGTCCACCGGTTCAAAGGCAGCGACCTGATCTTGCCGATCATGCCGACGTCATTCCGGGAGCGAACGGAGCTCCGAGCATCGTCGACAGGATAGGCGAGGCAACCTTCGTGTCAGTGCCGGCCGGTAGGGTCCGCGGGTTGTGTACGCGCGGACAAACGCGGTCGCGGTGGTTGGAGTCACCGGCCACGTCGTCACCGTTGAAGCGCACGTCGGGCGAGGTCTTCCCTCGCTCCACCTGACGGGCCTGCCGGGAGTCGCCGTCCAGGACGCGAGGGAACGGGTTCGTCCGGCCGTCGAGAGCTCGGGGCTCGAATGGCCGCTCCGGCGTGTGATCGTAAACCTGAGTCCGGCCGATCTGCGGAAGGACGGGCCGGGGTTCGACCTCCCGATCGCGGTATCCGTCCTCGCGGCGACGGCGCAAGTGCCGGCCGAGGCGCTCGAGAGGTATGCGCTCGCCGGCGAGCTCTCGCTCCGGGGGGCGCTCCTTCCCACGCCGGCCGTGCTCGCGGCCTCGATGGCCGCGGCGAAGTCCCGTCTCGCGGGCGTGGTCGTTCCCGAATCGAATGCTGCGGAGGCCGCGCTCGTGGATGATGTCGAGGTCATCGGGGCCCCGTCACTCGCGAAGGTCGTGGAGTTCTTCAAGGGTACCTGGCGGCCCGACGTTCTTTCCCCCTCGCCGCGCCCTCCCCCGCGGAGCGCCTCGATCGATTTCGCGGAGGTGCGCGGTCAGGCGGAGGCGAGGCGCGCGCTCGAGATCGCGGCGGCTGGAGGGCACAACGTCTTGCTCGCGGGACCTCCTGGCGCGGGGAAGACGATGCTGGCGCGGCGGTTGCCGACCATCCTGCCGGAGCTCTCCCGAGACGAGGCCCTCGAGGTCACCCGGTTGCATTCGGTGGCCGGTGTTTTGTCGGCGGGAGAGGGGCTCGTTCAAACGAGGCCTTTCCGGGCTCCGCATCACACGGTCTCGTCCGCGGGACTGCTCGGCGGCGGAGGCAGCAGGGGCCCGATCCGGCCCGGGGAGGTGTCGCTCGCGCATCACGGCGTGCTCTTCCTGGACGAGGTCACGGAGTTCAAGCGCGACGCGCTCGAGGGGCTGCGCCAGCCGCTTGAGGATGGGCGTGTGATCGTCGTTCGCCAGGCGGGCGCCGTCGAGTACCCGTGCAGATGTACGCTCGTCGCGGCGGCAAATCCGTGCCCGTGTGGCTACGACGGCGACACGCGGCGTCGGTGCTCGTGTCTCCCGAACCGGGTCGAGCTCTACCGCCAGCGGCTCTCGGGGCCGCTGCTCGATCGGATCGACATCCGCCTTCGAGTGCCCAGGCTCTCGAAGGCCGAGCTTCTCGGGTCAGAGTCCGCCGAGTCCTCGGAACGCATCCGAGACCGCGTGGAGCACGCACGCGCTCGCCAACGTCGCCGTTTTCGGGGAACGGCGATCCGCTGCAACGCACACATGCCGGGCTCGGTGGCCCGCCGGGAAGCGGCGCTTACTGCGGCGGCGGAGGCAGCACTCGCGCACGCGGTCGATCGCTACGCGCTCACGGGAAGGGGGTTCGACCGAGTGCTCAAGGTCGCCCGAACGATCGCAGACCTCGCCGGGCAGGAGAATGTGGACGCCGTCCACCTGCTCGAAGCGCTGACGTTCCGCGAGCGCGCTCGCCCCGCGGAGGACCTCGGTGTCGCCTGACACCGCTTCTCTCGACAACGTCGTCCTGCCCGAGGGATCGAGGATCGTGACGGGTGTCGATCGTGAGTATCCGAGGTCGGTGCTCGATCTGACAGACCCTCCTGCCCAGCTGTTCGTCCGCGGGAAGCGCCTCGATCACCTCGGGCCATCGGTCGCGGTGGTGGGCGCGCGCCGTTGTTCCGCCTATGGAGAGGAGGCTGCCGAGGGGATCGGGAGAGGACTTGCCTCGGCCGGTGTCACCGTCGTGAGCGGCGCCGCCTGGGGCGTGGATGCTGCCGCACACCGCGGCGCCCTCGCTGCGCGTGGGGTCACCGTCGCCGTGCTCGGCAGCGGCATCGATGTTCCATATCCCCACCGGAACCGCGGCCTGATCGAGGAAATTGCGGCGACGGGCAGCCTCGTCACCGAGTACCGGCCCGGCACGCAGCCGGAGCCCTTCCGGTTCCCGGCGCGAAACCGGATCGTGGCCGCGCTCGCTCGGGCGGTCGTCATCGTGGAAGGCGCCGAGGGGAGCGGCTCGATGATCACTGCGGAGTTCGCACTCGACCTCGGCCGCGAAGTCTTCGCGGTTCCCGGACCGGTGACGAGCCCCCTCTCCGCTGTTCCAAACGCTCTTATCAGAGAGGGCGCCACGCTCGCACGCGGCTCGGATGACGTCCTCTCGGCTCTCGGGATGCGCGCGATTCCTCCGGTACTGGCTGGGCACAACGATTCCTCGGAGGGCGATCTCTCAGATGACGATCGTCGGGTCTTCGAACGCGTGCTCGGAGAACCGGTGACGGCCGAGGCGGTGGCGCGGGATCTCGGCGTCTCCGTCGGCCCCGTTCTTGCGTCGCTTGCTTCGCTCGAGCTGAGAGGACTCGTGCGAGGAGTCGGCGGTCGGTACGAGCGCGTCGCTCTCTCCTCCTAATCTCACCTCCGTAACCGCAGGGCCCTCGGTCAGCGGTGTTGGCCCCTTCGCCCGCGCGCGCCGTGCCTCCGCCGACTTCCTACTCCCGTGTGTTACAAGAGTGACTGATGTGACAGAAGCCATGGCCGCCGACCGGCACGAGCTCCGCGCGCGGGACGCCTCCCTGATCGAGGCATTCTGCCGCCACTTGGAGCTCGAGCGGCGAGTATCACCCCTCACGGTCCAGGCGTACCGACGCGATCTGCGTTCGCTCGCGACGTTTCTTGGGCGGCGACGCGCGGGGTTCGAGGAGGCGAGCTATCCGGTCCTCCGACGCTGGCTCGCGCAGCTCGGGACCAGGAACTACGCGCGCTCCACGATCGCGAGGCGGGCGGCCTCGGCTCGGTCCTTCTATCGGTATCTGGTTCGACGGGGAACCCTGGGCGCGAATCCGGCGGTGTTGCTCTCGGCGCCCAAGGTCGCGATGAAGCTTCCGACCGTGCTCAAGCCGCGCGAGGCGGCGGATTTGGTCGAGGCTCCCGCGGGCTTGGACCCCTATGCCGTTCGCGACCGCGCGATCCTCGAGCTCCTCTACGGGTCGGGGCTCCGCGTGGGCGAGCTCGCGGGTCTCGACGTGGACGACATCGACCTCGGGCGGGGCCGCGTTCGCGTTCGAGGAAAAGGTGGAGTAGAACGCGACCTCCCGCTCAGCCGGCCGTCGGCCGACGCTCTTTCCGCTTACTTTCGCTCCGGTCGAAACGCAATCGCCCCACAGGCCGATGATGAGGCCGGCCCGCTGTTCTTCAATCGCCGACGCCGCCGAATTGGTCCCCGCGATGTGCGGGCGATGGTGGAAAAATATGTTCGGGCACGGCTGTCGGGGCGCCACGTCAGCCCGCATACGCTGCGACACTCGTTTGCCACACATCTGATGGAGGGGGGCGCCGACATCCGGGCAGTGCAGGAGCTCCTAGGGCACGCGAGCCTCGCGAACACCCAGCGGTACACGCATGTCTCCCGTCGGCGCCTCTTCGAGGCCTACCGCTCCAGTCATCCCAGGGCATGATGGAAACGACGGCCGCCGACCAGCAGCCCGTCTCCTCCGAGGCTGCAGAGCTGACCGAGCTCTGGCGAGAGTTCAAGCAGGGACGCTCCGCGAATGCTCGCGAGCGCCTCATCCTTCACTATGCGCCTCTTGTGAAGTTCGTCGCCGGCCGGCTCGCGGCGGGCCTTCCACAGACCGTTGAGCAGGCGGACCTCGTCTCCTACGGGATCTTCGGATTGATGGACGCGCTCGAGAAGTTCGATCCTGCTCGGGAGATCAAGTTCGAAACGTACGCCGTACCGAGGATCAAAGGCGCGATCATCGACGAGCTGCGGGCAATGGACTGGGTTCCGCGGTCGATCCGGTCCAAGGCACGGCAGGTCGACAAGGCCAACAACGAGCTCGAGGCAAAGCTTGGTCGCGCGCCCACCGACGCTGAAGTTGCCGAGCGGCTGGGCATGGAGCTCGAGGAGCTGCACGACGTCGTCGGTCAGATCTCATTCGTGTCGGTCATGGCGCTCGAGGAGACGGTCGCCGGAGGGGACGACCGCTCCGAGAGTCGATCCCTCCTCGACACCCTGTCCGACGCAGGGCTCGGCGCCTCGGCGGGGATGGAGGAACATGAGACGCGCGGGATCCTCTCGGCCTCCATCAATTCGCTCGCCGAACGAGAGAAGATCGTCGTGACCCTCTATTACTTCGAGGGCATGACGCTTGCCGAAATCGGAGAGATCCTCGGGGTAACGGAGTCGCGGATTTGTCAGATCCACACGAAGGCCGTCGGCCACCTGCGCGAATTGTTCGCCGACGAGCCCGACGACTAGCCCGGGCGTTCGTGTCACCCCCAGGCCGTAGCATCTCGATGCTGATTTCCGGGTGGCGGAGGGATGCCAATGCTGCCCTCAAAACGACGCACACGGGTCGCTGTGCTTGCCGTGATGGCTGCCGTCGCTCTCGGGTCCGTTGTGCGTGCGGCGACCCCGGAGGGTGACCCGCCGTCTGGGTCGCCTGAGTCGACCGAGCCTGCCTACGGAAGCTACGACTGGCCCGTTCGCGGTCCCATCATCCGTCCGTTCGAATCTCCAGCGCATCCGTATGCGGCCGGCCACCGCGGCATCGACATCGGTGCGCCGTTCGGAACGCCGGTGCAAGCCGCGGCCCCCGGCTTGGTGGCGTTCGCCGGGTCGGTTGGGGGCAGTCTTTTCGTTTCCGTCGATCACCCCGACGGAATCCGGACCACGTACTCGTGGCTCTCCTCGATTGCCGTGCGCCGGGGCGATCGCGTTGAGCGCGGGGACATCTTGGGGGCGACCGGCTCGGGGCACCCGGGATCGCCCAGGACGCATCTCCATTTCGGCGCTCGGATCGGCGATCTCTACATCGATCCGATGCTCCTCCTCGGTGGCGGAAGTCTCGTGGGACTCATACGGCTTGCTCCTCTCGACGCGGAGGAAGAGGCGTAGAGGGCCGCCTAGAATGAGCGGCCGTGCGTTTCTCACCGGCGCCCGCGCGCCGCCCCCGTCGAACTCTCCTCGGAGCGCTGATGCTGGCGCTGGTCGTAGCGAGCCCATTCGCCGCCGGGGTACGAGCAGCCACGACCGTCGCGGCCGAAGACTGGCCGATGTTCGGGGGAAACCCGTCACACCACTCAGTGGTCGATGGGCCTGCGCCCCCGTACCGGCGCGTTTGGCTCACCGCTCTGGAGGAAGACCGCCCCCGCGCAGCCCCGATTGGCGTGGCCGGCGCTCTCATTGTCGTTGCCGAGGAGTCGGTGGTCGCCCTCGACGCTTCGACCGGCGCGATCGCGTGGGAGGTCGAGCGGGCGAGAGGTCCTGCCGGCTCCCCGGCGACCGATGGGCAGATCGTCGTCCACGCGGAGGACCGGGGTAGCGAGGCTTCGCTGCTCGCTCGCCGGCTCGAGGACGGGGAGGAAGTCTGGAAGACGCCCGTGCAGGGCCCGGCTGCCGGCGGACTGACTCTTACGGACGGCCTGGTGTTCGTTGGGCTCCGAAGCCGGGAAGTGGTCGCGCTCGACGTGGAGACGGGCGATGTTGTCTGGACCGCCGAGATGCCGGGGCGGGTGGACTCCTCCCCGGCGGTCGCCGACGGGCTCGCGATCGTCGCCCCCGAGGACTTCGCCGACGGGGATGCGGCCGTCGTCGCGCTCGACGTGGAGAGCGGCGAGGAGCTCTGGCAGTTCGCGCCGGAAGGGGCGCGCGTGGGTGTGTCTTCGGCGTCGATCGCCGACGACACGGTCTACGTGGGGCTGGGCGACGGAAGTCTTCGCGCCCTCGATGCCGCCACGGGCACGCAGCGATGGCGGAGTGATCTACGGCTCTTCTTCAGCGCTCAGTCGGCGCCGGCCGGGCGGGATCCGCTTGCGGTCGTGGATCGCGCCGGCCACGCATATGCGCTGGATCGCTCGACCGGCGTCGAACGTTGGGTTTTCCGCCTCCCCGGGTCGGCGGCCGAGACATCCCCGGTGGTGATCGGCGAGGCAGCGCTCGTTGGCGATTCCTCGGGACAGGTTTCGGCGATCGACCTCGCTTCCGGGCTTCTGGTTTGGAAGGCGGAGATTCCCGGCGAGGACATCGGGGCGGTCGCACCGGTCGGAGATCGACTCTACGTTGCCTCTGAGGGGGCGGGCGGAGCGATCGTTGCCTTCGAGCACGATCCCAACGGGGTGCTCCTAGAAGAGCCGTCGCCGACCACGCTCTTTCCGCTTCGAGCCCTGGCGAACTTCGCGGGCGCCCTTGTCCTGGTGACGCTTGCGCTCCTCGGTGTCTTTCGGATTGCCGTCCCGGCGATCCGGACCCGGCGAAGTTCGGCCGGACCCGGCGAGAACGGCAAGGCCGGGACCAAGACGTGACGAAGAAGAAACGCCGCCGAGTTCGCACCCGACCGGGGGTCCGACCCTCCAAGCGCCCGATCGCCACCGAACGACCGGCCCCCTCCTCTCAAGAGGAGCAGATGCCGCAGGCGGAGGGCGTCGGCATTGTCGATGCGCCTGCCGGATTCCGGGATCCCGCTACCTTGAAGGCCGAGGAGGACACGAAGAGCGGGACGACCGAGCGTCGCCGGGGTCTCTTCGGGGGCCTCCGCCAGCAGGCGCAGCAATCGCCGTATCCGCCGCTCGGCGTGTCGCTGGCTCGAGGCCTGATCGCCGTTGGTTCGTCGGCGTCGATCCTCATCGTCGCCTTCCTATCGATGGTCGGAACGTGGGGCCTCTTCGCCGTGCTCGGCACGGAGCCATCACCCAGGTTCATCGCCATCCTGATGTCGCTTGCTCCCGTCCACGTCTTCTTCGACGCGAACGCCGTGCTCGTCGCTTCGACAGACGCAGGAACGGGGGAGGTGATCGGAATGGTGGTCGGTACCGCGCTGCTCCGGTCCGTGACCTTCGGACTCCTCGCGATCCTGATCGTCGAGGCGCTTCGCAGCGGGCGCCCGAACGTGCGGGCCGCGATTCGTAGCCTGCCGCGGGTCGGCGGCGTCTTGTGGGCCGTCTACGCGGCGGAGATCGGGATCGTGCTCGTGATTCCTTTCCTGCTCCAAGGGTTGGGGGGCTCGGGACTGGGCTCGTTGGCGATTCCACTCGTCCTGGTGTTCGGGCTCCACTTCCTTGTGATGGCCCCGGCGATCGCCGCCGGGGAACGCTCTTCGCCGAGAGAGACGCTGCTCCGGAGCGTGCGCGCCGCCCGACTTCCGGGTCTTCGGCATTTCGCGCTGGCCGGGACGTACTTCGCTTTCATCCTTTGGACGTTTGCGATCACTCCCGCGTCGGCGGTCACCTCGGTCACACCGTCGTTCGGTATCTGGGCGATCACGCTGCTCCTCACCTTCGTCCACATCGGAGTCCTCGGAGCCTTTACTTTTCGGTGGCTGGCGGTGCGAGACCGGATTCCCGCCGGCCCTTCGCCGAGACGGAGTCCACGGGGGTAGCTTGCCAGTTTGCTAGACTTCAAAGACCGGCCTTCGGGTCGAGAACACACGCCGTGGCGACTCGTCCCCGGTCCCGTGCTGCGGGTAAGGACGAGGTCGAGTCAGGCGGAGGAAGAACCGGAAGGAGATCAATGGCCCTCGCAACACGTCGCGCCCTGCTCGAAGCAGGCGTGCACTTCGGGCACCAGACCCGACGGTGGAACCCGAAGATGCAGCGCTACATCTACGGAGAGCGGGGCGGAATCTACATCATCGACCTCGAGAAGTCCCTCCAGGGGCTGAGCGGGGCGTACGCATTCGTGCGCGACCTCGTGCGAGATGGCGGGGTCGTGCTGTTCGTCGGCACGAAGAAACAGGCGCAGGATGTCGTTCAGGAGCAGGCCGCTCGTGTGAACATGCCGTTCGTTACGACGCGCTGGCTGGGCGGCATGCTCACAAACTTCCGCACAATTCACGAACGGCTCCAGCGCTTGAAGGAACTGCGGGAGATGGAGCGCTCCGGGGCGTTTGAGGTGCTCCCCAAGAAGGAAGTGCTGAAGCTCCGCCACGAGCAGGAGAAGCTCGAACGCAACCTGGGCGGCTTTCAGGATCTCGACCGAGTTCCCAACGCCGTGTACCTCGTGGACACGAAGAAGGAGCACATCGCGGTCACGGAGGCGAACAAGCTCGGCGTCCCCGTGATCGCGATCGTTGATACCAACTGCGACCCAGACGAAGTCGACTTCGTGATTCCCGGAAACGACGATGCCATGCGCTCGATCGCTCTCGTGACGCGCGTGATCGCCGACGCCGTCGAGGAGGGCCAGTATCTGGCCGCCAAAAAGACCAGGGATCGGGCCTCGTCGACGGGAGACGGGGCAGCCCCTGCAATCGAGGCGGAGCCGGTGGGTGAACCGGAAGCAGGAGCCGAGACCGCACCGCCATCCGAGTTGGCTCCGACCGCAGATCCGGAACCCTCGATCGAACCCGCCTCGGAACCAACCGGGGAACCGGAGATCGCACTCGAGGAGCCCGTATCCGGACAGAAGGGCGCCGAGGCGGCAGGCGGCCAGGTCGGGTGACGACGGCCGGTATGGGAGAATCGCCGACGGGAGCCGGTGTGGAGATCGACGCGACGCTGGTGAAACGGCTCCGGGAGATGACCGGCGCCGGCATGATGGACTGCAAGCGGGCGCTCGAGGAGGCCGAGGGCGATCTCGACAAAGCCCAGGAGTTGCTTCGCACGAAGGGACTCGCTGACGCAAAGAAGCGAGCCGGCCGCGAGGCCAGCGAGGGAGTCGTCGACGCCTACATTCACATGCGAGGCAGGCTCGGCGTCTTGATCGAGGTGAACTGCGAGACGGACTTCGTGGCCGACACCGAGGAGTTCAGGGCGCTCGTCCGCGACCTTGCGATGCACGTGGCCGCAACCGATCCCCGGTGGCTTGCCCGGGAGGATGTGCCGGAGGACGTCATCGGTGGCGAGCGGAAGCTGTACGAGGCCCAGGCGCGGGAGGAGGGTAAGCCGGGGGGTGTCATCGACAAGATCGTCGACGGCAAGCTCGAAGCGTTCTTCAAGGATCACTGTCTTCTCGAGCAGCCGTTCGTCAAAGACGATGGGACGACGATCGGAGACCTCGTAGCGCAAACGGGCGCGAAAGTCGGTGAGCACATTCAGGTCCGACGATTCGCTCGCTTCAAGCTCGGGGAGGACACTTCGTAGGAGCGACCGTGGCACAGGACGGGGACCGGGACGCCCGCACGCGAGAGGGAAGGTCCGAGAACGCTGCCCCGGCCGAGACTTCCCCAAGCCCCATCTACCGTCGCGTCCTCCTGAAACTCTCCGGAGATGCGTTCGCTCCGCCCGAAGGCGAGTTCGGGATCTCGGCGGAGTCGGTCGAGCTCCTCGCCACACAGCTCGCGGAAGTCGTCTCCATCGGCGTCCAGACGGCGGTCGTCGTGGGTGGCGGAAACATCTTTCGGGGCCGCGATGCCCCGCATATGGACCGGGCGCGCGCCGACTACATGGGCATGCTCGCAACCGTCATGAACGCCCTCGCGCTTCAGGACGCGCTCGAGCGAAAGCGGGTGACGACGCGGGTGCAGACGGCGATCGCGATGGCACAGATCGCCGAGCCCTACATCCCGCTTCGAGCCATCCGGCACCTCGAGAAGGGACGGATCATCATCTTCGCGGCGGGAACGGGAATGCCGTTCTTCTCGACGGACACGACGGCGGCCCAGCGAGCGCTTGAGATCCATGCGGAGGCGATCCTCAAAGGCACGCGCGTCGACGGAGTGTACGACTCCGATCCGAACGTGAACCCCGACGCCGTCCGGTTCGATCATCTCGAGTATCTCGAAGTCTTGAAACGCGGGCTCCAGGTGATGGACGCGACGGCGATCTCGCTGTCGATGGAGAACCGGTTGCCGATCATCGTGTTCGACTACCGTCAGCCCGGAAACATCCGTCGCGCTCTCTCCGGGGAGCCCATCGGAACACTCGTGGATGAGGGGGCGGACCGGTGAGCGTCGAAGAGACCCTGAAGGAAGCAGACCACAAAATGAGCCGAGCGGTGGAGGTCTCCCGTGAGGAGTTTGCCTCGGTCCGCACCGGCAGGGCGACGCCGGCCATTCTCAGT
>JBOGWA010000113.1:0-2247 GCA_050693155.1 Actinomycetota bacterium | reverse complement strand
GGGTTCTGTCTTCTCCGGTGACGAGCCCAGGCCGTATCTCGTCGAAGGGATCGGGGAGGACTTCTGGCCGGAGACCTTCGACCCGACCGTCGTGGATCGCTACATCCGGGTCTCCGACCGCGATTCGTTCCTCGCCGCTAGGGCGATCACACGACAGGAAGGCATCCTCGTCGGGGGCTCGGCTGGAACCGCCTTACATGCGGCGCTCGACGTAGCCGGGGAGCTCGACGAGAACGCGCTGATCGTCGTGATCTTCCCCGACACCGGGCGGAACTACCTCTCGAAGCTCTACTCGGATACCTGGATGCTTCAGTACGGGTTCGTCGAGCGTCCCGAGGCGGTTCGGGTAGAAGACGTGCTCTCGGCGAAGGCCGGTGAGGTTCCCCAGGTGGTCTCGGTCGGCGCGCACGAGAAGGTTCGCCACGCGGTCGATACGCTTCAGCAATACGGAATCTCGCAGGCGCCCGTCGTTCGCGAGCCCTCGGAAGACGTAAGCGCGCTCGTCGGGAGCATCCGAGAGCGGGCCCTGCTGGAGCGGATCTTTCGTGACCCCGACGCGCTCCAGGCCGATGTCGCAGAGGTCATGGGCCCCCCACTACCGCTAATCGAGACCGACGATCCGATCGATCTCGCCTTCGAGCATCTCCAGACGGCATCGGCCATCATCGTCAGCGAGGGTGGGCGCGCGCTCGGCGTGCTCACGCGCTCGGACCTCCTCGAGTTCCTCGCCCACCGGCAGCGCGAGGCGCCCTAGCGTGCGATTCGAAACCAGAGCGATCCACGTAGGGCAGGACCCGGACCCGGCCACGGGTGCCGCCATTGTTCCCATCTTCCAGACCTCCACCTACGTCCAGGAGGCCGTGGGCGTCCACAAGGGCTACGACTACTCGCGGACCGACAATCCGACAAGGGCGGCCCTGCAACAGGCGATCGCCTCGCTCGAGGAAGGGACGTACGGTCTCGCGTTCGCCTCGGGGATGGGCGCCACCTCCACCTACTTCTACCTCCTCCGTCCCGGCGACCACGTCGTCCTCGGAAACGACGTTTACGGTGGAACGTACCGGTTCATCGCGCGGGTCCTCGCAGATTGGAACGTAGCGTTCGACGTCGTCGACACGACCGACCTCACGGCGGTCGAAGACGCGATCCGCGAGGAGACGAAGGTGGTTTGGGTGGAGACGCCGACGAACCCCCTCCTGCGGATCGTCGACATCCAGGCCATCGCGGAACTCGCCCATCGCGTTGGCGCGCAGTGCGTCGTCGACAACACGTTCGCGACTCCGTATTTGCAGACGCCGCTCGCGCTCGGCGCGGACGTGGTCCTGCATTCGACGACGAAGTATCTAGGCGGGCACTCCGACGTCGTCGGGGGCGCCCTCGTCACGAATCATGACGAGACCTACGAACGGCTGAAGTTCCTACAGAACGCGGCCGGCGCCGTGCCCGGTCCGATGGATTGCTTTCTCGTTCTTCGAGGCCTCAAGACGCTCGCGGTCCGGATGGAGGCCCACTGCCGGGGGGCCCGCCGAATCGCTGACTTCCTCGATCAGCACCCACGAGTTCCTCGGGTCTACTACCCGGGCCTTGCGCAGGACCCGGGCCACGGGCTCGCGGCGAAGCAGATGCGTGATTTCGGCGGCATGGTGTCGTTCGAGCTCGGGTCAGAAGAGGAGGCGCTCGCGGTCGCGGGGAAAACGAAGCTGTTCTTCCTTGCCGAGTCTCTCGGGGGCGTGGAGTCCCTCATCGAGCATCCGAGGCGAATGACCCACGCGAGCGTCGTCGGATCGCCGCTCGAAGTCCCGGTAACGCTGCTCCGCTTGTCGGTCGGGATCGAGCATCCCGACGACCTCGTGGAGGATCTCGAGCAGGCGCTGGCCTAACGGCGTCCGGTCCGGCCCCGCCGGGCAAGTCCCGGCAGAACAACCAGGAGTCCCCCACTCGCCCCAGAGCCCTGGCCGTTTCCATTCCCGGGGTTTTCCCCGCCCTGACCAGGTGGGGTACCGCCGTTCCCGTTGCCGTGATCCTCGCAGCTGGGATTGTGCACGGAGTTGCAGTCGGGGGAGTTCCCCTGAGGAGGTGGTGGCTCCTGCGGGGGGGGTGGCTCCGTCGGAGGCGGCTCCTGCGGGGGCGAAGGCTCCGTGGGAGGCGGCTCCTGGGGAGGCTGGTTTTGCGGAGGGGGCTCGTTCGACGGTGTCTGTTGCGGTGGTTGGTTGTCAGGAGGCGGGTTCTCGGGCGGCAGGTCTTGCG
>JBOGWA010000112.1:0-3955 GCA_050693155.1 Actinomycetota bacterium | reverse complement strand
GGTGGCGCTTTTTTGTCCGGAGGCCAGATGGCATCGGTGAAGGATCGGTTGGGGAAGGTGCTTCGCGAGGAAGGGGCATCGTGGGACGTCAGGCCGACGTCCCCAGACGTCCGTCGGCTCTCGGGGGTCGACTTCGGGATCCTCTGGGGGGACCTGGGCGTCGGGATGCTGGTCATCGTGGCGGGAGCGCTCCTCGTGCCGGCCCTCGGACTTCCGGAAGCCCTGCTTGCGGTCCTCGTCGGATCCGTGCTCGGATGCCTGCCGCTCGCGCTCGTCGGCGTCGCCGGCGCGCGCGAGGGAGTGCCCGGGATGGTCCTCCTCCGTCCGGTGCTCGGTGTGTGGGGCTCCTACGCCCCCACCGCGTTGAACGTCGGGCAGCTCGTCGGATGGACCGCGTTCGAGCTATGGGCGATGGCGCTCATCGCGAGCCGCGTGACCGGCCCGCTGTTCGGCGTGGAGTCCTTCTGGATCTGGCTCGGGGTCGCGGCGATCGTGTGCGTGGCGCTGTCACTCGGCGGGCCCGTCCTCGTCGTCCGGCGATGGATGGAACGGTTCGGCGCCTGGGTGATCGGAGGCGTCGCGGCGTGGATCACGTTCCGCCTTCTCGTCGAGGCAGATCTCGGCGCGCTCTGGTCGCGCCCGGCCGAGGGCGGGTTCCCAACGTTCTGGCAAGGTGTCGATCTCGTGGTCGCTCTCCCCGTTTCGTGGATTCCCCTTGTTGCCGACTACAGCCGCTTTGCTCGCCGGGGTGTTTCATCGGCGGGCGGGACCTACCTCGGCTATCTCGTGGCAAACGTCTGGTTCTATGCGATCGGCGCGTTGCTCGTGCTCGGGGCCGGGGTCCCGGCGTTCCCGGGTCCGGCCGCGGTCGGGGAAGGCATCCTGACCCTTGCCGGCGGGACCATCGTGCTCCTGGCCCTCCTCGTCGGCGAGACCGATGAGGCGTTCGCCGACATCTACTCCGCGGCTGTCTCGATCCAGAACGTCGCCCGCCGGGCGCCCGTGCGCGCGCTCGTCGTTGGCGTCTCGGCGCTCGGCGTCGCCCTCGCGGCCTGGCTCTTCGGACAGCCCGACGACGGGGTGCAGACCTATGAGCTCTTCCTGTTCCTGATCGGATCGGTGTTCGTCCCGCTCACCGGCGTCTTCATTGCCGATTACTTCGCTTTGGGCCGCCAACGATTTGCTAGCGATGCACTTTTCGATCCGAGTGGTCCGTACCGCTACACGGGCGGGGTTCGGCTTGCGGCGATCGGCGCCTGGATCCTGGGGTTCCTTGCCTTCCAGTGGGTGTTTCCCACCGGCCCGGGCTGGTGGACGGATCTCGTCATCGACATCGTCGGGAAGCCGCTCTTCGGAGGAAACGTATCGGCAAGTCTCGTGTCGTTCGGAGTGGCGTTCGTTGCCTACCTGGCGATGGCCGCTGGGATCAGCGCGCGGCCTCGGGAGCGGGCGGAGGCGCGGTCACCACAAGGATGACGAGCGGTTCGGTGGAGGCGTTCGTCACCGAGAGCTGAGCTCCGGCCGGAACCAGCGCCGCCCCCCACTGCTTCAATCGTCTCCGCTTCCCACCGGCGATCACGACCGCCTCGCCGGCGACGACCGTGACCATCGCGTCCGCCTCTCGATCCGCGACGGGGCCGAACGACTGGTTTCGCTCCAGACACAGGACCTGACTCCAGAGGTGTTTCGACTCGAAGACCGTGTGGCGGGTCGGGCTCTCGGTCGAGAACTCGACGAGGCTTGTGAGGTCGGTCGCTTCCATCGTCCAGAGCGTAGCGGAGAGAGGGCGGACGCTAGACTGATCGAACCCAGTCGTCTATCTCTGGAGGAACGCCGTGCCAAAGGTCGACTACCGATCAGTCCCCGCGACCAAGCAAGCCGCCGATCTCCTTCTCGTTCCCATCTTCGAGGGAGCCGAGTTGGGGCCGGGAGCGAAGGAAGTCGGCGCGGCCTACGGAAGGAAGGTCCAAACCTTGCTCCGCGATAACGGGGTGACCGGGAAGTCGGGGGAGACGTTCCTGCTGCCGGCAGTCGGCGAACTCAAGGCGAAGAGCGTGCTCTTCGTGGGGCTCGGGAAGAAGAGCGAGGTCGACCCGGACACCGTCCGTCGATCGGCAGGGAAGGTTGCCGCCCGCGCGGCACGCTATGCGACCGTCGCGTCGACCCTGCCTCAGGCCGTTGGCCGGTCGTGGGAGCCGGCGATCCAGGCCTTCGTGGAGGGGATGCTTCTCGGTTCGTACCGGTTCGACCGCTACAAGGCGAAGGATGAAGACCCGCCGAAGCTTCGAGCCATCACCGTGATCGGCTCCCCGAGTTGGGACGAGCGGAAAGCGAAGGGGGCGGTGTCCAGGGGCGAGGTGCTGGCCGAGGCCACGGCCTGGGCCCGCGACCTCGTTAACACACCAGCGATCGACGCGACCCCGGACTTCCTCGCACGAGAGGCGAGGAAAATGGCGAAGGAGACCGGGCTCACGTGCAAGGTGTGGTCGAAAGCGGACCTGGAGAAGGGACGCTTCGGTGGAATCCTCGGGGTTGGGCAGGGGAGCGCGAACCCGCCACGATTAATCGAGCTTTCTTACGGGGGCCGCTCAGGGCCGCCAATCGCGCTCACCGGCAAGGGGATCACCTTCGACTCCGGCGGCCTTTCGATCAAGGATGCGAAGGGCATGGAGTCGATGAAATCGGACATGGCCGGCGCCGCAGCGGTTCTCGGGGCGATGCGTGCGATCGCTCGGTTGAAGCCGAAGGTGAACGTCATCGCAGCGATCCCGTCGGCGGAGAACATGCCCGGCGGCTCGGCGATCCGGCCCGGGGACGTGCTTCGTCACCGAGGCGGCAAGACCTCAGAGGTGCTCAACACCGATGCGGAAGGACGGCTGGTGCTGGCCGACGCGCTCGCGTACCTCTCGGAGAAGAAGCCGAAGGTGATCGTCGACGCCGCGACCCTCACCGGCGCTGCCCTCGTCGCTCTCGGGGAAGACCTCTGGGGCTTGTTCGGGACCGACCGAGAGGTGATCGCCGATCTCCTGGAGGCGGGCGAGGAGGCCGGGGAACCGGGGTGGGAGCTCCCGCTCCGGGCGCAGTACCGCCAGCACATCGAGTCTGCGGTGGCGGACGTGAAGAACGTCGGCAATCGGTGGGGCGGAGCGATCACCGCGGCGCTCTTCTTGAAGGAGTTCGTCGGCGACACGCCGTGGGCGCACCTCGACATCGCCGGCCCTGCCTTCGCCGACACGCCCGGTGACTACTGGCCGAAGGGAGGGACCGGCGTTCCGGTCCGAACCCTCGTCGGCTTCGTGGAGCGTCAGGCGACAAAGTCCATCCATTGACGGGTCTTGCCGAACGGGCGTAGATTGGTTTTTGGCGACCACAGGAGGGAGTAGTTATGGGGCACCCGAACGAGGATCTGGTTCGCAAGGGGTACGACGCATTCTCGAAGGGCGACTTGGATACGCTCCGGGAGCTCTTTGCAGAGGACATCGTCTGGCATACCCCGGGCAGGAGTCCGCTCTCCGGCGATTTCAAGGGGATCGACGAGGTGCTCGCGAACTTCGCCAGGACCGCGGAACTCTCCGGCGGGACCTTCAAGATCTCGCTCCACGACGTTTTGGCGAATGACGAGCATTCTGTCTCGTTGTTTGAGTCCAGTGCCCAGCGGGAGGGCAAGAGCCTCACGTCCCGGGGGATCCTCGTGCAGCACATCGAAGGCGGGAAGGTGAAGGAGTCCTGGGGGCACCCAGATGACCAGTACGCGATCGACGAGTTCTGGTCATAGGAAACGAGAAGCCTGATCGAACGGCGCCCTTCGGGGCGCCGTTCCGTCATTTTGGTTTGGTTCCGATCCCGAAGAGCACTTCCTGGGTGTCGCCGATCGGGTCGCGAAAGCGCCTGTGGAACTCCTCGGACACCTGTTCCCGGAAGCGCTCCCATACCGCGTCTCCCATGATGCGGTGCA